>NZ_JHAL01000002.1:1200000-1500000 GCF_000738005.1 Bifidobacterium crudilactis | reverse complement strand
TCGTCCGAAGGGTCCGGTGTCGGATTGGGCTCCGGGTCGACGGGTGTTTTGGCGGGTGACCACCGTGTTTGCCCGAGTATCACGGAAGGATATGCTCCGGTGAGATCCTGGTATCGAAGGGCGTTGATGGTGATGCTGCCGTCTGCATTGGTGATGCGTTCGTTGAAATACACATGCACTCGGGCGTTGCCGTTCGCATCCATTCCCGTATACAGGTCGGTTCCGCTGTTGATCCATACTCCGTTGACGAAAACACCTGAGGTGCCTCCGGCGAAGGATACGCTGGATGACCCGTCGGACTTTACATCCAAGGACAGCCCGTATACTCTCAGGGCGCTCCACATGTACATGCCGATATCCGAGGTGTCGGGTACCTGCTCGAAGGAGTCCAGAGACACATGTGCGCTGCCGTCGTCGGACCGCTTAACGCTGATGTTGCTCGCGGTGATGTGATGTTCTTTGGACTCGACCGTATCCGAGGATACTGAACCGGTGGTGTCGATGCGGGGCTGCTGGTCGATGATGGGCGTGCCGTCCTGTGCAGTCACGGTTATTCCCGATGCCGCCGCAGGTGTCTGCACCACAGGTGCGGCTGCGCAGCTCACGACGCCGAGCTGCACGCGCCAAATTTCGGATGCGCCAGCCTCTCCCTCGATGCGCAGAGCCGTTGCCGTGGTCCGCCCGTTGGCATCCGACGCACGCTCGGCGATATGCAGCGTGGTACTGCCGTATCTATCGGAATCCGGCAGGTTGTAGGTGTATCCGTTGGTGAGCTTGTCCTGATTCAGGATGTTCTTACCGTCTACGCTGAGAGAGCCGAAGGACACCTCGGTTCCGCCGTCTCGGGTGCATGTGGCTTTCAGGTCGGTGAATGCCACATCCGGCCGGTCTCGTAGCTGATAACTACCGCTTTCGATGGATGCGGATGCGCCGTCCGAAGCTGCCCGTGAACTCAGATGGTGGGATTGCGTAGTGTTCAGTTTGAAGAAGTCGTCGGTCGAATCGAGGCTGTTGGTCACTGTGGCGCCGCTGGACCATTCGCTCAGTGGTGCGGCGTTCTGTCTGACCTCTCCATCGGCGTCGAGGATGCGGACGCCGTAGGCGCTGGTCGCAGCCGTTTCGGCCGCTTGGGCGCTTCTTTCCGGTGCGATATGAAGGGCGAGGGCGCACAGGACGGCCAGTGCGGACAGGCCTGCCCCCAGGCGTCTGGTGATTATGGAAGTCGGTATATGACGTGTCATTGTTGTTCTCCGAAGTTCTTGAGGAATTCGCTGCCGTTCGGTACTCCGACGCCGGTCACGGGGTCCCATCCGGCCGAGGATTGCAGGCTCTGGGGCTTGGTGTCCCACATGTAGAGGGTCTCAAGCCATAGCTGGCCGG
Source organism: Bifidobacterium crudilactis (assembly GCF_000738005.1). NCBI lineage: Bacteria > Bacillati > Actinomycetota > Actinomycetes > Bifidobacteriales > Bifidobacteriaceae > Bifidobacterium > Bifidobacterium crudilactis. Next base: position 1,498,620 of record NZ_JHAL01000002.1, on the reverse strand, counting down.
TCACGGCGCTTCGCCGATACCAGGTGGCTGCGGATGCGGGTTTCACATCACGCAAGGCTGCGGTACCTGCGAGTTTGTACAGGAAGGGCGCGGCCAAACCGATTTTCGTGCCGCTCTGAGCCTTTGCTAGATCGACGGTGGCTGCGACCATCGGCGTGGCCAGACTGGTCCCGCCGTGCGATTCATAGGTAGGTGTTCCGTCCGATGGCGAATAGACGGTGAATCCTGTGTTCGGGTCGGCCAGTGACGACACGTCAGGCAGCAGACGTCCGTTTCCCGAAGTGGAAAGTCCCTGTTGCCAGCTCGGACGTGCATAGTATTTGGACTGTCCGCCGCCCGCACCGTAGATAAAGCCCGGGGGAATGATGGCCCCGTTGTGGGCGAAACGTGTCTGGGTCTCCCATCCTGCCTCGACCTCGATGTTGCCGTTGGCATCCAGGCCGGTGCTTGTTCCTCCGACCGCCGTGACATATGGGCTGGAAGCGGGGGAAGCGACGTCGGCTCCATCCTGGTGGTCTCCTGAATTACTGTAATCTCCGTCATTCCCTGTTGATGCGAAAACCGAAATGTCCCTGGACGCCGCTTCGACGAGGATGCGGTTCAGCAGTGAGCGGTCGCCTGCGGTATCCAGTTCTTCCTGTGCTCCGAAAGATAGGGAAATCACGTCAGGGGTATTCGTGGCCTCAACGGCATCGAGTATGCGCATGTAGAGGCTGTTGGTCGAGCAGTCATTTGCTCCCCAGTATTCGATGTTCGCATCGGGCGCGATGGCGTGTGCAGCCTGCACGTCGAGATGCTGTTCGGTGGTCCAGGCGGCCGAGCCGCCGCAGCGCGATTCATCGGGTGAGGAGGGCGCATGGTGGACGTACTGGCCTGGCCTGAACACCTGGGCTCCTGCTTTGGCGAAGTAGGTATTGGTATTCGCCTCCACGGTCGGGTCGTCGTATGCGGCGACGATGCCGATGGTCGTGCCGCTGCCCGTAGCCGCTGCCGGAAGCTGATGAATCGACCGTAATTGTTGAGGACTGTACCCGCACAGGGCGTTCGAACGGTATTTCACCATGACATTGGCTGGCCAATCCTTGGTCAGCTTTTCGCCCCAATACGTTGCGCAGTCGTCGCTGACGGTGGAGGATGTGGATTCCGTGGGCGAGGAGAGGGTCGTCGGTGTTGCGGCATCCGTTTCGACCAGGCCTGTGACGGTCTCGACTGCCGAAAGATTTCCGGGTATGGAGAGATCCGTCCGTGGAGCGACAGCTCTGCGGCCGTCGATTTCGGTGGAGATGAAGGTGGTGCTGAAGGCCTTGCCGAATACCGCTCGCGTTCCTGAAACGCTCAGGGCAGATATGAAATCATGCCGTTGCGTAATCTGCAGCTGAGAGTCCCCAAGCCATTGTTCCAGCGCTTGTCGTTGTGCATGTCCCGCGTTGGGTTTCAACAGTATCGTCGCAGAGATTGTGCCCGATGCCACCCGTGTGGATGACGTTGCCGTGTTGTCTGCGGATGTCCAGTCGGGCGCGGTTCCTTTCAAACGAAGTCTGCCGTCGGCCAGTTTCACGGGCTTGGCGTATTCGGTGTATTGGGCGGTCGACTGTGCGAGGTGTGCAGGCTCTGTTGTTTGCCCGCTGTGAGCTATCGGTGCCGCAGTATTCGCCTGCATGGTTATCAGGGCGCCTGTTGCTGCGATGCACAGCAAACCGGCGGCGATGGAGCGCGAAAGGCGCATGGAATCTCCCTCTTCTTCAATGAGTGTGGATATCGGATGGTTCGTGCTGGCGGTGACCCCATATCATCCGTCAACAATCAGTAATGATAACCAATATCAAACAAATGCTCTAACAAACACGCTGAGGGGATACGGCGTTCCGTATGGATGCAAAGCGTGGCGCCCGGGTGCCTTCGTGCAGCACGGAGTGTTCCGGCTTCAACGCCTGGGTTTGGGCCTTGCAGGTGAAACGACCTGTGACGGGGTCGGCGCATCCGCCGCGTGCGACGGCAAATTGCTCATGTCGATGAGTGACAAATATTGCGTCGCGACCCCTGAAAGTATGCGAGATTGTGGTCCGGAAAGACGGTATCGAAAAATTGTGCTGAATGCCGAACTTTGCTAGTCTTTCGCAGGGGGGAAAAACTATATGACAAAACAACGATTATTTCGATACATAACTCTGCTTATTTCTGTTGCGGTATTGTTTGCCACATGCGTAACCTGGGTGACCTCGGCGAAGGCCGACGATCAACTGGGCTCGACCTTGGTGACCGAGGACTTCACCGGTTCAAGCGTCAATGACTCCAGATGGATTGCCTTGGGAGGCGCGTGCCTGACGTCCGCCACTGATCCTGCAACGGACGGCAGCAAATCCAATCTTGGTAAATGCACGAAGACCACTGATACCGATTATCTGAGCGGGAAGAGCAACGGCTTCCTGCAAATGACCGATAACTCACAGGGAGCCGCCAGCGACGTGCTCTTTGATCGCGCGATTCCTTCTCGTTCCGGGTTGGACATCAGTTTTTACCAATACCAGTTCCATACATCAGATTCAGGTATCGGAGCGGCGGATGGCATCGGCTTCTTCCTCACCGACGGTTCGTATACGCTGCAAAAGGCGGGCCCGACAGGCGCTGGGTATGGAGGTGCGCTAGGATATGCGAGCATCGAGCAGCAGCCCGGCATCGCTCATGGTGTACTCGGCCTTGGTCTTGATGTCTACGGCAATTATTCTGCGCAGCCTTATGTGGGTACCTCTTGCAAGAGTGTTCAGCATAGCAGGACTCCGAACAGCGTGGTGCTCCGAGGTGCAGGAGACGGCACCGAAGGGTACTGCATGGTGCAAAACGACGCCGGTGCATACACGTCAACAAGCAATGCTTTACAGACCTCGGCCCCCGAAGCCGGAGTGGCCGGTGCCAACAACGGCTCGCTGGTACGCGTGGTGATTTCACCTACCACTGATGCAGATCCGTATCCTTCCGTCAGCGTGTCGATTAACGGAGCTGTCGTTTCGACGTACAAACTGACTACTCAGCTCCCGTCAACCGTGAAATTCGGTTTCGCGTCCTCCACAGGATACGGACATGAGGCTCATCTCATTCGCACCGTGGCCGTTAAATCGGTCAACCCTCTGAACGCGTTGAGTTTGGTCAAGACAGTCAACCACAACAGCAGCCTTGGTGGAACCGACAAGACCGTCTTTGCCGCCGGAGATACGGTGCCATATTCCTTCCTGGTGACCAACACCGGTCAGGAAACGCTCAAGAACATTTCGGTTTCGGATGCGAAAATCAACGGTCAACCCAGTAATAACAACGTCACGTGTACCGAACCTGAGGGTGGACTTCAACCTGCTGATTCCATGACATGCACCGGAACGTATGGGCCGTTGAGCGCCGAGGAAGCCCAGAACGGGCATTTCGACAATACTGCCATTGCGCAAGGTTTCAATGACGGTGGCACGACCGTGAAGTCGAATGAATCAACGGCGACAATACCGCTGTACACCACAGCCGATTTCTCCGTGAAGAAGCAGGTCACCGGAGGGGCGTCGCAGGCGGTCAACGATTCTCAGACGTACACCGTGAAATATTCATACGAGTCAGGAAAATACCAGTACTGTGCAGCTGACGGAAGTCCGAATCCGACCGATACCACCGAGAGCTTCCCCGCAGCCGAGGGGACGCTTCAGGTCAAAGGCGACGGCTCCGCAGTGTCCAGTGGCCAGATTCCCACCGGTGCCGTGGTGACGTTGTCGGAACAGACACCTGCCGACACGGATGCGGTCTCTTGGGGTGCGGCAACCTTCTCGTCGAACAAGCTGACAGTCGGCTGCCAGGGTGTCACCACGGCGATAACCCTGACGAATACCGCGAATCAGAAGCCTGGTTCCGTCGAATGGTCAAAGAACGACTCGGGTACGAAAGCTCTGATCGCCGGTTCGCAATGGCAGCTGACGCTTCCTGATGGGAGCAAGCAGACCGTCGTCGATAACGGTGACCATGATGCCGATCCCGCCGAAGGAAAGCTGAAGGTCACGGGACTGGCATGGGGCAAGTATTCTCTTGAGGAAACCAAGGCTCCCAGTGGCTATCTGATAAAGTCCAAACCCATCACCTTCGAGGTTTCATCGGATCATCTGGTGGCGGAGCTGGGCCAAATCGAAAACGACAAGGGGAGTGCAGGCCTGGTCATCAAAAAGACCTCAGACCCTCAGTCAGGAGCCACGGTCGCCCCGGGTGCCACCGTCACCTACACGGTTACGGCAAGCAATACAGGCAATGTGGAATTGAAACCCGTGACGGTTGTCGACGACCTTTCCAAGGTGCTGAGCAACTCCACGTACGTCCAGGGTTCCCTGCGATCGACAATCGATGGCAAGGCTGCCGGTACTGCTCAAATCGAAGGGTCCTCGCTCAAGTGGGAGGGAACTCTGGGAGCAGGACAATCGGTTGACCTGGTATACAAGGTTGTGGTTTCGGAGCATGCCACGGATGGCACCACCCTGGTGAATGTCGTTTCGGGGACGGGTGTACCACCGGAGGGCGTTGATCCGCCAACCCCGAATTGCACGACGGAAAACCAGACCACCAACCCGGACTGCACCACGCAGACCAAGGTGGTGGTCCCTCCGACACCAGCGACTCCGACGACCCCGGCGGCACCGGGCAAACCGGGAACGCCAGGACAGCCCAGCGTCCCCTCGACGCATCTTGCTACCACCGGAGCATCGGTTGCCCCGATAGCAGGTGGTGTGGTGCTGTTGATGCTTGTCGGCTGCGCGACTCTGCTCCTTCGTCGGCGCGAGAACATGAAGTCCGAGCGTAGATAGAAGACGGATGTTTTTTTGGGGGGGTGCCTTGTCCTTGTCGGCAAGGCACCCCCCAAAGCATGCGGTGCTCATTGTCTGTATCGCTGCCGCCTCGATACTGCAGCGATACAGGCGTGTTCCCGCTCAGGGACGCTGGAGCGAGCGTCGTGCGATGAGCAGCACACAGCCGCCGAACGCTGCGGATACCGAAGCGATGAGTAGCGCCGAGCCGGTGTCGGTGCCTGTGGAAGCCAGGGTTTTGGTGCCACTGACCGTATTTGAGGCACCACCGACCTTGTCCGAGGCTTTGGAGGACTGGTTCGCGCTCGCGCCGTTGCCGGTGTTGCTGCCCGTTGCGCCCGAAGTGTCAGTGTCGGTCCTGCCAGTGCTCGAATCATTGCCGGTGTCGGCTGTGATAAGAGGGGACTCCTCCGTCGAGATTCCGGACAGGCAGCGCTTCAGCTCGCTTTCCTTGTACCATGTCGATTTGGCCGAGACGGGTGTGCAGGAGGAATTGAACTGGATTTCCTGCTCGTTGTAGAGCATGCGAACGATGGGCGTGTATGCCTTGGCTGTTACGGGGTCGATTCCGCTTTTGGTGTAGACGTCCCACTGCACGTTGGCCGCCATAGGCGTCACGCTCTCCCCGCGCCAATCGTTGCTGGCGTAGTTGAATACATCGCTTTCATTCTGTGGATTCTCCACAGCGGGCGCCTGGGTCGTTGATCCGGGTAATTTGAGCAATGCGGCGAAGGGCATGATAGTTTCCGCATGTGCGAAGCGGAATGTGGCAACCGTGCTGCCGCCCGAAAGCCGATTGTCGATGGTGGAGAAGAAGTCGTCGAGTAAAGGCTGTGCTATGGAATACGTGGAGCTCTGACCCGAGTAGCTTGGACCTTTTTCGTAGAAGTCCTCGGAGTCGAGGATATAGGCGAACCAGGAGGCATCATTCTCATGACCTTTGAAGTAGGTATTGAAATCGAATGAGTGGGCACTGTTGTTCTCATTGCTCATATCAACGGCGATGATATACAGATTGTACAGATCCATAGCGGCGTCAACCGGTGACTTGATGGATTTGCTCATCTCTCCGCAAGCATCCGCATCGACTGTGGGGTCTGCATTGGCTGCGCAGTTGAGATATTCGGTCTGTGTCGCGTCGTGCTTCTTGCCGTCGGTGGTGTTGTACCACTTATGGGAGCTATCGGTGCCGATGCTGTCGATGAAGTCCTGTGTGAAGATGCCGGAAAGCAGATTCTGTGCGGAGGTGGTGGATTGCGGAAGGCCTTTGATGTAATCCTCCGCATTGGCGATGGTTGCGTCGTTGTCGACGAAGTCGCCGTATTCCTGGGCTATCTGGGCGGCGACACCGGTCTTTTGGCTGCCGTCGGGATTGTCGACCTTGTGGAAGTACAGGGTGTTCGGCGTTTTGTCGAAGATGGAAGCGGCACCTGATCCGGCAGGCGCGAGTGGAGTGACGGTGCTGTTCGCCAGGCCGTTGGCTGAAGCCGCGTTGAATCCCTTGGCGAAGTTCTCTCCTGACTCCGTGGCCCGCGCCTCTCCTGACGACTGATAGGATATGGTTCCTCCATCGCTTGCGGCTTGTGAGAACAGGCTGGAGTTGCGCCGATAGGCGCGCTCGCCGATGCCGTAATGCTGATCGGCTCCCTGCCCTGTGAGCATGCCGTAGCCATTATCGACATTCGCTGCAACCAAGGCGTTGACGTTGCTTATGAAGGTGTCCCGGACGCTTTCGCTGACGAAGCCACCTTCCTCGGATGCCGTTCTCGCCATATTCAGCAGCAACGCGTCGTACTTGTAGCTGGACAGACCGCGCGAGCCGTGGCGTGCGACGGATTCGGTGTAGATGGGATGATAGCCGGCGGGCGCCGCTGAGTAGACGGTGCTGTCGGGTGTGACATATGGCTGTTTGCTGCTGTAATAATGTCCAGTTTCTGCGGCCTGGGCCGTGCCGACGAAGCTCGCAGCCGTGCCTGCGGCTATCAGAGCGATGGCGCATGTTCCCGTCAACAGACGTTTGCTGTGCATGTGTGTTTCTCCCCTTGTTTCGGCTTCCGCTGCAAGATGGCATGCTGTGTTCAGCCGCAAGCGCGAGTATTCCGCGCATACCGGCGGCAACGTGGATTCGGCGGATGGCTGATGCGTGCCTGTACTCGTCAGACGGAGATGTTCCATGGAACACAGTCGTTTTTACCGACGAGCAGTAGCCGGTCGGGGTATGCAACGTGTACGTGGGGTAAACAATCGGAAAATGCAGGATCTGTGATGGGGCTGGGCTTGAAATCGGATGCTGCCGGATGTTGCGATGGAGGGGTGTTCCGTTATCTAGACAGCGAAATGCGGGCTTGTCGGGTGCTCGAATCCTGCCGCCTGGATCTCAGGGCGACAAATGGCCAGAACATGGATTGCTGACCGAGGCTTCTGACGAGAGCAGCTCTCCGCTGTCTGCGCTGGGTGGATTTGAGTCTTAGGGTCGAGTCCACGGTCGGAGGTGACGGGCATGGTGAGGATGCCGGCATTCCGCCGTGTTTGCGGGTCATGCGATGCTCTGCTTTCGTGTGTAGGGAGGTCGCATCTGTTATCGTCAAGGCCCCGGAAATGCGTCGCAATGAAAGAACTTTTGTATTACATATCGTGCTTGTATTTTCTTACATTGTTTTACATTGCGGCACTCGGCGAAATGAACCATTATTGGCCTAAATAACGTTCATACTTGCATGATCCAACCAACGAAGGTTTGTTCAATGAAAACAATATGCAGAAAGCTTGTTGTGCTTGTGTCTCTCCTGTTCATACTTCCTCCGTTTCTCATCGCGTATACGGCTCAGGCAGATGAAGTTGCCCCGAGTGCGAACAGCACGGACTCAACAACGTTAGACATGCTGTTTAACAACAGTTATCAGGTTTTTAAGGATTTGAGAAACGACAAAGGCATTTATCGAGACAGTGTTCTACTCACCAATGCGACGCCTTATCACCCTTCCTCCGTAGCGGCATCGGGTATAGGTCTGTTCTCGGAAGCCATCGCCGCAAAAAAGGGCTGGGAACCAGATGCCCTTGCCAATGTGAAAAAAACAATATCCACCATGACTGGCAATACGTCAGGATTCAACGCCGAGAGAACCGCAAACGGGTATTACCGTCATTTCATCAATATGGACACCGGAGCACGAGAGTGGAATTCGGAGTTCAGCACCGTCGATACGGCGATTTTCGTGACCGGCTCACTATTCGCGGCGAAATACTTCAATGACCCCGAACTCAACGCCATGGTTTCGAAGCTTTACCACTCTATAGATTTTGGTGCAGCTATAGCTGACCCCGACACTGGTGGAATCTACATGGTCATGAACGCCGACGGTACCGGCGACGCCAAAGCTATAACGCTGCCATACAACGAGTATATCGTCGTGGCTTGGCTCGCATACAATCAGAACATTGACAACCCACAGAGCAAGGCGGTCCAACTGTGGAACAACAAGTTTGCTGACACGGATAATCTACTCACCGCGAAATACAAGGACATCGACCTGCTGACCGACAACTCCGACCATTACCTGTCCTCGTTCACGGTCCTGTTCCCATATTATATGGTGAACATGTTCTCCAAATCAGATGGTTACCGTAGCTATATGGCCAATGCCTATAAAGCCGACAAGCTCTGGAGCGAGGAGGAGGGCGCCGACACCTATGAATGGGGGAACGGTGCCGGTGCGGCACCAGCACCTGTCGGATATCATGCCGACTCGATCAATAACAACGAGTTTAGAATAATCTCCCCTCAGATCATTTCGGGCTTCCTTCCAATCAATCCCAGCGGCAAGCAAGATCTATTGGATCTATACTCACGAAATAAGGGTGTCTACAGCTTGCAGTCAGATCAATCAACAAAGATTCTTTGGCGGTACAGCTTGTCCCAACCTGAATGGCAGCCCGATTCCGTACAGGCAATTGATTATTCGACTATGCTTTTCGGTCTCGCCACCCAAGACAAGGACCTGGGAACCGCCTTCTTCCAGAACAACAACAATTTTTATACCACCGTCTCCTTTGATCTCAACGGGGGTGGTGGGGCTCCACCTGCGGCAAAGCACCTTGTTTCGACGGATACGCTCGAGGAGCCAACCAAGCCTTCACGCAGCGGATACAGTTTCGTCGGATGGAACACGGCGCCGGACGGATCAGGAACCCAGTGGGATTTCTCCGCAAACTCTCCTCGCAATAAGGATTTCACCCTCTTCGCGCAATGGAGAGCGGTCAACATCCATAGTGTCGCATTCGACTTGAATGGCGGGAGCGGCGAAGCTCCGGTTACGCAACGGGTTCCGGCGGGTGGCAGTGTACAAGAACCATCTCGGCAGCCTGTGCGCACCGGCTATCGGTTTGTTGGATGGAGCGAAGAACGGCATCAGGAAGGAGCGCGGAAATATTGGAATTTCGCCACCGATGTGCTGCCCGATAAAGACATGGTGCTCTATGCTCAATGGGTGCGCGACACGCTGCCCGAAACGGGGCAGAGCTCCGTGCCGTTGGTGCTCATGTGCTGTGTGCTCCTCTCGGGAGCCGCCCTGCTGCTTGGGCTAAAGAAGAAACACCGCAGCAGGTGATTTCAGAGCACTGCACCGCCGTGGACATCACTGTCGGCGCCCCTGTTGGAAGACATTGGGCATCGAATAGGTCGTTCATTGCGGTGCGGTGGTCGCTTTAGCTGGTCGTACGTCATCGTGAATGATCCGTATCGATGATGGTGTTGTGGATTGTAGAAGATCCTTCCCTGACATGGCGGGGCAACCACAGAAGCGAAGGACACCGACTCAAGACACACGATTCTGCATGCTCCCGTTCCGGAACCTGGCTTTTGCCCTCTTCTGTTGGACCACTCCAAGTTTGGTGCCCCATTCCGGCTGAATCAATAAGCCTGGTGCGAGCCTCGCATACATGCAGAATCCGGCCTGTGGCTTGATGTCCCATATGACCGACGGCAAGCGGCAGCCGGCGCATTGCCGTCAGTGCCGGTGCGAATGTCAAGGCATTGCAGAGGATGCTTGGGCACAAGAGCGCGGCCATGACCTCGGATACGTATGCGGACCTGTTCGATAGTGACCTGGACGGCGTTGCTCAGGGTATCAGCGACCGCATTCCTGATTTGAAGTGTGCCTGATTTGTGCCTGTTCGAATCATTCGAACACTTAGAACCGCTGTAATATCAAGGCTGAGTTGTGTGCGCGAGATGGGACTTGAACCCACACTCCCGAAGGAACAGGAACCTAAATCCTGCGCGGCTACCAATTACGCCACTCGCGCGATGCTTGCCGTGCACGCTCGCCGATTGCGGCAGGGCATCCACAGTGTGCCCATAGTACTTGGTGTTTTGGTATAGCACCACATTCGCTCGTGTTGTATCGACGAGAGCAAGTCCGAGCGTGACCTGATGGCGTTCCGAGAGCGTGCATCGCACGGTAGTGAAAAACTTGTCTATCTATAGATTTGATTAATTCAAATGTTTGAATTAGTCTTATAAGTATGAGTATTGATACCGTACCTGGCTGGGAGGAACGCCTGCGCTCCTCGCATATTCGCGTGACATCGCAGCGCCTCGCCGTCCTGACTACGCTCGATGCGCATCCTCACAGCACCGCGGCGGAAATAGCGGAGTACGTGGCGCATCAGGATTCCGCAGCTCTCACAGTGCAGGGCGCATACGCGATGCTGCAGCAGCTTGAGGCCTCCGGTGTGGTGCGACGCGTCAGCCTTCCGGATTCAAGCAGCATCCGTTGGGAGACGAGGGTCGGAGACAACCACCACCATGTGCAGTGCGTGGTGTGCGGTCGCATCGAGGATGTCGATTGCGTGATAGGCGAGGCTCCGTGTCTGACCCCGTCGGACACTCACGGCATGCGGATACTGGAGGCGCAGATAGTATTCCGCGGGCTGTGTTCCTCATGTGCCGAACAGGTGGCGCGGGAATCCGCACACCCCTGAGGTCTCGTGGGAGTTCCGGAGCAAGGTGCAGGTGCCGCATCGACTGTCGTGATTCATCGGCAGCCTGCACAGTCACCATCCACAGTCAGCATCCACACAATGAACTGTTATGGGCAACATCGAAACAGATAATATCCACACAACGAATAGGACAACAATATGAGTGAAGTGCACAAGGTCATCGTCGTAGGCTCGTCACACGGAGGGTATGAGGCGGTTCAGCAGATTCTGCTGGATGCTCCAGAAACCGAAATCCAATGGTATGAGAAGGGAAGTTTCCTCTCCTTCCTATCCTGCGGCATGCAGCTGTATCTGGAGGGTGTCGTCAAGGACGTCAATGCGGTGCGTTATGCCACTCCTGAAGGAGAAAGCGCCAAAGGCGTGCATGTTTTTGTGCAGCAGGAGATTACGGCCATTGATGCCGAGGCCCATAGCGTCCATGTCGTGAACCATGAGACGGGCGAGGAGCGCGATGAGTCCTATGACAAGCTGATCCTCAGCCCTGGTGCGGTTCCTGCTCAGATTCCCGTCGAAGGCAGAGACCTCAAGAACATCTACGCCATGCGTGGGCGTGATTGGGCCATCAAGCTGAAGGCTGCGACCGTCAACCCGGACATCAACGACGTGGTCGTTATCGGTGCGGGATATATCGGCATAGAGGCCGCTGAGGTATTCGCCAAAGCAGGCAAGCATGTGACCGTCATCGACCTCGCGGACCGCATATTGCCCCTGTACATTGACAGCGAGTTCACCGAGCCCCTCACCGCAAGCCTGGAACAGCACGGTCTTACCGTGGCAACAGGGCATTCGGTGCAACGTTTCGAAGGTCAAGACGGCACAATCAGCAAAGTGGTCACCGATAAAGGCACTTTTGACGCCGATCTGGTCATCGAATCAGCGGGCGTGCGCGCCAATACCGAATGGTTGAAGGATGTGGTGAAGCTTGGTGAGCACGGGCTTATCGAAGTCGATGACTATCAGGCGACAAGCGCTCCGGACATCTACGCGGTCGGTGATGCCACGCTGGTGAAATTCGCACCCACCGGCGGGTATGCCCACATCGCCCTAGCGACGAACTCGCGTCGTCAGGGAAGGATTGCGGCGCGTAATGCGCTCGGTGAGCTTATCGCCTTCCCTGCAGTATCCGGATCGTCGGCACTTTCCGTCTTCGACTACAAATTCGCTTCCACGGGCATCAAGGACAGCACCGCCGGCACATATGGAATCGAAACCAAGTCGGTTCTTGTCAAGGACACCTATCGTCCGCCTTTCGTGCCCGACGCGGCAGGGAATGCCGAAGTGCTGTTCAAGCTGACCTTCGCGCCGGAGGATGGACGTATTCTGGGTGCACAGATTATGTCGACACAGGATACGACCGCGAACATCAACGCGATTTCCCTGGCGATTCAGCAGCATGTGACCGTCGACCAGCTGGCATACGCCGATTTCTTCTTCCAGCCGGGATTCGACCGTCCGTGGAACATCATGAACGTAGCGGCTCAGCAGGCGGTGCGAGAGCTGGCTGCAGTGAAAGACTAGGTGACGGCATCACGCAAACCATAGTCAGATAATGACGAGGGCCACGGGGAATTCACCGTGGCCCTCGTCATTATCGCGGTCGCATGGATGAGACCGGTATCGGAGCCACTTGACAGAATCGAACTGTCGACCTTCTCATTACGAGTGAGACGCTCTACCAACTGAGCTAAAGTGGCAATCAATGCTTCACCTTCTGATGAAAGCGAGCACAATCTCTAGATTGTAGCGGAAACTGGGGATTTGTCGAATCTGGGGGTGTAGCGACTCGTCCCACACCTCCGGCAGACTGGTTGTGAGACAGGTATGGCATGTTTCCCAGCCGATATTCACAGTATGAGGCGAGTTATGAGCGAGAATAGAAACATGAGCAGCAATGATTTCTACGCGATAATCCCGGCCGGAGGGGTCGGCACGAGACTTTGGCCCTTGAGCCGCAGGAACCGGCCCAAGTTCCTGTACGATCTGCTGGGTTCGGGGCAGACTCTGATTCAGTCCACCTATGAGCGTCTCGCGCGGGTTTGTAGTGAGAAACATGTGGTCGTCAGCACCGGTGAGGCGCATGTCGATTCGGTACGTGAACAGCTTCCCTCATTGCGGGAAGATGGTATTTTCGCAGAGCCGGTGGCGCGTGATTCCACGGCGGCCATCGCATTGGCGACCGCGGTTCTTGCGCGTAGACACGGATCGCGGATTGTCGTGGGATCATTTGCGGCCGATCATGTCATCCGAGACAACGACGCCTTTGCCGAATGCGTCAGACAGGCTGCAGCGGCGGCCAGACACGGATACATCACCACAATAGGTATCGCCGCATCCCGGCCTTCCACGGCCTTCGGCTATATCCACCAGGGGCATTCCCTAGCCGGTGAGATTCCGGATGCACCAAGCGCCCGCATAGTGCGGTCCTTCGTGGAGAAACCGGATTCATCCACCGCCCAAGCCTATCTGCAGACGGGCGAATACCGTTGGAATGCCGGCATGTTCGTGATGCGAGCCGATGTGTTGCTCGACAGCCTCAAGCAATATCAGCCTGATCTCTTTTCGGCGATCTCCGCGATTGCCGATGCATGGGACCAGGGCGAGGAATGCAGGAAGCAGGCACTCAGGCAGCATTGGTACGGTCTGGAGAAAATCGCCTTCGATTACGCGATAGCCGAACCGTTGTCCGCCGACGGTGGCGTCGCCGTGGTCCCCGGAGGTTTCGGGTGGGACGATATCGGCGATTTCAACTCTTTGGCCGCGTTGCTGCCCAGTTACAACCGGCAGAACATCAAAATCCTCGGCAATCAGGACGATGTGGTCTTTCTTGACAGCGCCGGAGACATCGTCGCCGCCCAAGCGGGCCGAACGGTCGCTTTGCTGGGTGTTGACGACATGGTGGTTATCGACACGCCCGATGCCCTTCTGGTCGCACCTCGTGCGCGCAGCCAGGAAGTGAAGAACATGGTCACGAAACTGTCCGGCCTCGGACGCGACGCCGTCCTCTGACAAATCGCCTACTGGTCAGGTACTGCCCAGTAGGCGATTATTGGCGTGATTCAGGGAAACCCCACGTCTTGAAGCGTTGTTGTCTAGGCGGTGCGTTCGTGACATCGACAGATAAAATATGACAACGTATGTCGGCTGACAAGAAGCGCAGTTGCATACCAGTCAGGAGCAATTGACCTTATAGAGAATCGAATCCTGGTTGTCGCCAGTGATATCTCCATAATTTTTTGTCAATTGTAGAGCACCAGTGTCGAGATAGTGACTGATGAGCTGTCGGTCGTGGAAAACATCATACTGCGCTCTGAAAGGGAAGGACTGGAGGCTTTGCGCTTGAGGGCCAAGCGTGAGGAAATATGCATGGTGCTGAGGTGTGATGGAGCAGAAGGTTCGTATGAGCTTTTCGGGATCTCCTGATGCAAAAGATTGCTGAGCCTCAGTGAATATGGCCCCATTTCGAGTACTTTTGGCGTTCATAATCGGGTATAGCACATTTGCTCCGAACATTGTGCCGGCGTACATGGAGCCATTCATCGGATCCGATACGATGGCCGACTCAGTGCCGGTTTGTCTGACGACATCCTGCAGAACTTGGTATTTTTCGTTGGTGAGTTGTTCTGTCAGGTCGGCTTTATTCAGATTGGCGGATTCATCGATACGTGAACTCAGCGAATTGCGCGAGGCTGCGTTTATCTGAGCCCCACCGCAAACCGTGACAAGCAAGATAGCACTCACGACGACAAGAGCCACGCTGTGTGGCACGGGTCTGACACGCACGTCTTGGCTGTTCAGGTTCCGAGTTGGGTGATGATCTGGGACGACATTCCCTTCGTGTTTATACGCATCCGGCGCCTGGTGGTCGTGGGCTGCAATAGCAGCCGTCATCGCGTCGAATCCGGCAGCTATCACAGGAACCGTGACCAACGGAAGCATTGCGATTATACGGTTCTCATCACGGTACCAAGGCGCGGAAATCAGATTCGCCCAGGCTCCCGTAGCGACTACTGTGGCGACGTAAACCATGCTGAGAAAAGTCACATTCATGAGCAATGCGATGTTGTTTGCCTTATCTTTGCCTGAGGCTGACAGCATAAGTGCGCTGATCGCGCACACGACGAATAATAACGCGAAGCAAATACTCGCTGGTGTATCCATCGCATCGGAGAGAATGGTCCAGATAGCCTGCCAGAGGGTTTTGCTTGGGCGGTGACTGTGAAACCAAGAAGCCGGATCGCCGAGGCGACTGGAGGTTTCGGTCAACAGCACCAACGCGATATAAGCGGATGCGCCAGCCAAAATGGTGCCTACGCCTATGATGGCAATTTTTCTAGGGAGTCGGAACACCATAAAAGTCGCTATCAGCAGAGCAAAGCTGAATGCGATGCGGGGATGAGAAAGCAGTAGCAGGCAACCGACGGCAAGCAACTCGATTAGACGCGCACCGGTGTTAATGAACGAAGGTGTCCGTGCGCTTAGTGCATCGAAGAGTCTTAAGGTGAAGTACAGACCTAGTGGGAGCAGGGAAGTTCCTAGCCCGAAAGCAATTAGTGGTCCATTGGTGAGCATTCCGAAAGGATGGCTCGCAGAGGAAACGGAGAGAACCGGAATCGTCAGCAGCAGCAACCGGTAGAACCATGTCAGAGGATTACGGTGTAGTGCGGCAGATCGCAGATTTCTCATGAAGTAGTTGCACCACATCAACATACCCAGTGGAAATATGAATCCGGAAGTGAGTATCCAGACAATATTGAATGAGGCGAACACAGAGAGGGACAAGCCGAATACTGCGCATAATTGTTGTAACGTATAAGCGAATATGTGGAATAGAGGAGGATAGAAGTCTCCATTGGGCCACAGGCTCGTTACGCTTTTCCAGCCTTCTGAACCGAGTTTGTGTATGAAGTAGTAGTGGGCGGCGGAATCACTGCTCTCAATCGGCAAATGCCAGATGTTTTGAGGAAACCACGTGATGACTATGCACAATGCCAGAATAAGCCCGGCCGCGCCGAAGAGCGTGTTGTAGAGGTGAAATCCCCTGGAATGCGAACCGATTTCGATGGTCTGTTTATTCTGCGTGTGCTCTGTCCCGAGGGTGGTGGCTACTGGCTGTGTCATTACCTTCTCTTTCGTCCCCTGCTTCAGTGCTGTTATGTAGTCTCCGGTTCAGGTCATAGGAAAAAGCATATTGCATATTTCATGTGCGTGCTGTGGATACTGGACGAGACCTGATATCCAATCTATCGTCGCCAGTGAAGGCCGCATCAGGTCGTGAAGGTCTGGTTTCGCTGTTGGATTCGCGGCTGGCAGGAATTGTGTACATCTGTCCTCTTTTGTGAGTAACTTGATACTTGGTATTGGACGACGCGGGTCCTGACGCAACTATGGGGTTCGCACCGTTTTACACATGTAGTGACGAAAGGACCGCAAATGGCCATCAACCCTCCTATTGATGCGACGAAGACCCCTGCGTGGAGTGCGTTGCAGCAGCATTTCAATGATCTGCAGAGCGAAGGCATAGATCTGCGTGCGTGGTTCGCGCAGGATGCAGACCGTACGAACAAACTCACCTTCGAGGCGGGAGACCTGCATTTTGATCTGTCGAAGAACCTCATCAAGCCAGAGACGCTTGACCTCTTCGCTCAGCTTGCCAAGGACGTGAAGCTTGATGAGCGTATCAAGCAGATGTACAGCGGCGTCCACATCAACAACACCGAGGATCGCGCCGTGCTGCATACCGCACTGCGTCGTCCGGTCGAGGATGAAGGCAAGTACATCGTCGACGGTCAGGATGTCGTCAAGGATGTCCGCGAGACCCTGGACCGTATCTATGCGTTCGCCGACAAGGTCCGCTCCGGCGAGTGGACCGGCGTCACCGGCAAGAAGATCGAGACCGTCGTCAACATCGGTATCGGTGGTTCCGATTTGGGCCCGGTTATGGCGTATGAAGCATTGAAGCCGTATGCGGATGCCGGAATCAGCGCACGGTACATCTCCAACATCGACCCCAACGACCTGGCCGAGAAGACCAAGGGACTCGACCCTGAGACCACACTGTTCATCATCGTTTCCAAGACCTTCACGACTCTGGAGACCCTGACCAACGCACGCGAGGCCAAGGCATGGCTGCTCGAAGAGCTGCGCGCGCAGCACGCGATCGACGAATCCGACGAGAAGAGCGCGGAAGCAATCAAGAAGCACTTCATCGCCGTCTCCACCGCTTTGGACAAGGTCGAGGCCTTCGGCATCGATCCCCAGAACGCCTTCGGCTTCTGGAACTGGGTCGGCGGCCGCTATTCGGTCGAGTCCGCGGTGGGCACATCTCTGGTCATCGTTTTCGGACCCGCACGTTTCGAAGAGTTCCTGCACGGATTCCATGAAATCGACGAGTACTTCGCCAACACGCCTTTCGAGAAGAACGTCGTTGCACTGATGGGTCTGATGAACGTCTGGTATGTCAACTTCTTCGGTGCGCATTCCCACGCAGTGCTGCCGTACGACCAGTATCTGCATCGTTTTGCGGCATACCTGCAGCAGCTGACGATGGAATCGAACGGCAAGTCCGTTCGCTGGGACGGTACTCCCGTCACGACGCAGACCGGTGAGATTTTCTGGGGAGAGCCCGGAACCAACGGCCAGCATGCCTTCTACCAGCTCATCCATCAGGGCACTCGCCTGATTCCGGCGGATTTCATCGCATTCGCGAACACCCCGAATCCCGTCAAGGATGGCGATCAGGATGTGCATGAGCTCTTCCTCGCCAACTATTTCGCGCAGACCAAGGCCTTGGCATTCGGCAAGACCGCTGACGAGGTTCGTGCGGAAGGCACCGCCGAAGCTATCGTTCCGGCCCGTGTATTCACCGGCAACCGCCCCACCACGTCGATTCTCGGTGAGGCCTTGACGCCATTCGCCCTCGGTGAGCTGATTGCTCTCTACGAGCACATCACCTTCGTCGAAGGCACCGTCTGGGGCCTGGATTCATACGATCAGTGGGGGGTGGAGCTGGGCAAGGTGCTTGCCAAGCAGATCACCCCGGCCATCTCTCAGGATGACGCGGCTCTGGCTCAGCAGGATCAGTCCACCCAGGGACTGATCAACTTCTACAGGGCTCATCGCCTGTAGATCTGTGCATGGGCATTAGGAGATAACTGCTTCACAAGGGCGGTATTTGCGGGAGATTGTGACCCAATACCGTCCTTGTGAAGCAGTTTGCGCATATGCGGATACTCTGCTCCGGGCTTCTTCATGCTTGCGATGGCGAGATTTCTCAAGGAAGGAATGGGGTTGGCCGACGAATACCGCATAATGGTGTTCTTTTTGGGGATTGTGGAGTAGACTTGTGCGTTGCTGTGCCGGAATGTGCGTCGCCGCATAGATGCTCATTCCCAGTGTCCAGCCTGCCGGGGCTTCGATGTTCCCGATACAGGCGGATCGGTAGGCTCCCGATGGCAAACCGGAGGGAACAGATGTTGGGTGTGGCCGTCACATACGGTTCGCCCGCTTACACATGCCGGTATGCGGCGGTTATGGAGGAACAGCATGAGTGCTATTCAGAATTTTGAAGCGAAGCAGTTGAAGCCCGCGGAGTCGATTCCCGATTTCCGTCCTGGTGACACCGTTGAAGTCAACGTGAACATCAAGGAAGGCAACAACACCCGTATCCAGGCCTTCACCGGCGTGGTCATCGCCCGTTCGGGCGCAGGTCTTCGCGAGACCTTCGTCGTCCGCAAGGTGAGCTTCGGCGTCGGCATCGAGCGTCGGTTCCCGCTGCATTCCCCACAGATCGACTCCATCAAGTTGGTCCGCAAGGGTCGTGTACGCCGCGCCAAGCTGTACTACTTGCGTGATCTTCGCGGTAAGGCAGCACGTATCGCCGAGCGTCGCGACAACAAGGCCTGATGCAGATGATGGTGTGACTACTGCGTCGTTGAGTATGACCCGGAAGCTTTTCCAAGGCCTCCGGGTCATACTGTATCCGCTCCGTCATCCGCTCGTCTTCTGCTACCCTTATGTGCCGTAACCCTTGGCGCGCGAGATGCCGGTATCGTTCGACGATTGATTCTGGGCCCGGCGCACAGTCGTACACAGTAGCGACGAGTTGCCAGGCCTGGTAGGAACGTTGGATGCCGCTTTCCGTCTGGACTGCGGTATAGCGGTATTGAACACTTCAATGGCTGAAATGCAATTGATGAAAGGCAATGGCTGAAAAACAATTGCCGTAAGGCTTAGTAGAAATGCCATACCGAATGAGTGTGGAATATCGCAGTTGGTGTACCGTCGAAGGACGGATCGTCAGATTGCCGGTGCATAGTCCGGGCAAGGCAAAGGAGAGAGCATGCGTTCTGATGGCACTGGTGAGATCAGCACTGGGGAGAACAGCACTGGGGAGAGCCACACTGATGAGAACAGTGCATGGGCGAACGGTGCGGGGGAATATGGCACCCCGGTGAACAACACAGGACGGTACGGCTCGGATTCGACGGCGACGGTTAACGACAACGATGCCCGTATTTTCAGCGTCGCCGATTATGGTGTGAATCCTCAGCCCAAACCCGAGGAGGATTCCCGTCGGTCCGGGCGCAAGCGCAATCCGAATTCGATGCTGAGCTGGAGCGAAGTGTTGATCTGGTGCGGCATACCTATTCTCATCGTTCTTGTAGTCAGAACCTTCCTGTTCGGCTTCTACGTGATTCCTTCGGGCTCGATGCTCGACACGATACATGAGGGCGACCGCGTGGTCACCACACAGCTGATTCCGGGGATAGCCAAATTGCAGAGGGGGGATGTCATCGTATTCAAAGACCCCGCGCATTGGCTGAACAACGAGACGAAGACCTCCCTCGGTCAAAGCGAATATCTCATCAAAAGACTCATCGGTCTTCCTGGGGACACCGTGGCATGCGACGGTCCCGGATCGCCGGTCACCATCAACGGCGTGGCTGTTGACGAGAGCTCGTATATTCGTCCGGGCAGCGATCCGAGCATCATCTCCTTCAAAGTGAAAGTCAGTGCGGGCCATGTGTTCGTCCTGGGAGACAACCGAGGAAATTCCTCCGATTCGCGGTACCACCAGGACGACGGAGAGAGCGGCCTGGTTCCGACGAAGGATGTGGTGGGTGTAGGACTGGCGATCTATTGGCCGATCAAGAACATTTCCACCATGAGCGCCCACCATGAGGTATTCGCGTCCGTTCCTGACGAACAGACGCACACTGAGTGAAGGCGAACTGAGATTGTGACTCGCATAGTACCAACGTTGACGATGGAACAGGCGCTTGCCGCGCAGCACTATGACCTGATCGTGGGTTTGGACGAAGTGGGCAGGGGGGCCTTGGCCGGCCCTGTGATGGTCGGAGCCGTGGGCGTTCGCTCCACAAGGTTGGACAAGCTCGCAGTGACGCCGGGTGTGGCGGACTCGAAGTTGCTGAGCCCCAAGAAGCGCGAATCCATAGTCGAAGCGTTGGAAGCGTGGAGCGACGCCTGGGCTGTCGGAGAGGCGAGCAACGCTGAAATAGACGAATTCGGCATCATGCATGCCCTGGGAATGGCCGCGTTGAGAGGGGTCGCCAAACTGGAGTCGACATTGAGAGCAAATGACGAGGCGGACGGGCAACTGTCGATGTGCGCCATACTCGACGGCTCCTTTGACTACGTCTCCGCGGTCGTGGATTCCTTCGATGCCCCGGATCTGATGTATCCCATCGATGTCGTCACCATGGTCAAAGCCGACCAGCAGTGTGCAAGCGTGGCGTCCGCATCCGTAATCGCCAAAGTCACCAGGGACCGTGTGATGATGTCATTGGCGAAGCAGCCGTCATATGCGCCATATGGTTGGGAGAACAACAAGGGCTATGGTTCGGCGTCGCACCGTGAGACGATAGCCCGCATAGGGCCGAGCGACCTTCATCGTGTGAGCTGGCATCTCTGCTGACCTGCTATCCGCGATGCACCGTGTGCGCCGCGGAGGGCGGCTGATCCGATTCGGGACGTCTTTCCGGCGGCGCTCCGGTCATCTACCCTCACTCCCGGGTTCGCGGCAGGACCTATGTTTTTGAGTAGGCCGGCAGGCGTTGTGCGCCGGGGTTGACGGGCGAGGGTATGCTCGATGGTTGTCAGACTATGACGGGGGAGCGCGACGATGAGCGGCACGACGGGTGGCAACGGCAAGAAGCCGTCGATATTCGAAGTGGCCAAACGTGCCGGTGTGTCGCATCAGACTGTTTCAAGGGTGATCAACCACTCTCCCGATGTGGCCGCAGCCACACGCAGGAAGGTTCAGGAGGCCATTCGCAAGCTGGGATATCGTCCGAGCAGCTCGGCCCGTGCACTTGCCTCGCATCGTTCCCGCACTATCGGTCTCATCGCGGGCAATGGTCGTGACCCCGCCTCGATCACCATGCTGTCTGCTATTGAGGCTACGGCGAGAGCGAGAGGATTTTTCCTCAGCGTCACTTTCATCGATGAGGCAGGTGCGACCCGACGCGATTTTGATGAGGCCTGCGAGTGTCTGATATCGCAGAATGTGGAGGCCTGCATTATTCTGGCATCCACCGAGCTGCTGCTTGAATATGCCTGTGCCGTCAATATCTCTCCGCCAAGAGTCGTGGTGACCGCCACCCACGGTATCGGTGCGGCGGGGAAAAGCGCATTGCGCAGGCTTTCCGCCAGGAATGCCGCGGTGGTCGGCATCGACCAGTGGTCAGCCATCCATGAGGTCGCCGTCGCGGTGCACGGGATGGGGCACCGAAGCGCGTGGTACCTCGCCGGCCCGTCCCAGTGGCGTGATGCCGCCACGCGATTGCTGGCCTGGGAACGCTGCAGCGCCGAATACTCCATTGATTCGAGAACCATCAGGGCTCAGACCTGGAGTCCTATGGAGGCCTACGCTCGTATCAATCATTATCTGGAAGCGTATGGCGAGCGGGGAGGGAATCTGCCGACCGTCATCGTCACCGGAAACGACAACCAGGCGATTGGTGTCGCCAGGGCTTTGCACGAGCACAGCATTCGTATTCCGAAGGACGTCAGTCTGGTGGGCTTCGATGATATTCCGGCGGCGGACAGTCTGTATCCTCCTCTGTGCACCGTGAGGCCGCATCTCACCCAACTCGGCAGAGCCGCAGTGCAAGAGGCCCTGGCCTTGCTTGGGGTGATCATACGTCCTCCCGCACCGCGCAGCCATCATGGCGTGGATCTGATTCCGGCGACCTTCGTGCAGCGCAATTCATTGGGGCAGACGCCAAGGCGCTGAGAACGGCGGCGTTCATATTCGAGCCTTCGTGGGGCTGTGATACCGAGCAAACGGGTGGTGTGGATTCGTAAGATGTGTGAGATTACAGTGATGGCGATACAGTGGTGCTTTGAGATTGAGTCGAGTGCGAGGAGAGTGCGATGACATCCGTGTCGAAGACCGTTCTGGCTGATGGGACGAGTATTCCCCGGGTCGAGCTGCATCCGACGCGGCATCCACGAGTGGGCCGTGTTCCGATGACCTTCATCTACGCCTGAGGCGGGTACGAACATGGGAGTACGGAGAGGTCCAAGGAAGACGTCGCTTCGCTTCCGCGCAAGCTCGCCGATGGAGCGTGTGCTGGTCTTGGTGGTTGTCGCGGTCATCGTGGGCATCACCATCGGGGTGCTGCTTCCGGCGCTCAACGATGATGTCAAGACGGTCACCGGCGGGTACACCGCGACAGGCGACGCGGCGCAGACCCTGGAGACGCTGACCGTGAAGAACGACGACTATCGGAGCACGGGATATGACCGCAAACTGTTCGGATATCGGAGCACCGACACGGACGGCGATGGCTGTGATATTCGTGAGGATATTCTCGGCAGGGATCTCAAGGAGATTAGATTTTCGAGCAGCAAACCCTGTCAGGTGCAATCAGGTGTGCTGAACGACCCGTATACCGGCAAGACCATCTATTTCCTCCGTGGTGTGCAGACCAGCAGGGACGTGCAGATCGACCATGTGGTGGCATTGGAGAACGCCTGGAGGGCCGGGGCGAATACCTGGCCGAGCGCCAAACGCTACGAGTTCGGCAATGACCCTTACAACCTTCTGGCCGTGGACGGAGATGCGAACTCGGAGAAGGGGAGCTCATCGGCCGCGTATTGGCTGCCCGAACAGCATGGTTATCGCTGCGCCTATGTGTCAAGGCAGATAGGAGTGAAGGCCAAGTACTCCTTGAGCGTGACGACAGTGGAGAAGAAAGCCATGATAGCCGTGCTGCACTCCTGCCCTGGTCAGGCCGTGCCGAAGCAGTAGCGAAGGACCGTTGCGCCCTGCATTGGACGATGATGTCTGGCCAGAGTCAGATAACTGCATCACCAGGACAGCAACGTGGCAAGAATTCTCGGAAATGCTGTCCCTGTGATGCTGTTATCCGACCCAGATGATGTGATTCTGGCTTCAGTGCAGATGCATGGAGGGCATATGCACCGAGGGAATGTGCATGGAGGGTGCATGCACGATATGCATGCGACGCAATGCCCGTCGTGTCATATCCCTGCCGCTGCCTGCACCGTCGCCCTTCACCCCGAAGTATATGAGCAAGGCCATGATCAGACAGATTACGGCGGAAACACGCAGGGCCCACTGCACGCCGAACACGCTTGCCATGACCTGCGCGTCTTCAGCCTGACCCAGACTGTCGCGTCGCATGGTGGTGAACACTTCGAGGAGTATCACCAGAACGGGCGCACCGACGGCCCCGGCTATCTGACGTACCGTGTTGGTCACCGCCGAACCTGCGGACAGGTCCTTAGGCTCAAGACAGTTGAGCGACCATGTCGTGATGGGCATCAGCACGAAGCCCATGCCGACCTGACGCAGGAATTGGCATATCGAAATCCACCATATCCAGGTGTCCATGCTCACCAGACTCATGCCGATAGTTCCCAGCAGCAGGAGCCAGCTTCCCGTGATGGCGACGGGCCGTGCACCGAAACGGTCCAGAGCCCTGCCGCCAAAGAACTGTGCGATGGCCATACCGAAGGCACCAGGGAGCATGATCAGGCCGCTCATCGTCGCCGAGAAGCCGCGATCCGTCTGGATGTACAAGGGCATGATGACCATAATCGAGCTGAAGGCAAAGAAGGAGAGGGCCGCGCATATCGTACCGATGGTGAAGCGGGTGTTTTTCAGCACATCGAGATTCAGCAGCGGATTGCTCTTGTGAAACTGGCGGAAGACGAACCAGATGATGCCTATCAGACCAATGACCATCGGCAGCCAGGTTACGGGGCTCAATATGGAGTAGCTCTCGATATTCGTGAAACCGAACATCAGTCCGCCGAAACCGAAGATGGAGAGTGCGACGGAGAAGAAATCGGTGTTGGTGTTGGCATCGGTTTCGCTGAAATTGCGCAGGCCGAAAATCGAGGCCAGCAGGCAGAGCACGCCCAGAACGGCGAGCAGCAGGAAGATGGAACGCCAACCGGAGAAATCGGTCTGCCAACCACCCAGCGTCGGTCCTATGGCCGGGGCCACGCTCATGGCGATTCCGACCGTACCCATTGCCATTCCGCGTTTGGCAAGAGGGTAGATGGAGAATACGGTAATTTGCAGCACCGGCCACATCACGCCTGTGCCGACCGCTTCGAGCGTGCGCCCGGCGAGCACGAGCACGAAGGAATCGGACAACCAGCTGATGACGGACCCCAGAGTGAACACCACCATCGAGGTGATCACAATCTGCCTGGTCGAGAAGCGTTTGGTGAAGTATGCGGTGAGCGGGACCATGACGCCCATCACCAGCTGAAACACCGAGGTCAGCCATTGCCCGGTGGTGACCGATATGTGGAAATCCGAGATGATCGTCGGCAGTGCGCTGGTCAGCTGCAACTGGGTGAAGTTGCCCACGAAGGTAATCGTGGTGAGAATCGCTATGGACAGCAAGGCGGCATGTGAAAGTTTTCCGTTGACCATTGCCTCATCGCGACGTAATGCCGTTGTCCGTGCAACCAAAACGCTGCCCACCCGTCTTTCTGATATCCACCGTTGCCCATGAAAGCCCGTACCGGACAACCGAAACATTCTACGCCCACCTCTTTGCTCATAGATGATACCGAAGTCATGTGCACAGGAACAGCGCTAATTATCTGGTGATGCCGCGAAGCCGGCATGGCACGGGATGCACCGCCGATGTGTGGGGGATTTGTATGATGGTTGTGCACGACCGGTGAATGGTTCCAGGCATCTGATCCCAACAGCCCACATCCGGATGATGTCGAGGGGATGACGGCTGGCGTTTGTGGGCGGATTGCCGTGGTTCCGCCGTCGCCAAAGCCGTTACCGGATTCCGGTTCGATATGGAGAAGAGACGCCATGACCGTTGATATGACCTGGCTGCAGCTGGTGCTGCTGTGCGTAGTCCTTCTTGTGCTGGCGGCGACTCTGGGCAGAGTCTGCTTTCTTGCAGGGCGTCGCGGAGAACACCGCAGATTCGAGGAAATGCGACGCACCCAGCATTCGATATTCGACGATTCGGTGTCCGTCACCGAGGTCGAACAGGGGCTGATAGAGGTGATGCCCGACGCGGTGATGATCGTCAACGGCCGGGCGCAGATACGCTATTGCAGCCCTGGAGCAAAGGCTCTGGGCCTTGTCTCGGGGGAGTCGTTGAACTCGCCTGAAATCAGCGACATTCTGTCACGGTCGGTTTCCGACGGGCTGGTGAGGGAACGCGAGCTGGAGGTCCCTGTGCCCAAGGCCGCAGGCGTCGGACTCGCGCAGAGCGATGCCTACGGGCAGGCATCGGGTCGCGGGCTGAAGGCGGGGACCGCGCTGCCGAGCGGGAAGCTGTTTTTACGTGTGCGCTCGGGCATGATCGCCCGGAATCTGTATGCGGTTCTTATCCGAGATGTGAGCGAGCAGCGAAGTTTCGAGGAGATGCGCAGGGATTTCGTCACCAATGTCTCGCATGAACTGAAAACACCTGCAGGGGCGATATCGTTGCTCGCCGAGACCGTTCACGATGCGGCTGACGATCCTCAGGCTGTCCGGTATTTCAGCTCGAGGATATCCAAGGAATCCGAACGCTTGACGGAGCTTGTCGGCAGATTGATAGACCTGCAGAAGGCGCAGGACGAGGAACGACACCCGGATGACATCGAGAAGGTCAACGTGCCGGACCTCGTCAGAGAGGCGGCAGGGGAGAATCAGGTGCAGGCCGAGGCGAAGCACATCGAGCTGTATCTGTCCATCGATGGCAGGCAAATAGACTTGGGAGACCCGTGGCCGTCCGGTCTGACTCCCGAGCAGGTTCTTGTTTCCGTGAATCGTGATGCGCTGAAGACCGCGGTGAAGAACCTCATCGAGAACGCCGTCAGATATTCATCCGAGCACACCAGGGTGGTCATCGGAGTGTCGGTAGTCGATGAATCGGTGATTCTCCGCGTGGTGGACCAGGGCATCGGCATCCCCCAGGAGGCTCTTGGCAGGATTTTCGAGCGCTTCTATCGAGTTGACCCTGCAAGATCGCGGGCCACCGGGGGCACCGGTCTCGGACTGAGTATCGTGAAGCATTGCGTGGAGGAGTGCGGGGGCACCATTTCGGTGTGGTCGCGCGAAGGGGAAGGGTCCACGTTCACGATCACGTTGCCGCTTGCTCATTGATGCTTGGGTGTTGGGTATGGTAAAGAATTGCATAGGCGAATGTCACCGGTGCGTTGGGGGTCCTGAACCGGTGGTCCAGACAGGCAGTACAAACAGAAGGAATGAATCTGCATGACTCGCATTCTTATTGTCGAAGATGAAGAATCATATAGGGAACCCTTGGTGTATCAGCTCAATCGCGAGGGGTATGAGGTTTCCGCTGCTGCGACGGGGGAGGAAGGTCTCGATGTCTTCACGCGTGGCGGTGTGGACTTGGTGCTGCTGGACCTGATGCTTCCCGGTATCGACGGGACGGCCTTGTGCAGGCGTATTCGTGAACAGTCCCGCGTGCCGATCATCATGTTGACCGCGAAGGGCACCGAAATCGACAAAGTCGTCGGTTTGGAGCTGGGAGCGGATGATTACGTGACCAAACCCTATTCCTTCCGGGAACTGCTCGCTCGCATCAGAGCGGTGCTCAGACGCAACAAGGTCACGGAATCCGAAGACGGCGGCAATGCCTCGGACGACACTCCACTGGTATGTGGGAAGATATCGATGCTCGTCGGAGAGCACGCGGTCACGATAGACGGTGAAAGCGTGTTCTTCCCTCTCAAGGAATTCGAATTGCTTGAATACCTGATGCAGAACAAGGGCAGGGTGCTGACAAGACATCAGCTGATAGACCGCATATGGGGATCGGATTATGTGGGGGACACCAAAACCCTCGATGTTCACGTCAAACGTGTGCGTTCGAAGATCGAAGAGGACACCTCCCATCCGCGATATCTCACCACCGTGCGCGGCCTCGGCTACAAAATAGACGATCCCGTTCAGATTCGATAGGTGCTCCAGGTCCCCGATGTGCTTTCCGGCGCAATGCCGGCAGTCGCATCGGGGGCTTCGCATATCGCTTCCCGGAGCTTTCCTGTTTCGACAATCTCAAAGCGGGATCTCTTGGTGAGCTCTCGGCAAGCCCATGCCGGGTTCGCTGCCGTAGCCTCCGCACTGAGGGGCGTTGGAGAGGGAGAAGAAATCAATCCCTGTTCATCTTCCGTTCATCCTAGGGGGCTGTTTCGGCTCTCGGTTGACCATAGAGTAGAAGCTGTCATGAATAACAGTGTGCCGTGTTGATGACATGCGCCGCCTAGGGGCTGCGCGAACACCAAAGAGAAAGACACACAGGCGGATTGCCGCCTATGGATGATAGAGGAAAGAACTTATGCGCAAGAATGTGTTGATCCGTTCCGTTGCTGCGGTTTCCGGCCTGGTAATGATGGCTTCGCTCGCAGCATGCGGCGACAATACCAGCTCAACCGCAGAAGACACCAGCTCAAGCAGTGCCGCGGTGCAGATCTCGGGCGAATTCGCTGGAGCAGGCGCTTCGTCACAGCAGAGTGCCGTCGAAGCATGGCAGGCGGGCTTCGAAGCCAAGCAGCCGAATGCAAAAATCTCGTATGATCCTTCAGGTTCAGGAGCCGGTGTGAGCACCTTCCTGACCGGTTCAACCGCTTGGGCGGGATCAGACGCTTCACTTACCGCGGATCAGGTCGCACAGTCCAAGTCGGTCTGCGCCTCCGGAACCGCTTTCGATGTTCCCGTGTACATCTCCCCGATTGCAATCGTCTACAACCTCAAGTCCGCAGGACTGAACGGTGAAAGCAAGCACGTCAACCTTGATGGCGAAACCATCGCCAAGATCTTCGACGGCAAGATCACCAAGTGGGACGACGACGCGATCAAGACTCAGAACCCCAAGCTGGACCTTCCCGATCTCGCGATCACCGTCGTGCACCGTTCGGACAAGTCCGGTACCACGAAGAACTTCCTGAGCTATGTCAAGGACACCGCCGGAAGCGCATGGAACTACGATGTGGAAGAGACCTGGCCCAACCAGGTCGGTCAGGGCGCCAAGGGAACTTCGGGCGTCATCTCGACCGTCACCCAGGCAGAAGGCACCATCGGCTACGCCGACGCCTCGCAGGTCGGCTCGCTCGGAAGCGTTGCAGTCAAGGTCGGCGAGAAGTACGTCGCCTACTCGGCGGATGCAGCGGCTAAGGTCGTCGACGCTTCGCCTAAGGACAGCACTGCAACCGAGAAGAACCGCGTGGTCATCAAGCTCGACCACAACACCACGGAAGCAGGAGCCTACCCGGTGGTGCTCGTCTCCTACGACATCGCCTGCCCTGCATACAAGGACACCAAGAACGCCGAGTTCGCCAAGCAGTGGCTGACCTACGTGGTGAGCGAAGAAGGCCAGAAGACCGCAGCACAGACCGCGGGAAGCGCTCCTATGTCCGCCTCGCTGCGCGCTGAGGTCATGAAGTCCATCAACGCCATCTCCACCAAGTGAGCGTAAAGAACACCATCTGAGGCAACAAGGATGTCAGACAGAGCCCGCGTCGCAGACGACAAGCAACACATCGTCCGTGGCGCGGGTATTTGCCGAATCAGGGCGCATTCACGGAAATTCATCCGTTTGCCTATTAGAGTAGACGGCATGAGACGATTGCGTTCGGCATGACCCGAGTGAAGGAGAACGTGTGAGTTCGCAAACAGCAGTTGCCGAACACAGCAGTTCAGGCAAGACGACGGACAAGGTATTCAAAGGCATAGCCGTTGGGGCGGGTATTCTTATCCTCGTGGCTCTAGGGGCCGTGACATTATTCCTGCTGATGCGTGCGTTGCCGATGATTACCGGCGATCAGCAGGAGAATAAAGAGACCATAGCGTCCTTCACCGGTGGGCAGGCCACGAACTTCCTGCAGTATGTGGGTCCACTGGTATTCGGAACGGTATTGGTTTCGGCACTGGCATTGCTGCTCGCATTTCCGGTTTCGGTGGGTATAGCGCTGTTCATTTCTCACTACGCACCCAAGAAGCTTTCGACGGCGCTGAGCTATGTGGTGGACCTGCTCGCCGCCATCCCCTCCGTAGTCTACGGCCTGTGGGGTGGTCTGGTGCTGGTACCCCATATCACGGGGTTCTGGACGTGGGTCGCCAAGTATCTGGGTTGGATACCGCTGTTCAAAGGGCCGGTCGCCAATCCTTCGAGAACGGTGGCAACGGTGGCTGTGGTGCTTGCAGTGATGATTCTGCCGATCATCACATCGGTGTCCAGGGATATTTTCGTCCAGGCACCCAGGCTGCAGCAGGAGGCGGCCCTCGCGATGGGTGCCACCAAATGGGAGATGATTCGTCTCGCGGTAATCCCCTTTGGGCGATCCGGCATCGTATCCGCTTCGATGCTCGGCCTGGGACGGGCCTTGGGCGAGACGATGGCCGTGTTGATGATTCTCTCCCCGGGACTCGGCTACTCCTTCAACATTCTTCAAGCTTCCAAGAACCAGACGATTGCAGCGAATATCGCGGCTCAGTTCCCCGAAGCCAATGAATTGGGTGTCTCAACATTGATTGCCACAGGTCTGGTGCTCTTCCTCATCACCTTCCTGGTCAATTTCCTAGCCCGTAGAATCACCGAGAAAGCGTCAGCCTGATGTCAGATACCATCTCTTCAAATACTGCTGCGCCAGTCGACGACAATATGCCTTCGATTGATTTCGATAAGTTCAAACCGACCAGATCGTCGCTCGCCGCCAGAAAACGTAAAGACGTGGCGATGCGCGTGCTTATCGTTCTGGCCTTCTTCGTAGCGTTGATTCCGCTGATCTCTCTGCTCTGGACCACGATTTCCTCAGGTGTGGCAAGACTGAATCTGAATTTCCTGACGTACAACATGTCAGGAGTGGTCGGCGGCAATCCCACGCCGAGCGGCGGCTATGGCGGCATTCTGCATGCGATCATCGGCACGCTGCTGATCACCCTGGGCGCGATGGTGATTTCCATTCCGATTGGTCTGATGTGCGCGGTCTACCTGGTCGAATACTCCAACAACGGCAAACTCGCCAAATCCATTGCCCTGCTCGTCGATGTGATGAGCGGCATCCCCTCAATAGTCGCAGGCCTGTTCGCGTTCTCGCTCTTCGCGCTGCTTGGCGGACCCGGAACGGTGAACGGCTTCGTGGGTTCGGTGGCGGCTGTCGTTGCTGATGATTCCAACCGTCGTGAAAACCTCCGAGGAAATGCTCAAGATTGTTCCTGGAGATTTGCGAGAGGCTGCTTACGCGCTCGGTGTCACCAAGCAGAGGACCATTACCAAAATCGTGCTCCGCACGGCTTTGCCCGGCATCGTTTCCGGCGTCATCCTCTCGATAGCCAGGGTCATCGGCGAAACGGCACCTCTGCTCATCGCCTCGGGATTCATACCTTCGACGAACCTCAATCTCTTCAGCGGGCGTATGACCACCTTGCCTGTATACGTATACAACGAATACTCGCAGGGTCTGGCCACGTGTTCCGCCGCCGCGCTGAAGGCCAACCCCCCGTGCCTTCCGGGTATTCGCATGGAACGAGCCTGGGCAGCGGCGCTGATGCTGATTCTTATCGTGCTGGTGTTGAACCTCATCGGACGACTGGTGGCGAAGGTATTCGCGGTTAAGACACAAGACTGAAGGACCAAGGCGCAAGGCTTGGAAAGGAAATAATCACATGGGACAACGCATTGATGTCAACCACTTGAACGTGTACTACGGCGACTTCCTCGCTGTGGAGGACGTCAACATGGCGGTTGAACCAAACAAGGTGACTGCGTTCATCGGTCCGTCCGGTTGCGGAAAATCCACCGTGCTCAGGACCCTGGACCGTATGCACGAGATCATCCCCGGCGCATACGTCAAGGGAGAGGTGCTGCTTGAAGGGCAGAATCTCTACGCTTCGGATGTGGACCCGGTATCCGTGCGCAGGGATGTCGGCATGGTGTTTCAAAGGGCCAATCCATTCCCCACGATGTCCATCCGAGAGAACGTTCTCGCAGGTGTGCGTCTGAACAACAAGAAGATCAAGCAATCGGATGCTGACGATCTGGTCGAGTGGGCGCTGAGAGGCGCAAACCTCTGGGCCGAGGTCAAGGACCGTCTGGATAAGCCCGGTATCGGCCTTTCCGGTGGACAGCAGCAACGACTCTGCATAGCCAGAGCAGTCGCCGTCCATCCTCAGGTTCTGCTGATGGACGAGCCGTGCTCGGCACTCGACCCAATCTCGACGCTTGCCGTCGAGGACCTGATCAACGAGCTGAAGAAGGAATACACGATTGTCATCGTGACCCACAACATGCAACAGGCCGCACGTGTGTCCGACTACACGGCCTTCTTCAATCTGCGTGCGGTGGGGGAGCCCGGCCATCTGGTCGAGATGAACGACACGAACAAGATTTTCTCGAATCCTGATGAGGAAGACACCGAAAGGTACATCTCCGGCCGTTTCGGATGATCCCTCGGCAAGCGGCAGGCTGCAATTGGCATCGGGGCGTGGCTCACATCTGTTGTGTGTGCCACGCCCCGATTGCCGTTTACGGCAGTCAAATCCGGCCCTTATGCCAAACAATGACGTTTGTGTAGGGATTGCCGTGTTGCCACGATTATTAGCTGTTGCAATGTCGCCAAATACCTGGTGCCGCAACCGATGTTTCCCCGAAAATCCCTACACAATCGAGTGACACCAGACCTGTGACCTGATTCACATCCTGTGCAGAACACGAAACATACACAAGACCTATACGGGTGCTATGCTCTCCCTTGTTCAATCCATATCTAATCTGTGTCAAATTTTGTAAGGGGAAAGAAGAGTATGGAGAAGTTCTTCAAATTAAAGGAGAACGGCACAACTGTCTCTACCGAGGTTGTGGCTGGTATTACGACGTTCTTCGCGATGGCTTACATCATCGTGGTGAACCCGGGAGTGCTTTCGAGCACCGGAATGCCTTGGGGCGCTGTGTTCCTGGCAACCATCATCGCCGCCATCATCGGCACGCTCATCATGGGTCTGTTCGCCAACGTGCCATACGCTCTGGCTCCTGGCATGGGGCTGAACGCCTTCTTCACCTTCACCGTGGTGAAGGGTCTCGGCTTCAGCTGGCAAGAGACCTTGTGCATGGTGTTCATCTGCGGTCTCATCAATGTGGTCATCACGGCCACCAAGCTGCGGAAGATGATTATCCGCTCGATTCCTCCCATGCTGCAGCACGCCATCGGCGGCGGCATCGGTATCTTCATCGCCTACGTGGGTCTGCTCAACGTCGGCATCATCCAGTTCAGCCCTGACAAGACGGCCGCTGCCGGTGCGAATCCGGGTCTGGCAACCTTCAACAAGCCCGCTATCGTTCTGTTCCTCATCGGCTTGCTGATTTCCATCTTCTTCCTCGTGTTCAAGTTCAACGGCAAGCTGTCCTTCCTCAACAAGGGCGGTTTCGTGATCGCCATAGCGATCACCACCCTCATCGGCATCCCGCTGGGCGTTACTTCAATGGCTCATACAACAGGTCTTGGCGAGTCGTTCAGCCAGTTGCCTCAGACCGTTCTGGCGATATTCAGCGATCAGGGATTCCCCGCGCTGTTCTCCGATCCGGCCAAGCTGCCATTGGTGCTGGTCACGATTTTCGCCTTCTCGCTTTCTGATACCTTCGACACCATCGGTACCTTCGTGGGCACCGGGCGTCGTTCGGGCATCTTCTCCGAGCAGGATGAGAAGGAACTCGAATCAGGCAAGGGCTTCAGCTCCAAGATGGACAAGGCGCTGTTCGCCGATGCCACTGCGACGTCAATCGGTTCGCTGCTCGGCACGTCGAACACCACCACGTATGTGGAGTCCGCCGCAGGCATCGCCGCTGGTGGTCGTACCGGTCTGACCTCCGTTGTGGTGTCCATCTGCTTCGCCATCAGCGCCGTGCTGGCACCTGTGGTCTCCGCCATTCCTTCGGCGGCAACCGCTCCAGTGCTGGTGCTCGTGGGCTGCATGATGCTCAGCTCCTTCAGGGAAATCTCCTGGGAGGACATCACTGCCGCCATTCCAGCGTTCTTCGCTGCTGTGTTCATGGCCTTCTCGTACTCCATCTCCTATGGCATCGCCGCAGGTTTCATCACCTACTGCCTGACCATGACCTTCAAGCGCAAAGCCAAGGACGTGCATCCGATCATCTGGGGTGTATCCGCATTGTTCGTTCTCGACTTCGTTCTCCAAGCCGTGCTCTGACAGGAGCATAGGCCGGGTTACACTCGTCCCGTCACTGCAGGTCTGCTGTGGTGACGGGATTATTATGTTGCGGCTAGGTACACGTCCCCTTCAAAGGGAGGTTTGTCGCCCAAATGATGACTGCATCACCAGCGCAGATAACTGCACTACAAGGACAGCTGTTCGGAGAAATCATTACGATATTGCCGTCCTTGTAGTGCAATTATCGTATTCCGGCCTTACACGCCACAACGAGAAGAGCCGGGTATCTACACTTGCCCGGTAATACAATGGTGCGCCCCGCTTGGTAGCGAAGGCGCACCATTGTATTACCGGGTTCGAGTGGTATTTAGTACCAGCCTGAGCTTTGGGAATGTGCCCATGCACCGCACGGAGTGCTGTAGCGACCTGCGATGTACCCGAGTCCCCAACTGATTTGGGTAGCGGGGTTTGTCGCCCAGTCAGCGCCGGCCGAAGCCATCTTGCTGCCGGGGAGGGCCTGCGGAATACCGTATGCGCCGGATGGGTTGGCCGCGTTCGTGCGCCAACCGGATTCGCGGTTCCACAGCTGTACAAGACAGGTGAAGTCGCTCTCGCTCCAACCTCTCGAAAGCACCATCTGGTGGGCGATGCTTTGCGAGTCGCCCACAGGAGCGGTCGAAGTCGACGCCGTGGTCGTAGAGGCCGGAGCCGAGGATGATGATGAGGAGGAACCAGAAGTCGAAGTCGCGACCTTGCCGGTGCCTACCAGCACGACCTTGTTCACAGGAGCGGTTTTCACATATGAGGCGAAGACATTGCTGGAGGTGTTCTTGCCTCCTGCGACGGTGACGAGGCTTGTGGTCACCATTACCCCTGCCTGACCTTCGCTCTGGACCTTCTTGGTTCCGCTCGGGAGGCTGTCGGTCTGTTCCTCGATGGTGTTGAACGCTATCTCGGACTCTGAGGTCTCGATTTTGGAATCAGAGCTCGATATGGTGATGACCGTCGACTCGTTCACGGGAGTATCGAGGGCAGGAGTCACCGTGTCATCCGGGTTAAGAGTGATATCTCCTGCTTCCAGCACCGATTTGACGGTGGTGAAGTTGTCTCCGAGAACGATTTTGGATTTGCCGTTGACCTGAACCTTGATATATGAGGTGTTTGAAGTGCCGTCACCCTGACCCTGGTCGAGGGCCTTGCGCACGGTGTCACGCGAAACCGTGAGCCCCTGCGTCTGCGTGGCAGAATATTCGGTGACCTGACCCGCGCTTGCCTTCTGGGTTTCGCCGTAGAAATCTCGTGAGAACAGACCCACGCATATCAGCATCACCACTGAAAGGCTTCCCGCCACAAGTCTCGTCCATTGACGCTTCGTCAGAGCCGCGAACAGTGAAACGTGTTCTTTGCGGTGACTAGCCATCATGCTCCTCTATGTAGACCTACAGATCCTCAGCGGTTCGGATGCGCCTCTTTGCCTAGCGCAGTACTGTCCAGTTCCTCTCGGGTACCGCATACCCGCCGCCGGTAATTCACAACCCCTCCATGATAACGCATATGCCCAGGAAAGCTAGTTGGCTTCATTTCCCGTGCATATGCGTTATGCGTTTCGCCTTGCCTGCACCTCAGTGCTGTGCCGGAGGTACGTCGGCCTGCTTGGCCTGTTCGATGAGATTATCGAGATCGGAGGCTCGAAGGGCTCCCGCCTGTTTGAAGATGACCTGCCCGTTCTTGGTGACCATCAAGGTGGGCACAGCCTGGATATCCGCGGCTGCGGCGAGCTCCTGGTTCTGGTCGATATCGACCTTCCCGAAGACGATGTCGGCGTTCTTCTCGGATGCCTTGTCGTAAATCGGTCCGAAAGCCTTGCACGGGCCGCACCATGTCGCCCAGAAGTCGACGAATACGAGTTCGTTGTCGGCAACCGTGCTGTTGAACGTCTGCGAGGTTAATTCCTGAGTGGCCATCTGAGCTCCTTCAACCGAAGTCTGCGAGGTGGCGGAGCGTGGCACGCCCCACCGCATCACTACTGTGTTGTCAATGAACACTACAGCCATAAGTCAAGAATCGTGCCCGATTACCCTGCGGCTCAGCTATCGGCGCACACGTGCAGCCGTCCCATCCTGTGCGTACGGCCCGTGGCAGCAACAGCACTGTGAGAAATCTCATGCAGGATTCGTTACCTGCATATACACAGTTGTAGGCAATAATAGAAGGTATGCCAGTGCTGAATGATGAAGTGCCAGACGATGGGGATTTCGATGCCGGTCGCAGTCGGGGAGAATTCGACAACATCACCCCTGAGGATTTTGTGCGCGGATCGGGCAGCAACCCTCCGGGTTGGCTCGGACCTGCGGATATAGACCGGGCAAGGCATCAACTGCCGATAGCCTATGTCGAGATCGTGCCGGTCAGGAGCGACGAACTGGGGCGTATCGTCCAGGTCGGCTCTTTGCTCAGAATGTGCGAGGACGGCGCAATCGAGCGGACCTTGATTACGGGACGCGTGCTGTTCCATGAATCCTTGCGGGAGGCCATCGCCAGAAATGTGGCGAAGGATCTTGGCGAGCTTGCTTTGCCCATGATTCCCTCGAGTCTGCAGCCCTTCACCGTGGCGGAGTTCTTCCCCACCCCCGGCGTCTCGGAATTCCACGATGCACGACAGCATGCCATATCGCTGTGCTATGTGATTCCCGTGGCCGGGGACTGCAAACCGGAAGACGAGACCCTGGACGTCGAATGGGTGAGTCCGAACAGCCCGATACTTGAGGAATTCATCAAGCAGATGCCCGACGGGCACGGCAAACTGCTGCAGCGTGCGCTTTCATGGGCTGGTCTGTCGTGATCTCAGAACGGCTGCCGCACGGCCACGCGGGTAAGTCATATGGACGTCACACGCAGCATGCTGCATAAGCCAATGCTGGATACACCAACGTTGGATACAACATTGGCGGATTATCAATGTTGGATGAGCAATCTTGGGTTAACAATCTCGAATAGGCACTGTTGAACAACCCAATGCTGGATAAGCAAGGGATGAGGCAAGTAATGGACATCATTAATACCGTGTATGCGCAAGGAACCGGAACGCCCCTCGTGCTGCTGCACGCATTCCCCATCGATCACAGGATGTGGGAGGAAACGGCGGAGCTCGTCGGGCAGGGTGCTTCGGAGCAAGGCATGGAGCCGGTCACGATATATGCACCGGATATGCCGGGTGCCGGGGCCTGCCCCATTCCGGACGCACAGAGCACCGGTGAGCAGGCTGAAGACGGAGCCTACACGCAGGCGCTCGATCGTCTGGCGGACGCATACGTCGATATGCTGCGTGCCAAGGGTCATGACCGGGCTATCTGGGTCGGTCTGTCGATGGGCGGATACGTGGCCCTGGCCGTACAACGTCTGCACCCCGACGCGGTGGCAGGCATCGCTTTGTGCGACACCAAGGCCGATGCCGATTCGGATAAGGCCAGACGGCACCGTATCGACGTCGCCTCTCGGTGTGAAAGGGATGGCGATGTGGAGGCCGTGATGAATTTCGC
The DNA here is from genome assembly GCF_000738005.1 of Bifidobacterium crudilactis. Classification (NCBI taxonomy): domain Bacteria; kingdom Bacillati; phylum Actinomycetota; class Actinomycetes; order Bifidobacteriales; family Bifidobacteriaceae; genus Bifidobacterium; species Bifidobacterium crudilactis. The sequence goes on along the minus strand of NZ_JHAL01000002.1, from coordinate 1,461,601 downwards.
ACATCCTCAGCCGAATGATTCCACCATCAAGAAATCACCGCGATTCGTGAAGAACTTCGAGAATTGGATAGGGGAACAGACACCGGAAGGCATCGCCTGGAGGGAACGCATGGCGGCGGGCAGGGAAGACCAGAGTGACCAGCTTGGGCTAATCAGTACTCCTGCACTGGTGCTCAGCGGAGACCTCGACCCATCCAGTCCGCCCGAGGTGATGCGGCCGTTGGCGGCAGCCATGGTGAATGCCGATGTGGAGTTCGTGAAAATCGCAGACTCAGGCCATTTCAGTGCGGTGGAGCATCCGCAGGAGGTCTCGCAGGCGTTGCTGGCGCTGGTACGGAAAGTCAGGTCGGCACAGTGAACGACGCACAATCCCCACTCACCGCGTTCTCTCCTTTGGCACTGACGCAGGCGCTGCCATTCCTGCCCTTGTCCCAGTCCAGAGTCGATTACCAGGTCGACAGACGTTCCGAAGAGCATCTCATCGAAACACTGCTGGCAAAGGCATCCACCCGGGTGTTCCTGGTCAAGGAGGGTATGCTCGCGGTTCCGCGCGGTCAGGGAGAACTGGTGGATTACGAGTCCGTCCACATGAGGCTCGCCTATTTCCCGGGCGAATATCTCAGCAAGGCGCTGCGCGACAATCCTGGTATCCACGCGTACTTTCTCGGTAGCGACCCCGTGCCGAACGGGCAGGCTCACGACTATGTCGCATTGGACATCACCCGCGCGCATGAGGATTCATCCCTCCCGGACGCCGCCCATGTGGGTGCTGACGATGCGTTCGGTCCGGACGACGAAACCGCCGCACCTGCATCCGCGGATGCCTTGGAGAGGGCCGAACGGCAGCTCGATTGGGTTGGACTCAGAGGATTCGCACCTCACTGTTCCGCATTGGAGGCTGGTTTGGCGACCAGTGCGGCCACGCTGAGCATGTGGCATATCTCGCAGCGCTTCTGCCCAAGATGCGGTGCCGCCACAAGCCCGGCGTTGTCGGGTTGGGGTCAGCGTTGCAACAATCCGGAAGACGGCAAACGGCTGCTGTTCCCCAGGATTGAACCTGCCGCGATAACGGCGATTGTCGACGCGTCGAACCGTCTGCTGATACAGAGGAACGCCGCATGGTCAGAGAATTTCTATTCGGTGTCGGCGGGATTCGTTGAGGCCGGAGAAAATCTGGAACATGCGGCACGACGCGAATCGGCCGAGGAAACCGGCATTCCGGTGGGTGAATTGAAGTATCTCGGCTCCCAGCCCTGGCCCTTCCCGTCATCCCTGATGGTCGCCTTCAAAGGCCGGGCACTCGATACGCATATCCAGGTGGATGGTCATGAGACGCTTGACGCCATGTGGGTGACGAAAGACGACTATATGAGCAAGCTCACAGCCGGCGAAATCCTCGCTCCCGGCAGGGCCACCATCGCCCGGTACATGATAGAGGAATGGTTGGGGTATTCCCTGTAATCCCAAAGGAAGACCGCGATTGGCATATACGTGGAGCAACTGTGAAAACAGTGGTCGAATGTATTGCTCAAGCGCGAATTGTACGGCATGAAGGCACATTCTTCGCGTATAGTGTGGACGGTCAAGTGAGGAAAGGTTGCTTATGTCCGAAGGCAAGAATACGGATGATGAGACGTCGTTGCTGTTCCCGAACGGGGAATCAGGCGGGGAACAGCATCGTACCTCGGCGGCTCCGTATACGGATGCATCCAAAACCTCCGATGCGGGTGAAGCGACCGTCCGTTTCCTCCCATTGGATGTGCCGCAGCCCCCTGCTCAGGGTGGCGGGGATGCTCGCGTCGATGGCTCCGGCATGCAGGCGCTGACACAAGCTCCACGACACGGTCATAAGGGCCTCGTCATCGCGGCGATCGCACTGCTTCTTCTTGTTGCCGCAGTGGTCGGCGGATTTTTCGCAGCGCGTTCGTATTACAGCGGCAAGGCGGCGCCCGGGGTCTCACTCGGTGGACAGAATGTGACAGGGCAGGACGAAGCCGCATTGACTGCAACAGTCAAGAACGCTTTTGCAACGTCAACAGTGACCGTCAAGGACGACAGCGGCAAGACTCTGAACGCCAAACTCAGCGACCTCGGTGTGACGCTGGACGAGAAGACCACCGTTGCGAATCTGCTCAACGCGAAATCGTCCGAAGCTCTCGCTCAGGTCAATCCCTTCAGCTCGGCCTCAGTCCCGTTGACGGTCCACACGGATGACGCGAAGATGACCGATTTTCTGACCGGCAAACTCGTCGACGACGAGCATCAGGCGCATGCCGCCACGGTTGAATATGACACGGCGAGCAATTCCTTCGTGGCCAAAGCCGGTTCGGATGGTCGGACACCGGACATCGCCAACGTCAAGACGGCGGTGAACAAGCTGGTCAGCAACCCAGGCGATACATACGAAGCCAAGGTGACGTACAGCGAGGTCAAGTCGCCCATTTCGGAGCAGGTCGCCAAGGAGGCAGCGGACGCCGCCAACGGACGGCTGGCCAACGCCATAGTCATCGACAACGGCGAAGGCAAGACCTTCACCATACCGTCGAAGGAAATCGCTCAGTGGACGAGCTTCTCCAGCGATCTGAGCAAAGGCACGATATCCGTCACGTACAACCAGGATGCGATGAAGGCATATCTGAAGGAGCAGCTGCCTTCCGCCCTCAATCAGGACTCGGTCAACGAGGAGAACGTCAAGAACACGCAGGGCACGGTACTGACCGTGACCACGAAGGGCGTCAATGGCATCTCCGTCAAGGACACCGACGCCACAGCGCAGGAAGTGGCCAAGAATCTCGACGCCGGCCAGGCAGCGACGATCAAGGCCCAATCCGATGTGACGAAATACACCACGACCTCGAAGGTCGCGCAATACGATATTCCCAACGGCGACCTGTGGATTCAGGTGGACCGCTCCAAACAGAACGTCACCGTGTACCGGGGCACCACCGTGGTTAATACCTTCAATGTGGTCACCGGCAAGAACGGCGACCGTGAGTCGGACCCGGGCACGTTCTTCGTCAACATCAAATACGAGACGCAGGATATGCGAGGAGCCGACTACCTCAGCAAAGGCGTGAAGTGGATTAGCTACTACAACGGCGGAGAAGGTTTCCATGCGGCCCCGTGGAACGTCACCGGCATAGCCAAAGGCGATCCGGTCAACTACGGTTCCCACGGCTGCATCAACATGACTCCATCGGATGCGCAGTGGATTTACGAGAACGCTCCGGTCGGCACCATGGTCAAGGTCATAGGAGCTCAGCCTACTGCCGCTGTGCGCTGACAGCTTTCATCTGTAGCCTTGTGCCGGTATTCTGGTGGGCATGAGTGATAAAGACAGCAAGCAGGGCCCCAGCCTGGATGTGCCCGAGCATCTTCAGTATTCTCAGGATCATGTCTGGATCGACACGTCGTCGTCTCCTGCGGTGATAGGCATCACGGAGTATGCGGCGTCTGAGCTGGGAGATCTCGTCTTCGTGGATCTGCCCGAGACCGGCGGGAAGGTCGAGGCAGGCGATGAAGTCGTCGAACTGGAATCGTCCAAGGCGGTGGAACCCCTGGTGTCGCCCGTGTCCGGAACCATCAGCTATGTGAACCACGATGCGGCTGAGGACCCGAGCATCATCAACAACGACCCGTACGGCGAGGGTTGGATTCTGAAGGTCGAATTGGACGACGACGAGCCGGAACTGCTCGATGCAGAGGAATATGCGAAGGCTATCCACTGATTGACGAGAGCAGGACATTCATGGAGCAACCCGATAGGCCCGCCATACGCGCCCGCAGGGCAGCCACAACCTTCGACACCGCTCAACCGCATGAGCGTATCGAAAGCAAGCCCTTGCTGATTCGTTCGGCGAGAAGGGGCGTGACCGGTGCTTTCAACTTCTGGATTTTCGTCTCCACGTTGATAACCCATCACCTTCGGTGGTATCCAATCGTCGAACCCTATGTGGGTTACGGCACTCCCGATTATTCGCGTCTGATATGCCGTACCACTCTTTCACCGGAACGCGGGCGTTCGGGGCTTGCGGTCAGAGGCATCCGCAGCGCTTTCAAGGTTCCGGCGCCGGGCACTCAGGTCAAGATTCGCGTCGATGGGACGCGGCTGCACACCGTGCAGATAGGCAGTTCGGAAGTCTACGACCAGCCTGATCGTCAGCGTTCGCAAAGCGATGAGTTCGCCTTGTCGGATTCCAGCGGATACCTCGATCTGGTGGCTGAGCACAGGTTGAAACCCGGTCGTCACGAAGTGGCCTATCAGGTCAGCCGACGTGCTCCCGTCACCGCTCCGCTCTACACCTATCCGGCATCCACACCCTTGGGCGTGATTTCGGACATCGATGACACCATCATGGTGACCCAGGTGCCGTCATTGTGGCGTGCGGCCTACAACATGCTGCTGCTGAACCCGAAGAAACGCATTTCGGTTCCGGGTATGAGCGTGCTGTACAACAAGATTCGCGATCTGTACCCTCAGGCACCGTTCTTCTACCTGTCGACCTCGCCCTGGAACGTCGAGAGCTCCATACGGCATTTCATCAAGTACCACGGCTTCCCTGAAGGACCTCTGCTGCTTCGCGACCTCGATCCTCGTCCCAAGACCTTCATCCCCACAGGAGTGCAGCACAAACTCGAGTTCGTGGACCAGCTGATGGCGGACTTCCCCAAGATGAAGTTCCTGCTGATTGGAGACGACGGTCAGAAGGACCCCACCACGTATGCGACGGTCGCTCGCAGATATCCCGGTCGTATTCTGGCAATCGGTATACGCCAGCTCAGCCCACGTGAGTCGATTGGTGCGATGGCTGGCATCACGGCGACCCAGCCGATGCCGGTGACTGATGTGCCGGTGTTCTACGGAACCACAGGCTCCAATCTGATGAATACGATGCTGCCTTTCCTCGCACAGCAACGCGTCAGACGCTTCCGTCGCTGAAACCCTATCGGCAGCATGCTTTGCGGAGCCGTTGCCGATTGTGCGGGGGACTTGTACATGGAGTTATGCGGAGACGTGCGCAGGGATTTCGGACGGCTTACAGGCACAAGAGGATGTGCTTAGCTGCCGTATCGCGGAAATTCCGCCGATACCGGCCGCCATTGAATTCGGTATGGATGACGGCACTGCACAGCCGCGTCAGGACCGCGATTCATGCCATCATGTTGAGGAATGACCATATAATCTCATGCATGACAGAACGTAGCGACTCGCAAGACACGAGCAAGACATCCAGCGGTGACCATGAGGAGGCAACGGCCTTTACGGCCGCTCAATCCGTCCCCAGGGCGGAACGGATTCCCAAGCGCAGAGAGGCCGGGGGAGAGGTATTCACCGACCCTTACGAATGGATGCGGGACAAGGCCTCAGAGCGTACGCAACGCTATGTGTCCGGTCAGAACGCGTATTTCGAGAGCCGCACGAGTGAGTTGCACGCTTTCAGGGATGTGCTCTTCGAAGAGCTGAAATCCCATATCAAGGAAACCGATATGTCCGTCCCTGTAAGACTCCACGGATTCTGGCATTACACACGAATCATGGAGGGACAGCAATACGCGGTGCAGTGCCGTCTGCCCGTCGTCGACGAGCAGGACTGGAATCCTCCGAAGGTTGACAGCGCCGACAATACCCCTCTGCCCGGCGAAGAAATCGTATTCGATGCCAACAGGGAATCCGAGGGCCATGATTTCTTCCGTATCGGCGGAATGGACATGAGCACGGATGGCAGATGGCTGCTGTATGGTACCGACACCACCGGTAACGAACGCTATGACTTCCGTATCAGAGATATGCAGGCGACGGATGAGACCTTGTCGGCCGGGCAAGGCGGTGCTGCAGACCTGCCTGAGGTCATCGAGCAGGTCTCCGCCGGGGCGATGATCACGCCCGACGGCGGATGGGTGTTCTATGTCAAGGTCGACGATTCATGGAGGCCGTACAGCGTGTGGAGGCATCGCGTCGGCACTGACAGTTCGCATGATGTGGAGGTCTGGACCGAGCACGACGAGCGTTTCTGGGTCGGTGTCGGCATGAGCTTCGACGAATGCCGCATCGTCATCACCACAGGTTCGAAAACCACCACCGAGGTGCTTACCCTGCCTGTAAACAATCCGACCGGAGCTTTCGAGGTGTTCGTGTCCCGGCGCGAGGGCGTCGAATATGATGTGAGTTTTGCGCGTTTTGAGGGTGCCGGAGCGAATGGTGAGGATATTCCCCTCGCTTTGACCTATCACAACGTCCTGAATCCGAATTTCCAGGTGAACGTCATCGACATGAGGTCTCATAAGGCTCCGTACAGTCTCACCGAGGGTGTGTGCGTGGTCGCGGGGAGTTCTGCGGGGTGCGAGGCTTCCGATGCCGTTGACGCCGGTCTGCCCATAGACGCACCATGTCGACGTGACGGCAACCCGGAGATATTGCAGGGCGCCCGCGGTCTGGGCATCGAGGGTTTGTCGATGCACCGGCATTTCGTGACGCTCGCCTATCGCGCGGATAGTCTGCCCCATCTGGCGGTGATGACGAAGGAAGATGCCGCGAAGAACTTCCTGGCTGGCGAAGCGTGGGAATTCGCCGAGATGACTGCACCTTCATCAAGTGGCAGGACTTCCGGTGACGCGGCTTTCGGCGGCAATGCTTCGCAGGCCATGTTCTCCATCGGAGCCGGTGGCAATCCGTCATATCTGACGCCCCGGATGCGCTACAGCCTGAGCAGCTATACCAATCCTGCGCAATTGCGCGAATACGACCCCGTCACCGGTGAGGACGTGCTGCTGAAACAGGCCGAGGTGCCGGGTGATTTCAATGCCCGGCGATATGCGGAACGCAGGGTATGGGTTCGGGTGAGGGACGGTCAGCGTGTGCCGGTCTCCTTGGTGTGGAGGCAGGGCTTGGTGCCCAGTCTGGATGCGAGTGACGAACGCGGATTGACCGACACCACCTTCGTATCCGCAAGCGAGGGTGTAGGGGGCTGCGCTGACTTCCCCGCCGGCTCCGCGCTACTCGACCTGGGGAATCAGGGCGACACGGCGTCAGCGATGTTCATCACGGCGTATGGAGCCTACGAATGCAGCTCGGACCCCTTTTTCTCTCCCGCAAGGTTGAGCTTGCTCGACCGTGGAGTCATCTATGCGGTCGCCCATGTGCGCGGCGGCGGTGAAATGGGGAGAGCCTGGTATGAGCAGGGCCGCAGGTTGAACAAGAAGCATACCTTCGAGGATTTCGTGGATGTCACCGCTGCCTTGCAGGAGCATGGCATCGCGGATGCCAGGCGCACCGTCGCCAACGGAGGCTCGGCGGGCGGGCTGCTGATGGGAGCGATAGCCAACATGGCTCCGCATCTGTATGCGGGCATCGAAGCGGATGTTCCCTTCGTCGATGCGCTCACATCGATTCTGGACCCTGATTTGCCACTGACGGTCACCGAATGGGACGAGTGGGGAGACCCTCTGCACGACCGGCAGGTCTATGACTATATGAAGTCCTACTCGCCGTACGAGAACGTTCAGGATGCCGCGGAACGCCAGGAACGCTTCGGCACCACACAGTTCCCGAAGATTCTTGCCACGACCTCGATGAACGATACGCGAGTGCTCTACGTCGAGCCGCTCAAGTGGGTGGCCCGTCTGCAGGAGCCGCAGGTTGACGCGGATGCCATCGTGAAAATCGAGGTGGAGGCAGGTCACGGCGGTGCGAGCGGACGGTACAAGCAGTGGAAGGAGCTCGCTCTGGAAAACGCCTGGTGCCTTGCGGTGATGGGCTTCAAGGACTGATTGAACCTGTCCTGCATGGCTTTGCTCTCGGAACTGCTCCGTCATCGGTCCCGCGAATGAGATAACTGCACTAAAAGGACAGCAATGTGGTAATAATTTCTCAGAAAAGCTGTCCTTTTAGTGCAGTTATCTCATTCTGCCCTTACACGGCAAACGGAAGAGCCCATCTCATCCGACTAGCTTCGACCTGAGCTGTGACCATGAATCTGTCCAATTGACGGAATCGCTTGCATCGTGAAAGCGGGGGCTGCATATTCTCGGGTTTATGAGTGAGAACAGCACAGAGCAGGAATATCGCATCGCCGTCATCCCAGGAGACGGCATCGGCAAGGAAATCGTTCCCCACGCGCAGGCCGCGCTTGACAAAGCATCGGAAGGCTTCGCCAAGTTCGGCTATGAGCCCTTCGACCTTGGAGCGGAACGCTATCTGAGGGATGGCGCCATTTTGCCCGAAGACGATTTGGAGCGCATCAAGCATACGGACGCGATTCTTCTGGGTGCCGTCGGAGACCCGCGGGTGACGCCAGGCGTGCTCGAACGAGGTCTGCTGCTCAAACTGCGCTTCGCGTTGGACCAGTATGTGAATCTCAGGCCGTCCAAGCTTTTCAAGGGCGTGACTTCGCCGCTGGCCAACCCCGGAACCATCGACTTCGTCGTGGTGCGTGAAGGTACCGAGGGTCTGTATGTCGGTGCAGGTGGTGCGATACGTCGCGGGACCCCGCAGGAGGTGGCCACCGAGGTGTCGTTGAATACGGCCTTCGGCGCTGAGCGGGTCATTCGTTATGCTTTCGACCTCGCCATGAAACGCCGCAAGCATGTGACTCTGGTCCATAAGAAGAATGTGCTGACCAACGCGGGTGATATGTGGCAGCGTCTGGTGGACAAGGTGGCCGAAGAATACCCCGAGGTCACCCACGACTACCAGCACATCGATGCGGCCACCATCTTCATCGTCACCGATCCGGGCCGTTTCGACGTCATCCTCACCGATAACCTCTTCGGGGACATCCTTACCGATGAGGCGGGTGCGGTCGTGGGCGGAGTCGGATATTCGGCCTCGGGCAACATCAATGCGTCGAATGAGTATCCCTCCATGTTCGAACCCATCCATGGATCGGCGCCCGATATCGCGGGGAAGGGCATCGCCAACCCCACCGCAGCCATTCTGTCGGCGGGCATGCTGTTGAGGCATCTGGGCTTGGAAGAACCGGCTGCACGCATCGAACGCGCCGTTGAAGCCGACATCGAGCAGTCGGGTGACGCCAAGCGCACCACTGCAGAGGTCAGTGCGGATATCCTCGCCAGAATCTGATTATCCCACTCTGATTACCCGACGACCGAAGCGCACACTGTCGAGTGCGCACTGTTGAGACTCAGACTGTCGTACGATATGGGGAGCGTCGTGGAGAGAGGTGTCGGGAAGTATGGGTCAGGCTAGGAAGCAGCAGGGTCGCGGAGAGTGCAAGATGCGAGGCGGCAAGCTGATCGCCGCGAATGTCGTCGTGTGCGGCGACCGCATATCAAGCTGCACGCTAGATGGTGATTTCTTCGCAGAGGGCAGTCTTGACGCGCCCCGTGTCATCGACAGCATCGAAACGTCGCTCGGACGGGATGCGCTGCCATTCGACGCGGATGCCGCGACAGCACGTGTTCGCGGGATACTCGACGAGCAGAGCGACTCCCCGGTCATAGGGGCCACGCCGGAGACGATTGTTCTCGCGGTCCAGCGGGCACTGAAAACGGCGTCAGCGGACGGCGATTCCGTAGACGCGGCAACATACGAGGAAGCGTCTGAGGAGCATTCCGCCAAGACGGCACAGGTCCCGTTCCGGCAGGTGGCCGTGCCTGCAGAGTTGCTTGAGGAATTCCGCGGAAGATGGCAGGCGATGCCCCTTGCCGTGGTTCACGACAAGCCCCTGCAGCCCTCACGGCAGATGGCCACCGACCATGCGATTGCTCAGGCGGTCGCCAGAGGTGACTGTGGGCCGATGATTCGCATGTGGGAATGGGCCGCCTCCACGGTGGTCATCGGACGGTTCCAGTCATTGAGCCATCAGGTCGACCTGGAAGAGGCCCGCCGTGCAGGCGTCGGCGTTGTTCGCCGTGTCACCGGTGGCGGGGCGATGTTCGTCGAACCTGCCAATACGATTACATACTCGCTGTATGCACCGCTGTCCCTTGTGGAAGGCATGAGCATAGAACAGTCATATCGCTGCTGCGACGATTGGATTCTCGCCGCACTGAGGGAGATAGGAGTGGATGCACGGTACGAGCCGATCAACGACATCTCATCCTCCGCAGGGAAAATCGGCGGGGCTGCTCAGCGCCGCTACCTTCCCAAGGACGGTGGTCCGGGAGCCGTGCTGCATCATGTGACCATGTCCTATGACATCGATGCGGTCAAAATGTCTCGAATACTCAAGGTCTCCCGCGAGAAGATGCGGTACAAGGCCGTGCAGTCGGCGGTCCGGCGCGTGGACCCTCTGCGCTCGCAATCAGGGTTGGGACGCGAGGAGATCATCGACTCGTTCATCAGCTATCTGTTGCGGGCGATTCCGAGGGCTGTCAAGGCTTCGGTGAGTGACGGTATCGCACGGGAGGCCGCCGTTCTTGACGACGCCCGTTTCTCCAGGGAGTCTTGGACACGCGGCATCGCCTGAAAGCGAGTTACAATCGAGCAGAACCATGTGGTCGAGGACGACTGAAGGAGCGGAGGAAGGTGGAGTGATCATTCGCAAGCCCAATGAGATTCCAGAACCCGGCAACGCTTTACTCCAAACCGCCCTGTTCAACCAGGTTTCCGAACAGGAAGCCGATTTGTTGCTGCCGCACCTCAAATACTCATCCATAGGCAAGGGCGAGAGCATTTTTCGCGAAGGCGATACCGATCATCGCATGTATCTGCTGGAAGAAGGCAGGGTCAAACTGATTCGGCAGGCTTCCGACAGGCGTGTTCAGCTGCTGAGCATTCACGGTCGCGGCGAGGTGCTCGGGGAGATACCGGTTTTCGACCCGAACGGCGGTCCCAGGACGGCGACTGCGGTGGCCATGACCAACCACACCAAAGTCGCTGTTCTTGAGCATGAGGATCTGTTCACCTGGTTGAACGATCATCCCCGCGTCGCTGTGGATATGCTGCAGGTTCTGGCGAACCGTATGCGCAGCAACAACGAGCGAATATCCGACCTGGTCTTTATGGATGTCCCGGCCCGTCTGGCGAAGACCCTGCTGAGTCTCGCCATGCGTTTCGGGGAACCCATCGAGGCGGGACTGATGGTGCCTCACGACCTGACTCAGGAGGAGCTGGCTCAGCTGGTGGGTTCCTCGCGTGAAACCGTGAACAAGGCCTTGATGGATTTCTCGAACAGAGGCTGGATTTCGCGCAAGGGGCGATCCATCATCATCTTCCAGCCCGGGATGCTGATTCGTCGTTCGCGCAGGTAGTGTGCAAATTGCTCGCAGAAAGAGCATTCTCGGATACTTAGTAGGTAGCCGGTTTTAGAATGAACAGCATGCCGAAGAACCAGCCTATGACCGTTAGACGCTTTTTCACCCTTATCCTCGCCTTCTTGATTTTCTGTACGGCGGGCGGCGTCGTCGCTTCCGGCTTCCTGCTACCTGCAGTGTTCGGGCTGAATGGGGCAGCCAAGTCCCTGATGCCGTCGCTTCAGGCGCAGGGCATTGATTTCGATGTGACGGATCTGCCGCAGCAGTCGCGCATCTACGCTTCGGACGGTAAAACGGTTATTGCGACCTTCTACGCACAGAACCGCATCGTGGTTCCTCTCAACGAGGTCTCCGACTATATGCAGAAGGCCGTCGTCGCCCGTGAGGACAGGCGCTTCTTCGAACATGCCGGCGTCGATATCCAGGGTGTGTTCAGGGCTTTCGTGCAGACATACGTCAAGAAGGGCGATACCCAGGGTGGTTCGTCCCTGACGCAGCAGTATGTGAAGAATGTGCTGATGAGCGAGGCCGAGGAGGACAATGATCCGATTGCGGTCTACCACGCTCAGGAAGAGACCGTGGCACGCAAGATGCGAGAGATGCTCATCGCCGTGCAGATGGAAAAGAAATACACGAAGGCCGAAATCCTGCAGGGCTATCTGAACATAGCGCAGTTCGGCAACGGCATCTACGGTGTGGAAACCGCGGCCAGACGATTCTTCAACAAGAGCGCCAAGGATCTGAATATCGTAGAGTCCGCGACCATCGCCGCGATTACGAAGAACCCGACCGGTTACGATCCGACGGCCAACCCGGAGCAATCTCAGGAACAGCGCAACATCGTGCTTGACCTGATGTACCAGCAGGGTTATATCAACGCCAAGGATCGTGACGAAGCCAAAGCGACGCCAATCGCCTCGACGCTGAACGTGCAGAGCGTGGCGGCAGGCTGCCAGGCTGCAGGGGATGCGGCATATTTCTGCGACTACGTGACCAAGCAGATCCTGAACTCCTCGGAATTCGGCAAGACGCAGGAGGACCGTGACAAGCTGCTGAAGCAAGGTGGTTTGGAAATATACTCCACGATGGATGTAAATGCGAACAGCGATGCCATGAAGGCGGCGAGAGCCACGATTCCGGTGGAGGACCCGACAGGCTTCGAGGTGACGATCGCCGCCATCAAGCCAGGTACCGGAGAGGTTCTTGGCTTCGGCATCAACAGGACGTATGACGCTTCACAGGACTCCGGCGGAGGTACCAAAACCGCCATCAACTACGCCGTGGACGAGGCGGACGGAGGCGGTTGGGGATTCCAGGTCGGTTCGACGTGGAAGCCCATCAACCTTGCGGCATGGATGGGTGCAGGAAAGTCCATCAACCAGTCGCTGCGTACCTCGACTTCCTACAGTCTGAGCTCCTTCCCCGACTATTCGGGAACCGGCACATGGTCTGTGCAGAACTCCGGCGGTGGCACCACATCGCCCGAGACTCCGCTCCAGGGTCTGATTCGTTCTCATAACACGACTCAGGCGTCGATGGCACAGATCATCGGCCTCAAGCAAATAGCCAACACCGCCAAGGTCATGGGCTACCATAATTCGCCCGAGGGGCAGGAGGATATCTTCTCCGCCAACTCGTACAACCCTCCTATGGTGATCGGAACCGTTCAGGCGTCGCCGTTGACGATGGCGAATGTGTATGCGACCATCGCGGCGAACGGGGTCGCCTGCACGCCAATCGCCCTGAAGAAGGTTGTGGACAAGGACGGCAAGCAGTTGAAGGTGCCTTCCGCAAACTGTCACCAGGCCATCGAGCCGGGTATCGCCCAGACGGTTGCCTACGCGATGAACCAGGGTGTTGTGCAAAGCGGTGGTGAGGCTGCGGATACGCAACTGGACGGAGGTCGCAAGACCTTCGCGAAGACCGGAACGAACGAGGATACGTATATGCTTACGGGCGGTTTCGTACCTTCTGTGGCGGCGTATGTGGCGGTCGGCAACGCCGAGTCACAGGTGTCCTTCAACAACAAGACCATCAACGGTGTCTATCACGGCACATGGTACGGCGCTTATATCGCTACTCCTGCATGGAAGACCTTCATGAACAGCTACCTCGCGGACAGCAATACGCCGGCAGACAACAGCTACGGCAACCCCGACGCGAAGTACATGGGTGCTGCGATGACCAGTTCGGGAAGCAGCTCATCCAGCTCCACAACAGGTAACTAAGGCACGGCAGGGGAGCGGTCGACGCAATTGTCGATGTGCTTCGTCATGCAGCCCGTCCGCGCTTCCGGAGTGCGAGCGGGCTGTTGCATTTTCCTCTGAGCTTGGAGCGTTCCTTCCAAGGTGTGTGCAGCGCCGAATACCTCCGCTTGTCCTCCGAGATTCCGCCGTGGGCGTGCTTTGTCCTTTGAATACAGAGGGGCTCTCGAATGTAGAATGGCAGTGCATGTGCGTGCATCGAGCACAGCCCGGACAGAGGAAGGTCTGACATGGCACAACAGGACGATGAGGCTTTCGCGAAGGTCAATGATGAAAATGCGAAGTCGGAGGAGACGGAGATTTCCGAACAGCTCCAGGACGGCGCGGAAGAGTGGGATTCCTTGGATGCCGCTTCCGCTTTGGGCAAATCCAGTGACCCTTCAGTGAATGACGATGACGATGCAGACAAGGAACATGGCAAGACCGCGAAGGGGAAAGACAAGAAGCGGCGCAACAAGGACCGCAAGAGCCGCAAGGTCAAGTCCGGCAAAACCGGTGATTCGCTGAGCAGGGCATCCGCCGATGCCGTAGAGCCACCAAGCCTGTTGTCGCCGCTCAACTTGCGTGGCGTCACCACGCGCAACCGGATATGGATGCCCCCGATGGATATGTATTCGGCCTTCGACAGGGATGGGCGGCCGACGCGCTTCCACTATCAGCATTACGTATCCCGCGCGATGGGTGGATTCGGGATGGTTATCGTGGAGTCGACTGCCGTCAGTCCCGAGGGTCGTATTTCACCGTGCGATGTGGGCCTGTGGGATGACGGACAGATCGATGCGTGGCGCTGGATAGTCGATGATGTGAAGAAGGCGGGTGCCGTAGCTGCGGTTCAGCTCAATCATGCCGGTCGAAAGGCCTCCACCGGGTGCGTGCCCACCGGTCATATCAACGCCACCGTCCCCGAAAGCGAGGGTGGTTGGAAGACGGTCGCCCCCAGTCCGATTGCCTACGGACATTATGATGTGCCGCGCGAGCTGAGTGTGGACGAGATTCATGCCATCGTCGATCAGTTCAGGTATGCGGCCGGAAGGGCCGTGCGCACAGGCTTTCAGGCGATTGAGCTCCATGCGGCTCATGGCTATCTCATCTCCCAGTTCCTCGATCCTCTGAGCAACCAGAGGAGTGACGAATACGGTGGCTCGCTGGAGAATCGCATGCGTTTCCTCATCGACATCGTCGATGCGGTGCGTGGAGAGATTCCCGACGATATGCCGCTTCTGGTGCGTATCTCTGCAACCGATTGGGCTGCGGGCGGCTGGGATCTCGATCAGACCATCGAAACGGCCAAGGTCATGAAAAACCATGGTGTGGATTTGGTTGATGTCTCCACCGGAGGAATTATCTCCGGCGTGACGATTCCCGCCCAACCCAACTATCAGGTGCCTTTTGCGCACGAGATTCGTGAGAAGGCACTGATACCCACAACGGCGGTTGGACTGATTACCAAAGCCAAACAAGCGGCGCGCATCGTGCGCAAGGGGCAGGCCGATGCCGTTGAAATCGGTCGTGCGGCCTTGCGTGACCCGTACTGGCCGTTGCGCGCGTCCTACAAACTGGGGTTGAAGCCTTCCGAAATTCCTTATCCGGAGCAGTATGCGAGGGGTGCCTACGGTACCAAACGCTAGCGCCTGCGGGCGTGACGTAGGACGCACGCTGCGAGGGATTGAACAGGGAGGTTCAATCGGACTCGCAGCGGAGCGTCCCTCTTGCGTATTACAGTCCCGTTGAGTGTGTATGCATTCTCTGGATTCAACTCAGCAGGCTGTGTTCGACGACATTGTGGAGCTTTGTGAACGAACGCTTTCGGTGCCAGCGCATCGCCCTGTCGTAGCGCTTGTCCATGGTGTGGCCGGGACCGGGAAAAGTGCGCTTCTGGCTTCGTTGTTCCAGATGTTGTCCGAACGGAGCAGGCGAAGAGCGCTCGGCGACCCCCTTGCGGATTCCACGATACGCATGATGGTCAATCATGCGGAGATGTGGAGACGATACCGTGATTTCGCCGGTGATATGACCGTTCTGCGAAAATCCCAGGTATTGCGCCCGACGTCATATATCAATGCGGCTGACAAGCAGGGTGCCGGTGCCGATGTGGCTCTGGTGGACGAGGCGCATCTGCTGCTGACGCAGCCGAACCCGTATACGCATTTCATGGCTGACAACCAGCTGGCGGAAATCGTCCGACTCAGCCGCATTACGGTGCTCGCCTACGATGGGACGCAGGTCCTGAGGATGCGCAGCATGTGGGATGACACCGTCCTGAAACGCGCTCTCGGTGATGCCGAAATCGTCAATTTCAGTCTCGGCAACCAGCATCGCATGGGGGCCTCTGATGCCGTCCGAGATTGGATACGGCGCCTGCTGAACGGGGAGGGCAGGGTTACGCCTCCTCCTTGCGGGGATGAGCATTTTGATATGAAGGTGTTCTCCGATGCGGGAGCCATGCGAGATGCCGTGGTCGAGCATGCTGAACACGGTACGTCGCGGATGCTGAGCACCTATGACTATCCCTACCGTCTCGATGGCAAGGATTATTTCATCGAGGAGCCGGGTCTGCGCATCCGATGGGACCGCTATGAACCCCAAGCGGCCTTGTCATGGCCTGACAGGCCGGAAACGCTTGACGAGGTCGGTTCCGTGTATACGATTCAGGGTCTGGATCTTGATTGGGCAGGTGTGATTCTCGGGCCTTCCAATGTGCTGGGGGAGGACGGCAAACTGCACGTCAGGCCCGACCTGTACCAGGATCAGGCGGCGTTCGTAGGAGTCTCGCACCTCAGGCAGCAGGGGTATTCCCCGCAGGATATCGAGAGCATGCGCCAACGTCTGTTGCGCAATGCCTTGATGACGCTGCTGACCAGGGCGAGAAAAGGATTGTTCCTGTATGCCCATGACACGGGACTTCGTGAAGCGCTGATAGGAGCGTAAGCCCGCGGTGAGCTGTCTGTCTTGCGGACGATGGCGATTGCTGTGGTGTCTGACCTGTACGCTGCCGGACCTTCCATGATGTGCGACCCGTGCAGAACCGCGGTGCACGGGTCGGGACGGCTTTGGGTACCACGGTTCTGGCGTACCACGGCTCAGTTCATCACAGCCCGCTGCCGACCGCCTGCGCTACGTTGTCGAAACCGTCCCGATGCAGCAGCTCCACCAATCCGCGTTTGAACAGGCTGATCTGCTGCGGGCCTCTGAACATCAGCGAGGAGAGGAACATGACCAGACTGGACCCAAGGCGAATCTTTTCGTATGCCTGCTCCGGAGTGAACACGCCGCCTATTCCTGCAATGGCGAACCTTTCGCCGAATTCACGGCGGGTCTGGGCTATCAGAGCATTGCTTCCCTGGTAGCAGGGGCCGCCCGACAGGCCGCCCTCCCATTGCATCGGCACCGCAAGTCCGGTGCGGTCCTTCTGCAGATTGGCGATGGATACGCCCTGAACGTTGTGCTCCGCCAGCACGTCGAGCAAAGCCTTGAACTCGGCCCAGCTCTTGTTCAAGGGCATTTTGACGAGCAGCGGCTGCTCGTGCGCGACGGTGTCCAATGAGGCGAACAGCCTATCGAGGTTCTCGGGGCTTTCGTTGAAGGGTTCGCCTACATGGGTGTTGGGGCAGGAGATGTTGATTTCCACCATCGAGGATCGCCCGGCCGCGCGTTCCAACGATATGCGATAGTCCTCTATGCCTTCGTCGATGTCGCCGCAGAGCTCGTCATTGGTGCGGGCGATTGAAATCGACAGGGCCATGCTTCTGGCTTTGGTGTAGGCCTTTTCGACGCGTGGAATGACCTTCTGGGAGCCGTCGTTGGCAAGTCCGACGTGAACCATCATCGAGTCGTATTCGGGGAGTCTGTGGAACCAGGGACGCTCGTTGCCTGCGCAGGGGCGTGAAGTGGTCGACCCCACGGTCTCGAATCCGAACCCCGCGGCATCCAGAACGGTTGACAGATCGCAGTTCTTGTCCAATCCTGCGGAGAGTCCGAAGGGGTTGGCGAAGTGCAGTCCCATGACCTCGCACTCCAATGCCGGGTCGGTGTAGTCCAGCATCTGTCGAAGCATCCACATCAGCGGAGGAATGGTACCGGCGGTGCGACAGAATGAGATCATCTGGTCGTGTGCGGTGTCCGGTGGCTGGTTGAACACGATGGGTTTCACGGCATGCTTGTACACGAAGGAGAACAAGTCCGTACTTGCCTTATTCACTGCGTCTCTGGCAGTTGATTCTGATACGTACTGCATGAACCTATTCTCGCACATGACGGCTTTGGTGCTCAGATGTCGTCTTGCGGCGAAGCCGTCGAGGGGCGCGTGCGCCCGTTCTTGTTGGAGGCTCCTCGAAATCGACCATGTGAGGTGCAGGGCGGCGAAGCTGATGCCAGCGCCTGTCGCGCGGCGTCTCTGTCATATTCAGACTTCGGGGTATGTCAGGTACGTGGGTTGGATGGTCAGGGCGATCACCGGGACGTCCTGTGCTCTGACAAGTACCGAAACAGTGTTCGAATCTACATGAAACGCCGTGTCGCCTGGTATGAGAGCCACCCTGGAATCGACTACAAGATGCACTCGCTTGACGCGCTCGTCGCCATCGAGCAGGTCGAACATGGTGACCTGGCCTTTGGATGTGCCGAACACCGCCCCGAAGGTCTTCAGTGACGCGAAACTCAGGCGGGTGCATCCGAGATGTCGTGCCATGCCCTTGAGATCGACCCTGCCCATGCCCGGTGCGACAAGCAGATAGCATTCGCCGGTGGTGTCCGTGAGTAACAGGTTCTTCACCATGCTTCCGGTCGTCATTCCCAAATCGCTCAGCAGACCTGACTCCATGGCTTCCTGAATGGAGGTGATGGGCGCGTGATGCTCGACTCTGTACGCAAGCTTCAGCGAATCCAACAGATGCTCGACGTCGGCGATGGTGACTGACATGACCCTCCTCATGGTTACGTGTGCTGGTAACCGTCAATCGGCCGCCAGCACCCGGTATTGTAGTCGGGCATCCGAACACCGGCAGATGGGTGATCGCCAGCACTGCACGCGCAGAGGCACGGGGAGAGTCAGGAGCTTATCGACAAGGTGCTTTCTCCTTACGAGGCGGATGCGATCGAGTACTCGTGAATTGGCATGTGTCACCGTCGTTTCGTGCAATACCCTTATCCCTCTGCAGAAATTGCTCGAGGTGAACCTTTATCGGCATGTCCCTGTCTATGCGGCTGCCGATTTCATATCGAGAGTGCCGGAGAGCATCGCGATGTGCGTTTTCTCGGGCGGCTTCGAGCATTCCATGTGGATACTCGCGTTGCGCACAGTACTGTTGTAGTGAATACTGCAGGGGGTGCATGATGTCGGACAAGACTGTTCAGCATGTCGATGAGCTTTCGCCGTCACACAGCAAAGTGTTGGTGGTTATGCCCACATACAACGAGATCGACAATCTCAGGACTACGCTTTCGGGTATTTTCTCATCCACGCGTGATGCCGAGGTGCTTGTCGTCGATGACAATTCCCCTGACGGCACCGGGAGGATGGCGGATTTCATGGCTCAGGGGGAGCCGCGTCTGCATGTGCTGCATCGCCAAGCCAAGAATGGTCTGGGCCCGGCATATCTGGAAGGCTTCCATTGGGCCTTGGACCGTCGCTACGACGTGATTTGTGAAATGGACATGGATGGCTCCCATCGTCCATTGGACCTGGCTCGGATGCTTGATGTGATGGAGCGCAATCCGCACGTTGACCTGGTGATAGGTTCGCGCAGGGTCAAAGGAGGGCAGACGGTGAATTGGCCCTTGCTGAGAGATGTGATTTCCAGGTCCGGTTCCTGGTATGCAAGACGCATGCTCGGACTGCCCGTAAAGGATGTGACGGCAGGTTTCAGAGCCTATCGTGCGGATTTGCTGAGAGAGATTGATCTGGATGGCATCGAGGCGAACGGCTACGTGTTCCAGGTCGACATGACCAGACGGGCGCATCAGGTTGGTGCGAGGATTCTGGAAATACCGATTGCGTTCATAGAGCGGACACACGGCAATTCCAAAATGGGTTCGGGCATTGTGCTTGAGGCGATGATGCGTGTGACGGTCTGGGGCGCTGAGAGAATGGTGAAACGCTCATAATACTGAGTGAAACGCAAGAAACGTTACATCAGAAGTTGTAATCGTGCGCGAATGTGTGCGATAATGTTCGAATGATATCATCACAACGCCAGCATCTGATTCTCAGCAGGCTGCGCACCCGTGGAGCGGTGCGTATCACCGCGTTATCCAAGGAATTGGGCGTTTCCGCAATGACCATCCGACGCGACATCGCGGAGCTGGCCGACAAAGGGTTGCTCAAACGCGTTCACGGCGGTGCGGTGACCACAAGCACCTTGCTTGCAGAACCCCTGTTCTCCGTGAAGTCGCAGATGGACATCGGTCTGAAGGACGCCATCGCCAAAAAGGCCCTGACCTACGTGTCTCCCGGAGACGTGATTGCCATAGGCGGCGGCACGACGGCGTACGTGTTCGCCCAGCATCTGCTGGAAAGCCGACGTTCCGCGGGCATCACGATCCTCACCAACTCGATTCCGGTCGCTGAGCTCGTGCAGGCTCTGGAAAGCAAGGACGTCGAGGTCATCGTCACGGGCGGCGTCATCACCCGTTCCAATTCACTGGTGGGTCCCATAGCCGACAAGGTCGTCGCATCGCTGCGAGTCAACACGGTGTTCCTGGGCACGCATTCTGTGTCGATTCCCAGAGGATTCCTCATGCCGAACTCCCTGGAAGCCGCCACGGACATGGCGATGATGGACATTGCCGACAACACCATCATCCTTACCGATCACACGAAGTGGAGCAGCACATCGCTGTCCCTCTTCGCCAACTTCGAGCAGGTCAGCGCCGTCGTCACCGACGACGAGCTGGATGCAGAATCCATCGAGGCCACCCGAAAACTGGTCAAAGAACTCGTCCTGGCCCATCAGGCCGAGAACAGCGAAGGAAGCGAGCAGTAATAATGAGCAATGCCGTTGCTTATCAGTCCGCGCAGTATCAACCGGCGCAGTACGCATCAGAGCATATCCGCATCACACCGACGACTCTTGCCGACGGACGTGACTTCTTCTATCTTGATGACGATCCTGAATTCGTATCGGGCAAGCGCACCCGCGAACTCCACGATCCGCGTCCTCTGACCGACCGTTTCGCGCCGCATCTGGACGCCGAGGGTCGCGAGGTGCCCGTGCAGGCGCCCCAGATGCGCAAGGACCCTCTCACCGGAGAGTGGATACCTATGGCGACGGCCCGCATGAACCGTCCCATTACCGCAGGGCCGGGTGCGACCGCAAGCGGGAACCCCCTTGCCGCTCGCAAACCCGGCGACCCGTACCAGGATGGCGAGGTTCCCGATACCGACTACAACGTCGTCGTATTCGAAAACCGTTTCCCTTCGATGATGCAGGTTCCCGGCGTTCCGGCAGTCACCACGCAGGTCGACGGCAACGCCCTCTGGGAACAGCAGATAGCCAACGGTCGCTGCGAAGTCGTGTGCTTCGACCCGAAAGAAGACGCCCTTCCCGCTGACCTCCCCGTCGAGCGCATCCGCACGGTGGTCGAGGCATGGGCCTTCCGAACGGCGGAGATTTCGGCGCTTGACGGCATCGAGCAGATTTTCCCCTTCGAAAACCACGGTCAGGAGATAGGCGTCTCACTCGCTCATCCTCACGGACAGATCTACTGCTATCCTTTCGTGGCCCCCCGTATGGAGACCGAGCTTCAGCACACCGAGGAATACCATGAGCGCACCGGTGGGAATCTGCTCAAGGACATCCTCAAGGCCGAACTCGATGCCGAGGAACGCATCGTGTTCCGCAATCATGACTGGGTGGCCTACGTCCCCGCCGCAGCCCGATGGCCACTGGAGGTTCACGTGGCACCCGTCCGAGACGGTGTGCTCAGCATCGACCAGCTCGATGACGACGAACGCTGGGGACTGGCGCAGATGTACTCCACGCTCCTGAAGCGCGGCAACGCCTTCTTCGACACCGGTGACGGCAAAGGCATGGATCTGCCCTACATTTCGGCATGGCACCAGGCACCGCTGCATGATTCCAGGCGAGAAAACTATCGGTTGAACCTGCAGTTCTTCTCCTTCCGCAGGTCGCCCAACAAAATCAAATATCTGGCAGGTTCGGAATCAGGCATGGGTGCCTGGATTTCGGACACCACACCGGAGAAAATCGCTGCTCGCTTCCACGAGCTCGGTCCGGTCGATTTAGACGCATAGAGCAGGAAGGAACGCAGAGATGTCAACAGTGCAGTTCATCAAAGCCCTTACAGACGACGAAGGATCGGACAAAGCGTCCGAGCTGTTCCGCCACACCTTCGGCGAGGATGAGAGCGGGGTGTGGAACGCTCCCGGCAGAGTCAACCTCATCGGAGAGCATACCGACTACAATGCGGGGCTCTGCCTGCCCATAGCCCTGCCGCACCGGACTTTCATAGCCCTCAAACCCAGGACGGACGGCATAGTGCGCGTCGTCTCGGATGTGGACCCCACCAGCTTTCAGGAAGTAGACCTCAATGGCCTCGAAGCTCGTGGAGTGGACGGGTGGGCGGCATATCCGGTGGGTGTGGCCTGGGCGCTGCGCAGCATGGGATTCTCGCAAGTCCAAGGCTTCGACGCCGCATTCGCCTCATGCGTGCCGCTCGGCTCGGGTCTGAGCTCTTCGGCGGCCATGACCTGCTCGACGGCGCTCGCATTGGACGACGTGTTCGCCCTCGGTTACGGCGCTTCGGACGCAGGACGCGTGATCCTGATTGAGTCGGCCATGAAATCCGAAAACGATATGGCAGGAGCGAGTACTGGTGGACTGGACCAGAACGCCTCGATGCGCTGCACGGCCGGCCACGCCTTGCTGCTGGATTGCCGTCCGGAACTCACGCCTCTGGAGAACACCTCGCAGCAGCCCTTTGACCTCAGTGCGCATGGGCTGGAACTGCTGGTCGTGGATACACAGGCTCCCCACCAGTTGAACGACGGGCAGTATGCCGAGCGCAGGGCCTGCTGCGAAGAGGCTGCCAAAGTGCTCAAGGTCGCCAATCTGCGTGTCACAGCCGACGGCATCGCCAAATCCGACGACCCCTTCCAATCCCTGAAGGAGACCCTGGATGCCTTGCCCGATGAGGTGATGAAGAAGCGTGTGCGTCATGTGGTCACCGAGATAGCACGCGTCCGCAGCTTCGTCAGGGCATTCGCCAACGGACAGGTCGAAGAGGCCGGACGCTTGTTCAACGCATCCCATGACTCGCTCAAGGCGGATTATGAGGTGACCGTGCCCGAACTCGATGTGGCTGTCGACGTGGCCCGCAAGAACGGGGCGTATGGGGCGAGAATGACCGGAGGCGGATTCGGCGGTTCGATTATCGCGCTGGTGAATTCTGGCGAGAGCGAGAAGCTGGCCCAGCTGATTGCGGACGAATTCGCTCGGCAGGGTTTCCATGCACCTCGTGCACTCGCAGCGGTCGCTTCTGACTCGGCGCGCAAGGTGCGCTAGATGATGTGAGGCCGGGCCGTCGAATCCGTTGACGGTGAGTTGCGGATTCGACGGCCCGTTCTTTTGCCCGGATGCTTTGGCGGCCTCGCACATATACTGGGGGAGTTCCCAAATCTCAGCAAGGCGTATCCAGGAGAACCCCCATGAACAAGGCAATCATCACCGTCGTCGGACAAGACACGGTAGGCATCATCGCGCGCGTATGCACCTATCTGTCCGAGCACAAGACCAACGTCCTCGATATATCACAGACCATCATCGATGGTTTCTTCAACATGATGATGATCGTTGACTACAGCTCCTCCGACAAGGAATTCGGGGACATCGTGGCGGATCTCGACGGTCTCGGAGAAGAGATCGGCGTTCGCATCCGTTGCCAGCGAGAAGAGATCTTCACCGGAATGCATCGTGTCTGAGTCATCGGCCGATATGCATCCACAGCACAAGGAAAGGTGAAGACAGCCATGCTGAATATCATGGAGGTCCACGAGACCAATCAGATGATCGAGCAGGAGAAGCTCGACGTGCGCACCATCACGATGGGCATCAGCCTGTTGGATTGCGCCAGCGACGATCTGGCGACGTTGCGAACCAATATCTATCAGAAAATCACGAGCTATGCGAAGAATCTGGTTTCCACCGGTGAGGCCATCGAGCGTGAATACGGCATCCCCATCGTCAACAAGCGCATCACGGTAACCCCCATCTCACTGGTCGCGGCGAGCGCATGCAGCAGCGTGGACGATTATGTGCAGATCGCCCACACTCTCGACAAGGTCGCCAAGGAAGTCGGCGTGAACTTCATCGGCGGGTATTCCGCGCTGGTGAGCAAGTCCATGACTCCTACGGAACGGCTGCTGATCGAATCGCTGCCGCAGGCTCTTTCGGAGACCGAGCGCGTGTGTGCCAGCGTGAACGTCGGCTCGACCAAAACCGGCATCGATATGGATGCCGTGGCTCTGGTCGGACGCAAGATTCTCGAGGTCTCGCAGGCCACCGCCGATACCGACAGTTCGGGCAATTCGAAGCTGGTGATTTTCTGCAACGCTCCTGACGACAACCCCTTCATGGCAGGTGGCTTCCACGGCGTCACGGAGGGCGACGCCGTGATCAACGTCGGCGTATCCGGTCCCGGTGTGGTGCGGACGGCCTTGGAGTCTGCTCGAGGCAAGGATTTCGGTGTGCTGTGCGAGACCATCAAACGCACCGCATTCAAAATCACCCGTGTCGGGCAGTTGGTGGCCCAGGAAGCCAGCAAGCGCCTGGGTGTGCCCTTCGGCATCATCGACCTGTCTCTGGCTCCGACACCGGCAGTGGGGGATTCGGTCGGCGAAGTGCTCGAAGAGATGGGCTTGGAACAGGTCGGTGCTCCCGGAACGACCGCCGCGCTGGCCCTGCTCAACGATCAGGTCAAGAAGGGCGGCATCATGGCATCCAGCTATGTGGGCGGACTCTCCGGCGCCTTCATCCCTGTATCCGAGGACAAGAACATGATCGATGCCGCAGCATCGGGCTGCCTTACCATCGAGAAATTGGAAGCGATGACCTGTGTGTGCAGCGTCGGTCTCGACATGATCGCGATTCCGGGCGACACCACCGCCAGCACCATCTCAGGCATCATCGCCGATGAATCCGCCATCGGGATGATCAATCAGAAGACCACGGCAGTGCGCGTGATTCCGGTGATCGGCAAAGGTGTCGGCGATATGGCCGAATTCGGCGGACTCCTGGGCCGTGCTCCGATTATGCCGGTCAATCAGAAGAGCTGCGAGGCCTTCGTCAGCCGTGGCGGAAGAATCCCGGCCCCGATTCACAGCTTCAAAAACTGATACACAGCGATACTGAGAGATAACTGCAATACAAGGACAGTACATACACGGATATTCCTGTGAAAAACTGTCCTTGTATTGCAGTTATCTTTTTGCGGTGGAATGTGGCCGTGTTGCGTACCTGAAAACGGACGATGTGTATCCTTGCCATCATGACCGACAATCGCTATGAACTGAACAAAAACCTTGCCCAAATGCTCAAAGGCGGCGTCATCATGGACGTCACCACACCGGAGCAGGCGGAGATAGCCCAGGATGCCGGAGCCTGCGCGGTGATGGCGTTGGAGCGCATCCCCGCCGATATTCGTGCCGCGGGCGGAGTCTCGCGCATGAGTGACCCGAAGATGATTCGCGGCATCCAGAAGGCCGTGTCGATTCCGGTCATGGCGAAGGTCCGCATCGGGCATTTCGTTGAGGCGCAGGTTCTGCAGGCCCTTGACATCGATTACATCGACGAGTCCGAGGTGCTCACACCGGCGGATGACGTCTACCATATCGACAAAACCCAATTCAGCGTGCCGTTCGTCTGCGGCGCGAAGAATCTCGGAGAGGCGCTTCGCAGGATTGCGGAGGGTGCCTCGATGATTCGGACCAAAGGAGAACCGGGAACCGGCGACGTGGTGCAGGCCGTGCGTCATATGCGCGAGATGAACAGGCAGATTCGCGAGGTCGCCGGACTGCGCGACGACGAACTCTTCGAGAAGGCGAAGCAGCTTGAGGTCCCGGTCGAACTGCTGCGTTCGGTGCATGACCACGGCCGTTTGCCGGTGGTCAATTTCGCTGCAGGTGGTGTGGCCACGCCAGCCGATGCCTCGCTGATGATGCAGCTGGGTGCGGAAGGCGTATTCGTCGGTTCGGGAATCTTCAAATCGGGCGATCCTGCGCAAAGGGCCTCTGCAATCGTGCAGGCGACGACCAACTACCAGGACTGGGATCTGGTGGCAAGGGTCTCCGAAGGACTGGGCGAGGCGATGGTCGGCATCAACGAGAACGAAATCGCGGTGCTGATGGCGGAGCGTGGCAAGTGAGCGCAGAAACGCAGGCATTCGCACC
This sequence comes from Bifidobacterium crudilactis, assembly GCF_000738005.1. Lineage (NCBI taxonomy): Bacteria > Bacillati > Actinomycetota > Actinomycetes > Bifidobacteriales > Bifidobacteriaceae > Bifidobacterium > Bifidobacterium crudilactis. Next base: position 1,435,720 of record NZ_JHAL01000002.1, on the reverse strand, counting down.
TCGTATCGGTGTGCTCGCCCTGCAAGGGGCGTTCGCCGAACACCAGCGTATGCTGTCGCAGCTCGGGGCTTCGACCGTGCAGATACGTCAGCTCAGCGATCTTGATGAGGATATGGACGGTTTGGTGCTTCCCGGTGGAGAATCAACCGTGCAGGGCAAGCTGCTGCGCGACCTGGGGATGCTGGAGGCTTTGCGGGAGCGGCTTGTGGGCGGCCTGCCCGTGTTCGGGACATGTGCGGGCCTGCTGCTGCTGGCAAAGCAGGTGGAGGATGGCGAAAGTCATCTTGCGGTCATGGACATCGTCGCGAAGCGCAACGCATATGGACGTCAGCTAGGTTCGTTCGCGACCAGGGGAGCGATGGCGGATGTCGGGGAGATACCGATGACCTTCATCCGAGCACCGTATATCGACAGCGTGGGGGATGGCGTCGAGGTTCTGGCACGTGTGGACGGACATATCGTGGCCGCACGCCAGGACGCCATGCTGGTCACGTCCTTCCACCCTGAATTGAACGACGACCTGTCAACGCACCGATATTTCCTGGACAATCTGGTGCGGGGGCGCCGCGCAGCGCGCTAGACACCAGCTCATTCCGCTTGCGCACGCCTTGTCCGGGTGCCCGCGCCGTGCATGCTGCCACCCGGCTCGCGGGCTTAGTTGCCGCCGCTGAAATCGAGCTGACGCCAGGCTTCGTATATGGCGATTGACGCGCAATTGGTCAGGTTCAGGCTTCGCAGGGAGGGACGCATCGGCAGCCGCACCTGCTCCGCCACATGAGGGCCGCCCATAATATCCATCGGATCGGGAATATCGCCCGGTTCGGGGCCGAACAGCAGAATATCCGTGGGGCGGTATTGCACTTCGGTATAGAGTTTCGTGGCGTTCGCGGTGAAGGCGATGATGCGTGATCCCGGCATGGAGTCGACCAGGCTCTGGAAGTTCGGGTGCAGCACCACATGTGCCATATCGTGATAGTCCAGACCGGCGCGACGGAGTTTGGTGTCGTGCAGATTGAAGCCCAGGGGTTCCACCAAGTGCAGAATCGTTCCGGTCACGGCGCACAGGCGGATGGCAGAACCCGTATTGCCCGGAATGCGAGGCGAGTAATAGCACAGGTGAGGGGTGATTGTCGTGGATTTCGCGGCGTCCTCGGCCTTGAGCATCGCATCCACAACGCTGATCGGATTGCCATGGGCATCGGTGACGAGTTCGTCGGTACGGACTGTGGATTTGCGGTAACCGTACTCGTACATGCTTTCCACCGCGCCCTCGGCTGGGGATTCGTTGCCGGTACGTGGTGCCGCCGAGGTGTCGTTCCGCTCTGCGCTGCTGGATGCTGTCTGTTCCTGATTGCTCACAGGGGCAAGAATAGAAGCGAAGAACGACAGCACACGATGTTCTGGCGTCCGTCGACTTTCATATATCGCTCGAAGCGTCCTGGAAGCGGTGAAGCTGTGGGAATCGGCTAGGCTGGTCAATCGTGATGGGCATATGACCGGTAGGTATGACGACCGACAGACACGTGGTGAAGAGGCGGGCGGTTCCGCGACGGATGCCGTGCTGGTTCGGCAGGACCTTTTCCCCTGGTGGGATGCGAATGCACGAGATCTGCCGTGGCGTTTCGGCAGAACCACGCCTTGGGGTGTTCTGGTTTCCGAGGTCATGAGCCAGCAGACCCAGATGAGCCGAGTCGTGCCCTATTGGCAGGCGTGGATGGCGGTGTGGCCGGATGCCCGCGCGTTGGCGGAAGCCAGCCCGGCCGAGGTCATTACGGCGTGGGGAAAACTGGGGTACCCGCGGCGCGCTCTCAGGCTGCAATCATGCGCCCGCGTGGTCGGCGAAGACTATGACGATGCGTTGCCGTCCACGTACGAGCGCCTCACCGGGTTGCCCGGAGTGGGGGATTACACGGCGAGCGCGGTGATGAGCTTCGCCTTCGGCGAACGGATTGCGGTGGTGGACACCAATATCCGTCGCGTACTGTCACGGGTGTTTCTCGGGGTGGAGTCCCAGGGCGGAGCGTCAACGGTGGAGGAGCGCAGTCTGGCCAACACGGTGCTGCCCGATGACGCGCGTGAGTCCGTGCTGTGGAACCAATCCGTGATGGAGTTGGGCGCCCTGGTCTGTACGGCTCGAAAGCCGCTGTGCGAGAGCTGCCCGTTGGCTGGACTGTGCGCTTTCAATGCGGCCGGTAAGCCCGGTCTGGGTGATCGTCCGACAAGGCCGCGTCAGCGCTTCAAGGGAACGGACCGACAGGTCAGAGGGATTATTCTCGACGCCTTGCGCAGTCGTCCTGCAGATGCCCGGGTGAGCAGGGACGAACTCGACGCGTTGTGGTCCGTTACCGGGCAGTTGGATGCTTGCCTGGCTTCTTTGGATGATGACGGGCTGATAGTTATTCATCATGATTCCTCGATTTCCTTCCCCTGATGGGGCGTTGAAGAGGGGTCTGTCACGGCTCTCGTCGTAGACTCGGGACTATGGCCAAGCGAAGGATCAGTGCAAAACAGCGTCGCATCTACCGACGTCGCAGGATTGTCGCAGCTGTGCTCGCGGTTGTGGCCGTGGTGTTGTGCTGGGGAATCGTGTGGCTTCTGGTCAAGGGTGTCGGCGCGGTGAACTACGCAATCAACAAGGACGACATCAATGCCATATCACGGCAGGCGGCTCCCAGTCCGAAAGAGGTTTCGGGCGTGAAGAACTGCACCGCCAATGATCTCGATCTCGATCTCAGCGCAAGCTCGCCTACGTTGTCGCTCGGCGGTTCGGTCAAGTTCACGGCGACCATCAAGCACCACGGTTCGGTGAGCTGCCTGATCGACGGTTCGGACGCTTCTCGTGTGCTGACCATCACATCCGGCAACGAAACAGTCTGGCACTCGGATTCCTGCCCGGCGAACAGCCGCATGCTGCTGATGACCGGCAACGACAAGGACATCCAGACGTTGACCTGGAATGCCAACTCGACCGGTGAGCAGTGCCAGCAGGATTCTGCCTTGCCCAATGTGGAGCGCGGCACCTATGTGGCGAAGCTGTCCTTGAAGGGCGACGACAAAGTCCAGTCCGATCCCGTTTCCGTGGTGGTGCAATAGCCGCTGCTCCGCTGCTTCCGCGCCTCAACATAGATAACTGCACTAAAAGGACAGCTTTTTCGGAGTTTTCTGGGCAAAAAGCTGTCCTTTTAGTGCAGTTATCCCGTGGGGTTCCATGAATAGCTAGATGCGACACTTCGCACTTGTGAGGTGTGGTATGGTGTGCTATTCTTGTGACTCTGCGTGAAGTGTGTCATATAGCGGGCATGCATCATTGGGGAAATGCCCGCGAATCGGCATATGGTGGCCATGAGGCGTTTTCCAGGCAAGCAACGATCCATCGAACATAGCGAGCGATAAGGAAAGTCTACTTTGGCTGCCAACAAAGCTGCAAGAAATACCACACAAACATACGCACGCGCTGATGAAGAAGACATCAGGCTTCACAAGGCACCTAACCGCGTGAACTTCGGTTCCATCAAAGAACCCATCGACGTCCCATATCTGTTGGGCGTCCAGACCGACAGCTTCGACTGGCTGATCGGCAACGAGCGCTGGAAGCAGCGCGTCGAAGAAGACAAGCAGGCCGGCACGAACACCGTAGCCCACACCTCAGGCCTCGACGAGGTATTCCAGGAGATCTCACCGATCGAGAACTTCGCCCAGACCATGAGTCTGGCCTTCTCCGACCCGTACTTCGAAGAGCCGCGCCACACCGTGCTTGAGTGCAAGGAGAAGGACTACACATACTCGGCACCGCTGTACGTGAACGCCGAATTCGAGAACGGCGACACCGGCGAGATCAAGTCTCAGACCGTCTTCATGGGCGACTTCCCGCTGCAGACGCCTCACGGCACCTTCATCATCGGAGGCACCGAGCGCGTCATCGTCTCGCAGCTGGTGCGTTCCCCGGGTGTGTACTTCGACCGCAACCGCGACCGCACGACCGACAAGGAAGTATTCGGCGCGAAGATCATTCCAAGCCGCGGCGCATGGCTCGAGTTCGAAATCGACAAGCGTGACGTCCTCGGCGTGCGCGTCGACCGCAAGCGCAAGCAGTCGGCCATCGTCTTCCTCGAGGCCATCGGTATGACCAAGTCGGAGATCAAGGAGTCCTTCCAGGGATATCCGCTGGTGCTTGACGCTCTGGAGAAGGAATCCATCGACAACCAGGATGCCGCACTGACCGATCTGTACCGCAAGATCCGCCCTTCGGACACGGCGACCCCGGAAGCCGGGCGAAACCTGCTCGACTCCTTCTACTTCAACACGAAGCGCTACGACCTCGCACGCGTGGGCCGCTACAAGATCAACCGCAAGCTTGGTCTCGAAGCGGACTTCGACGACCGCAGCCTGAATCGTGACGACATCATCGCCACCATCAAGTATCTGGTGACCCTGCATGCAGGCGATAAGACCTTCCCGGGTTCGCGCAATGGCGAGGCCGTGGACCTGCGCGTCGATGTGGACGATATCGACCACTTCGGCAACCGTCGTATCCGTCAGGTGGGCGAGCTGATTCAGAATCAGCTGCGTACCGGTCTTTCCCGCATGGAGCGTGTGGTTCGCGAGCGTATGACGACGCAGGACGCCGAGGCCATCACGCCTCAGTCCCTGATCAACATCCGTCCTGTCAACGCGACGATCAAGGAGTTCTTCGGAACCTCCCAGCTTTCGCAGTTCATGGACCAGAACAACCCGCTCGCCGGTGTGACCAACAAGCGTCGTCTGTCCGCACTGGGCCCCGGCGGTCTTTCCCGTGACCGTGCGTCGATGGAAGTGCGAGACGTGCACCCCTCCCACTTCGGACGTATGTGCCCGATCGAGTCCCCTGAAGGTCCGAACATCGGTCTTATCGGATCGTTGGCGACTTTCGGTCGCATCAACCCCTTCGGCTTCATCGAAACGCCGTACCGCAAGGTCGACAACGGTCAGCTGACCGACGAGATCACCTATATGACCGCTGATCAGGAAGCCGATCACGTGATCGCCCAGGCCAACCAGATCATCGACGACAAGGGTCATCTGGTCGAGTCCACGGCTCTTGTGCGAGACAGCGAGGGCGAGGCGGAGGATGTGCCGGTCGACCAGGTCGACTACATGGACGTCTCTCCACGTCAGATGGTGTCGCTTGGCGCTTCGCTCATTCCCTTCCTTGAGCACGACGAGGGCCACCGAGCGCTGATGGGTACCAACATGCAGCGTCAGGCCGTCCCGCTGATCAAGTCCGAGCGTCCGCTTGTGGGCACCGGTTCGGAATGGCGTGCGGCCGTCGATTCAGGCGATGTGATTCTTGCCGACAAGCCAGGTGTGGTCACCTACGTGTCCGGCGACATCATTCGCGTGCTCAACGACGATGGCACCCAGTCCAGCTACAAGCTCTCCAAGTTCCAGCGTTCGAATCAGACCACCTGCTACAACCAGGTGCCCACCATCAAGGACGGCGAACGTGTCGAGGCCGGTTCCGTGCTGGCCGACGGCCCCGCCACCCAGAACGGCGAGATGGCGCTCGGCAAGAACCTTCTGGTTGCCTTCATGCCTTGGAACGGCTACAACTACGAGGACGCGGTGATCATCTCCCAGCGTCTGGTCCAGGACGACACCCTGAGCTCCATCCACATCGAGGAATACGAAATCGATGCCCGCGAGACCAAGCTCGGTTCCGAGGAGATCACCCGCGACCTGCCGAATGTCGGTGAGGACGCGGTGGCCAACCTTGACGAGCGCGGCGTTATCCGCATCGGTGCCGAGGTCGAGGCCGGAGACATCCTCGTCGGCAAGGTCACGCCTAAGGGCGAGACCGAGCTGACCCCCGAGGAGCGTCTGCTTCGTGCCATCTTCGGCGAGAAGAGCCGCGAGGTCCGCGACACCTCCCTGCGGGTTCCTCACGGCGAGACCGGTACGGTCATCGCTGTCAAGGAGATTTCACGCGAGGATGCCGAGGAGGACGGCGACGAGCTGCCCAACGGCGTGAACCAGATGATTCGCGTCTACATCGCCCAGCATCGCAAGATCACGCAGGGCGACAAGCTCTCGGGTCGTCACGGCAACAAGGGTGTTATCTCGCGCATCCTGCCCGAAGAGGACATGCCGTTCCTTCCGGACGGCACCCCGATCGACATCATGCTCAACCCCTTGGGCGTGCCTAGCCGAATGAACCTCGGACAGGTGCTCGAGCTGCATCTCGGGTGGATCGCCCACGCAGGCTGGGACATCAACATCGATCCCGATCTCGAAGCCGAATGGAAGAAGCACATTCCTGCTGGCGCGGAGAAGGCCGACCCCGATACCCCGGTCGCTTCGCCGGTATTCGACGGTGTCCGTCAGGATGCTCTGCATGGTCTGCTCAAGACCACGCTGCCGAACCGTGACGGCGAGCATCTCGTGGGAGACCACGGCAAGGCCGTGCTGTATGACGGTCGCACCGGTGAACCGTTCACCAAGCCGATTTCCGTGGGCTACATGTACATGCTCAAGCTCCACCACCTCGTGGACGACAAGATCCACGCACGCTCCACCGGTCCGTACTCGATGATCACCCAGCAGCCCCTCGGTGGCAAGGCGCAGTTCGGCGGACAGCGCTTCGGCGAGATGGAGGTCTGGGCCCTCGAGGCTTACGGTGCCGCCTACACGCTGCACGAGATGATGACCACGAAGTCCGATGACGTCGACGGTCGTGTGCGCGTCTACGGAGCCATCGTGAAGGGCGACAACCTGCCTCCTGCAGGCATCCCCGAATCCTTCAAGGTGCTGCTCAAGGAAATGCAGTCGCTGTCCCTGAACGTCGAGGTGCTGAACGCCGAAGGCGTGGCCATCGATATGAAGGACGAGGATGACGATCCGGCCTCCGCGTCGAATGATCTCGGTTTCAACATCGGTGCAAGGCCTGATGCGGGAGCCGCAATGTCGTCGAACGATTCCGAACCGGAATACCGCTGAACGCAGGTCATTACGGCTGTGCGGGCGCAGGAATGAACGCCCGCCCGCACGGCCCCTCAAGAACGTACAAGCAGTAACAAGCGAAAGACAGGACATAGAGTGCTGGACGTCAACGCATTTGACAAACTGAGAATCGGCCTGGCTACGGCAGAGGACATCCGCAGCTGGAGCTTCGGTGAGGTTAAGAAGCCTGAAACCATCAACTACCGTACTTTGAAGCCAGAGAAGGACGGCCTGTTCGGCGAGCAGATCTTCGGACCTACCCGCGATTGGGAGTGCGCCTGCGGTAAATACAAGCGCGTGCGCTTCAAGGGCATCGTCTGCGAACGCTGCGGTGTGGAGGTCACTCGTTCACGCGTGCGACGTGAGCGCATGGGACATATCGAGCTCGCAGCTCCCGTGACCCACATCTGGTTCTTCAAAGGTGTGCCTTCACGCCTGGGATACCTTCTGGACATCGCTCCGAAGGATCTCGAGAAGGTCATCTACTTCGCCGCCTACATGGTGACGAAGGTCGACGAGGATCAGCGTCACCAGGATCTGCCTGATCTGCAGGACGAGTTCGATACCGAGATCAACCACCTCGAAAAGGCCCGCGACAACGAAATCGAGAAGCGCGCCAAGAAGATCGAAGAGGACCTCGCCGAGCTCGAGGCTTCGGGAGAAGCCAAGGGAGCCGTCAAGTCCAAGCTGCGCAACGGCGCGGAACGCGACATGGCAGCCATCCGTCAGCGCTACGACGACCAGATTCAGCGTCTGAGCGCCGTCTTCGACCGTTTCAAGAGCCTCAAGCCCGGAGACATGGAAGGTGATGTGGACCTGTGGCGTGAGATGGAGGATCGCTACGGCGATTACTTTGAAGGCTGCATGGGCGCCGAGGCCATCAAGAAGCGTCTGCAGGATTTCGATCTGGAAGCTTCCTCGAAGCAGCTGCGCGAGGAGATCGAGACCGGAACAGGTCAGCGCAAGGCTCGCGCCTTGAAGCGTCTGAAGGTCGTCAACGCCTTCCTCTCCACGGGCAACAGCCCTGTGGCGATGGTGCTGGACGTCGTTCCCGTCATCCCTCCGGATCTGCGTCCTATGGTGCAGCTCGACGGCGGTCGTTTTGCGACTTCGGATCTCAACGATCTCTATCGTCGCGTCATCAACCGCAACAACCGTCTGAAGCGCCTCATCGAGCTCGGTGCTCCTGAGATTATGCTCAACAACGAGAAGCGCATGCTGCAGGAAGCTGTGGATTCGCTCTTCGACAACGGTCGTCGTGGTCGCCCGGTGACCGGAGCCTCCAACCGTCCTCTGAAGTCGCTTTCCGACATGCTCAAGGGCAAGCAGGGACGTTTCCGTCAGAACCTGCTCGGCAAGCGTGTGGATTACTCGGGCCGTTCAGTGATCGTGGTCGGACCGAGCCTGCGTATGCACCAGTGCGGTCTGCCGAAGCCGATGGCTTTGGAGCTGTTCAAGCCCTTCGTCATCAAGCGTCTGGTCGATCTGAACTATGCGCAGAACATGAAGAGCGCGAAGCGTCTGGTCGATCGCGGCGACGCCGAGGTCTGGGGTGTGCTTGAAGAGGTCATCTCCGAGCATCCAGTGCTCCTGAACCGTGCACCTACCCTGCATCGTCTGGGCATTCAGGCTTTCGAGCCGATTCTGGTCGAGGGCAAGGCCATCCATCTTCCACCGCTGGCCTGCGCTGCATTCAACGCCGACTTCGACGGCGACCAGATGGCCGTCCATCTTCCGCTGAGTGCCGAGGCACAGGCCGAGGCGCGTGCCCTGATGATGGCTTCCGACAACATTCTGAAGCCAGCCGACGGACACACCGTAACCATGCCTTCGCAGGATATGATTCTGGGTCTGTACTACTTGACCACAGGCAAGGAAGGCGCCAAGGGGCAGGGACGTATCTTCAGCACTCTGGCCGAAGCTCGTATGGCCCTCGACCTGGGCGACATTGAAATGCAGTCCAAGGTGCTCATCCGCGTGGCCTCCGATTTCGTGCCGCCGAAGCACTGGGAGCCGAGCGAGCTCAAGGTCGTCGACCCTGAACCCGGCAGTCCCGATGTGGTGAAGGAGGAGCGTCTGAGCGACGGTTCCTATCTCTTCGCCACCAGCTACGGCCGCATTCTCTTCAACGAGACTCTGCCCACCGACTATCCCTTCATCAACGAGCAGGTCGCCAAGGGCAAGCTTGCCGGCATCGTCGATGACATCGCCACCCGCTATTCCACGGCTCAGGTTGCCGTGACCCTGGATGCCTTGAAGGATCTCGGATTCACCCGAGCCCCGTGGTCCGGCGTCACGATGGCCTTCTCCGATATCGTCGCTCCTCCCGAGCGTGACGAAATCGTGCAGGGCTACGAGAAGCAGGCCGACAAGGTGAACGCGCAGTTCGACATGGGTCTGCTGACCGATGAAGAGCGCCGCCAGGAGCTCATCAATCTGTGGACCGAATGCACCGACAAGGTTGCGGACGCGATGCAGGAGCATTTCACCTCGGACAACAACGTGAACATCATGGTGCAGTCCGGAGCCCGTGGAAACTGGATGCAGATTCGCCAGATCGCCGGTATGCGTGGACTTGTGGCAAACCCGAAGGGCGAGATTATTCCTCGTCCTGTGAAGTCCAACTATCGCGACGGCCTTTCGGTGCTGGAGTACTTCATCTCCCAGCACGGTGCCCGCAAGGGTCTGGCAGATACCGCATTGCGTACCGCAGAGTCGGGATACCTGACTCGTCGTCTGGTCGATGTGTCGCAGGATGTCATCGTGCGCGAAGACGATTGCGGAACCAAGCGTGGTCTGCCCATGAAGGTCGCAGAGCGCGATGAGGCAGGCAATCTGGTGCTCGTCAAGAACGCCGACGGTGGCCCGTACTCACGTCTGCTGTCATCGGATGTCATCGATCCTCAGGACGGCAAGACCGTACTGTACAAGAGCGGTGACGCCCTGTCGATGGATGTGCTTCACGATCTCGTCGCCCACGGCGTCGAAGAAGTCAAGGCCCGTTCGGTGCTGACCTGCGAGTCGAAGCGCGGCGTGTGCGCCAAGTGCTACGGCTGGTCGTTGGCCACCAACAAGCTGGTGGACGTCGGCGAGGCCGTCGGTATCGTCGCCGCACAGTCCATCGGTGAGCCCGGTACTCAGTTGACTCTGCGTTCCTTCCACTCCGGTGGTGTGGCTTCGGCTTCCGATATCACCCAGGGTCTGCCTCGTGTCACCGAGCTTTTCGAGGCACGTACGCCTAAGGGCGAGGCGCCTATCGCCGAGTTCCCCGGAACCATCAAGATCGAGGACACCGACCGTGGCCGTCAGGTCACGCTGAGCCCCGACGACTCATCCGTGGAGCCTATCGCCTACACGGTCACTCGTCGCGCTCCGCTGCTGATCAAGGACGGCGACCATGTGGAAGCCGGCACCCAGCTGATCGAAGGTTCAATGGACCCGAAGAAGATTCTGAGAATCCTCGGACCTCGTGCAGCACAGGTGAACATCGTGGAGGAAGTCCACAATGTGTACCGTTCGCAGGGTGTGGATATCCACGACAAGCACATCGAGGTCATCGTCCATCAGATGCTCCGTCGCGTGACGGTGATCGATTCCGGTGACACCGAGTTGCTTCCCGGCGAGCTTGCCGATCAGGCTCGTTTCAAGGCCGCGAACATCAAGGCCGTGAAGAACGGCGGACGTCCTGCCGCTGGTCGTCCGGAGCTGATGGGCATCACCAAGGCTTCCTTGGCAACGGATTCATGGCTGTCCGCAGCATCCTTCCAGGAGACCACCCGCGTGCTCACAGAGGCTTCCTTGAGCCAGAAGGTCGATGACCTGAAGGGTCTGAAGGAGAACGTCATCATCGGTAAGCTCATCCCGGCCGGAACCGGACTTGCCCGTTACCACAACGCCGTTGTGGAGCCGGACAAGGCCATCCGCGACACCATCTACCCGAACTTCGGTCTGGGTGGGGATGGCACTGATGTCGATCTCAGCGATGCTGATCTCAGCGATGTCGATTTCTCGAATATCGATTTCGGTGATCTCAAGCTCGGTGATGATTTCAACCCTGATGATTTCCTCAACGATCAGGGTGGTCAGAGCGGACTGGGCGGCAGCGACGACACTGCGCCGAGTGATACCACTCTCTAAGTGACAGTGTGATTCGGTTCGTCGACAGGCGAGCCGAACCACCATGGCTTGGTGATGCTATGGGGCCTGACCGTGCATGTGCACGGTCAGGCCCCTTAGTATTGTCCGCAGCCACGTTGCTGCAGGAATTTCGGTCGGAAATCGACAGCTAGCCGGTTGTGTAGGGATTCTGAAGGTGCCCGGTGGTTTCGGCTCGGATGACCGGCGTGATTGCAGCGAGGCGGTCCGCAACGGTGCGCCGTGTTCTCTATAATTCCTGCACAACGGCGCGCATTCCTCGGCAAGCCGATCGGCGCCGTAGCGGGACGGGTCAACGATGGTCGATTTCCATGCATGTCGTGAGTTGACAAAGAGTGCGGGGAATGGCTATGTTTAGGCCGTCGACAGGGCGCGGGGATTGAAGCGCATGGGGATTGTCGGCAGATTGTGGCGGATACAGCACTCACCGTTATGGGGGTTGAACGCCGAACCACCAATCTGAGGGAGGTGCACGTCATGGACAGTGACAGTCCGAAACAACTAGACGACCATCACCAACCTATTCCACTCACGTCCGACACCGATGCATCATGCACCCGTCAAAGCTATTTCATTCGTTGAAGCATATGTCGACTGCGCTCCATCAGGCGCTGTCTGCCTCTCCGTGTTCTTAAAGAGTGCTCGTCTCGCAGAATCGCGGCACCGCAAGTCTGCTGCGATGTTCACGGCATGTGACACCGCTGTAAGGGTTTCGACGACGTGGCAACGACATGGCAATGACTTGGACATGGCGCTGATGTGCGCGCGTGCAGTGGGTAGCTGTCATCCATCGAGAAGAGGCACATCATGCCAACATTGTTTCAACTCATGCCGGAGCGCTGACCCAGGGCGGTCCGGTCGCTTCCACTCAGGGTCGCCTGCGCCGTTCCGTCATATCCGATGTGATCGTTGTCGCGGGAATCCTCGCGGTACTCGGTGCCGTCGCCGCGTTGCTGCCGCAGGTGAATGCCGCCATCGGCCCTCAGGGCATACCGGCAAGCATCTCCACCGACCCGCACTTGCTCCCGTATTATGCCTTGCGTTCCGTGTTCAGAATGTTCATAGCGCTGGGGTTCTCACTGCTCTTCACCGTCGTGTACGGTCTGGCGGCGGCAAGAAGTAGAAGACTCGGAGCCATTCTGATACCGCTGCTGGATATTCTTCAGTCGGTACCGGTCCTTGGCTTCCTGTCCGCCACGATATCCATCTGGCTGGTGCTGTTTCCGGGGTCCATACTCGGTGTGGAGGCGGCGTCCATTTTCGCCATCTTCACCAGCCAGGCGTGGAACATGACCTTCTCATTCCACCGCTCCCTGATGAGCGAACCGAGTGAATTGGATGAGGCCGCCAGACTGCTCGGATTGAGTCATTGGCAGAGGTTCTGGAAGCTGGACGTTCCCAACTCGATGATTCCGCTGCTGTGGAACTGCATGATGAGTGTGGGCGGCGGCTGGTTCTTCCTGACGGCATCCGAGATGATTTCCGTCAATAACCACACCTACGCCTTGCCGGGCATCGGCAGCTATGTCGCCGAGGCATCGAAGCACCAGCAGCTTGGCAACATCGGCTGGGCGATACTGACGATGGTGGTCGTGGTGGTGCTCATCGACTTCTGCCTGTGGAAGCCGTTGACGGCGTGGGCCGAGAAATTCCGCATCACCTCGAGCAGCTCCGTATCTCAGAAGCGCAGCATGGTGCTGAGTGTCATCAGGCAGTCGCATGTGAACGATGTGCTGGCAACCATCGGACGCCCAATCGCCGATGTCCTGGACCGGATAACGATGCCATTCGGTAAAACAGGATCGCGCTGGCATGTGAGAACCGCAGGCAGCAGGATCGGTGATGTGCTGTTTGCTCTCGTCGCAGGGCTCGCAGGGATAGCCGGTGTGTTCCTGTGGATCGACTACATCCGCGAAGGTGCCGGAATCGCAGAGATCTGGCATGTATTCGGACTGGGTTTTCTGACTTTCTTGCGTGTGATGCTGCTCACCTTGATTTGCTCGATCATCTGGGTGTCTATCGGGGCCTCGATAGGCATGAATCCCAAGCTGGCACGGTTTTTCCAGCCGGTGATACAGATTCTGTCCAGCTTTCCGGCGAACTTCACCTTCCCCATGGTGACTCTCTGGTTCATCGCCTGGCATATCGACATCAACTGGGGCAATATGCTGCTGATGTCGTTGGGTACGCAGTGGTACATCCTGTTCAACGTAATCGCTGGAGCCAGCAGCATACCCGATGATCTGCGGGAAATGTCGCGCAGTCTGGGGATGGGTACGTGGCAACGGTGGAAGACCTTGATTCTTCCGGCGGTGTTCGGAGCCTGGTGTACGGGCGGAATCACTGCTGCAGGAGGGGCGTGGAACGCCTCGATTGTCTCCGAAACCGTGAGCTACGGCCACACCACATTGACCGCTACCGGGCTTGGTTCGTACATCGCCCAATCTACCGCCGAAGGCAATATGCCGCGCACGCTGCTTGGGGTGACCCTGATGAGCCTCTTCGTCGTCGTGGTCAACCGTGTGTTCTGGCATCCACTGGAGAAACTGGCAGATCGTCGTTTCTCGCTGACCGTATGACTTCGCACAACGCAACCGTGCATTCCGATTTGCCCCAAGGAGAACTTATGAAGAACACTGTGAATGAGAACACTGTGGAGAAGAACATCACTGTCGGGAACGCCGCGCTTCCGGTCATCACCGCAACGCATGTGAGCAAGAACTATCTGACCGACAACGGCGAAGACCTCACCGTTCTGAAGGATCTGTCGTTGACGCTGCACGAAGGTGAAATCGTGGCGATTCTGGGCCGTTCAGGAGCCGGAAAATCAACATTTCTCCGGATTCTGGCAGGTTTGGTTCCGCCGAGCGAAGGCAAGGTCGAATACCGGGGAACCCCGCTTTCAGGGCCAAATCCCGGAGTGGCGATGGTGTTCCAGACATTCGCCCTGATGCCGTGGCTCACCGTGGAATCCAATGTGGAGCTTGGATTGCAGGCCAGGGGAGTGGGGCGTAAGGCACGTAAGGAAGCCGCATTGCAGGCCATCGATTCCATCGGTCTGGACGGTTTCGAATCGGCGTATCCGAAGGAACTGTCCGGAGGTATGCGCCAACGTGTCGGCATCGCACGCGCCTTGGTGCTCAAGCCGGATGCGCTCTTCATGGACGAGCCCTTCTCCGCCCTGGATGTGCTCACTGCGGAGAACCTGCGTCAGGAGGTGCTGAAGCTGTGGTCCGATGGCAGCGGATCGCTGCGGTCAATTTTGATTGTGACCCACAATATCGAAGAGGCCGTGCAGATGGCCGACCGTGTGGTGGTCCTCGGTTCTCATCCGGGGCATGTCATCGCGGATGTGCCGATTACCCTTCCCAGGCCGAGAGACAAGCACGCCGCGGCATTCGAGTCCACAGTGGATTCACTGTATGCGATTCTCACAGGGAAAGCCGGTGCCTCGCAGGGTGAGCAGCAGAAGCAGGCGCTTTCGGGATTGCAGCAGATGTTCGCGGATTCCTCCCAGGGCAACCGCACTCTGCCCGATGCCACTCCAGGCGGCTTGGCTGGTTTGCTGGAGATTGTGGCCGAATACCCCGATGGCGTCGATCTTGCGGATCTGGCGTCCGCGCTGACCTTTGAAGTCGACGATTTGTTCCCGCTGCTCGATGCCGGCGCCCTTCTGGGAATGTTGGACGTCAAGGAGGGGCATGTCCGGCTCACTTCGCTCGGTCGTGAGTGGAATGCTGCGGATATCCTCGACAGTAAAACGATTTTCGCCAGAATCGCGATGAGCCATGTTCCACTGGTTCGTTCCATCGACAGGACCCTGCGCCAATCCAAGAACGGCAAGGTCAGAGGAGACCTGATCGTGGATCTGTTGCGTGGCAAGCACACCGACGAGGTGGCTCAACAGCAGTTCCGCATAGCCGTCGAATGGGGACGGTACGGCGAGCTCTTCGATTACGATTCCGACGATGACACCCTCAGCCTGGACGAGGGCGGGCAGTGATCCGACCGTCTATGACGGCCCGCGATGAAGGATTATGGGATGCGGTGTGCAATGAATCGAGTGTTGAACGGCCCTGCACCTGATTCGTTGCCACGATTGCTTCGAAAACTGCCATGAACTCCGTTTGTGTAGGGATTCTCAAATAGTCGGGTTGATTCGGCTCAGATGAATGGCGTGATTGCAGCAAGAAGGTCCGTAACTGTGTGCCTTCTACTTGAAAATCCCTACACAACCGTGTTTGAGGGTGGAAAATCGGTGCTGATAGGCTGGTTTTTGGAGAAATTGCGACGGAACACGCGAAAACGTGTGCCCAGGCACGAAGGGTTGGGGTAGTGCAGCAGGATTGGCGTGATGAAGGACAATGGACCAGACTTCCCGGCAGAGTGAAACGTGTCTGGTATCTTTCCTCGGCTATCGGCGACGTGGCGGTTTTGCTGATATGCGCCGTGGCCGTCGTGGTGCTGATGCATCTGGGATGGTGGGGTTTCTGGCAGCGTGCCGTGGTGGTCACCGCGGCGGTGCTGTCCGTACTCGATCTGATGCTGCGACCCTTGGTCTCACGCTACGAATATGCGGTGAACCGATTCATTCTCGGGCAGCATGAGGTCTCGATTCGCAAGGGATGGTTCCTGCGCAAACTGACGGTGATTCCTTATAACCGCGTGCAGCATGTGGAGACCGAACAAGGTCCGCTGCTCCGGGCCTTTTCCCTGATGTCCGTTGAGATTCACACGGCCGTGGGCGCTCACACCATAGATGCGCTTGAAGTCGAGGACGCCATGGGTGTGGTGAGTCAGATCACCGCGAAAGTCCGCACGGAGAAGGAAGACCTGTGACCGCTCCCACCATGCAATTTACACACAGCGAGCAGTCAGGCCAGGGCAATCCGGCTGATGAGGACAGTCGGGAACATCAATCTCAGGTGCAGTGGCGACTGCTGCACCCCTTGGTGCTGGTGGAAGACGCGATAAGTGGCGTCAAGAGCAGCGTATCGTTGATTATCGCTGCAGGGGTGGTGGTGTTTCGCTTCGATTTGCCGAGCTGGGCCATATGGGCTCTTGGCGTCGCCATAGTGGTCTGTGCCTGCGTCATCGCGCCTTTGCTGGGGTATTTCAGCACCAGATACCGGCTTACCGGCGAATCGGTGGAATATCATACCGGCATCCTCGTGCGCAAGCGCAACATCATCGCCTACTCGCATATTCATACCGTCAGCAGTGACGAGCCCTTCTACTACAAGCCTTTTTCCGTGGTGAAACTTACCGTCGCCAGTGCGGGGAATGTCGCCGCCGATATGGTGCTCAAAGCCGTGCCGTCGGATGTGCAATATGAGTTGGAACGTTTGAGGAGCATCCCGGGGCCGTCTGGACCGGGACCCGCAACGGCGCAAGGGCGTCCTGCCGGTGAAGGTGCAAGCGCTCTAGATACGGCTTCACACGAAGGCGCAGGAACGGTTGAACCTGCATGGGAGCAGGGAACGAGACTGTACAGGGCCTCGACATCGGACATCCTGTTGTATGCCCTCACCGATCTGCGTTTTCTTGCCGCCGTTCTTGCCCTGCTCGGTCTGCTGGACAGAGTCAGGGACCTGCTTTCGGACCGAC
The DNA here is from genome assembly GCF_000738005.1 of Bifidobacterium crudilactis. Classification (NCBI taxonomy): domain Bacteria; kingdom Bacillati; phylum Actinomycetota; class Actinomycetes; order Bifidobacteriales; family Bifidobacteriaceae; genus Bifidobacterium; species Bifidobacterium crudilactis. The sequence goes on along the minus strand of NZ_JHAL01000002.1, from coordinate 1,418,983 downwards.
TGTTCGATGAGGCGGCTAGCAAAGTGACCGGCTTCCTCAGCGGCGGAGCGTTTGTGGTCATCGTGCTCGGGTTGTTGCTGGTGCTTGCGCTCATGCTGGCGAGTGTGGTCAACAGCATGATGCAGTTTTACGGCTTTGAGGTGTGGCGTCGGCAGGATGACCTGGTGATAGAGCGAGGTCTGCTCACCAGACGGAAGGTCACCATTCCGATGGGCAGAATCCAGAGTGTCGGCATTCATCAATCCGTGATGCGGAGAATATTGCATCTGAGTTCGGTCACCCTGTCGTTGAGCGCGTCGCACGGCGAAGATGATGACGGTGATAACACCAGTATCAATCTGCTGCCGGTTATCAAACAGCGGGCGGTGATTGCCGCACTGGCCGGGATTCTGCCGCAATGGGACATTCCCGAAGCAGAGGTCGAACGGACGGGACGGGGGTTGATGCGATTTCTGCTCGTCGTGCCGGTCTCGTGCACGGTCATAGGCACGCTTGCGACATCGGCCGTCGCCATAGTCACCCGTGAACGCATGATGTTGCTGTGGATGCTCCTGCCGTTGGCCGCGGGCTTGCTCTGGTGCTTCTTCCGTTGGATGAAGGGCCGCAACGAGGGCTTCCAACTGCTGGACGAACAGAGAATCATCGTGTCGGGTGCCCGTGGGTTCGCTCTCTTCTGGGTGGTTACCCGACGTTCGAGAATTCAAAGTGTGGAACGTCGGACCACCGTTCTTCGCCAGCGCAGGGGAGTGGAAGGGATGACCATGCCCTTGTTCGTATTCGCGGGTGAGTCCGAGCTGCGATTCTCGGCGATACGCGAGGATCGGGCTGCGCAATTGCAGGAGTGGGCGATGCGCATCCCCGATTGACCGCTACTCGGATGTTGCCTCATGGGCAGCAAGTACTCAAGCTCAGGTAGCGTATCGCCGTAAAAGACGCGTTCCTGTGCTCAGTCGCCCTCGACTGCCCGTGCGATGAGTTCCGCCAGTGCGTCTGACTCGGAGAACATCGGCCAGTGACCTGTGGGCAAGTCCACGAAGGTCACATCGCTCAGATCGTTGATGGGCGCAAACATCGGATTTCCTTCAGTGGCCAGGCTGCGCACGGTCTGGCTGGAGGCCGAGCAGCAAATCATCGTGGCCGGGACGCTATTGCGCTGTGGGTTACGCAGTTCGATTGCTTCGCATATGGCTCCGACGGGATGAGGCACTGCACGCTTGGCGATGTGCTGCTTGTCTTCCAGGCTCAGCCCCCGAGAGCTGGCTCCCATGGTCGTCAACGTCTCGAATCCGGGAAAGGGCAGTTCGACATCTGTCAATGACAGGTCCGGTCGGGGAATCGTGCGATTCGATACGGGCCCCGAATCGACGTAGATGATGCGTCTGAGCGCTTCCGGCATGGTGTCTGCCACCGCCGAGGCTATGGCACCGGCTCCGCTATGCGCCACCACAATCGCCTGTGTGGAACTGTTCCGCAGCAGCTCGGTCACGTAAGTCACATGGTCCGCGAATCGTATCAATTCCCTGGGGGTATGTTGCGAAGCCAGGCCGGGCAGGGTGACTCCCTGCGCCTGAAGGCCTTTCGCTCCGAGTTTCCGGGTAACGTCATCCCATGCCCATGAGCCCAGCCAATAACCGGGTATCAGCAGAATCGGGATGTTGCCATGTGTTGGTGAAATAGTCATACTGCCACGCTATCAAGCAAGAATGTCACCGTTATGTCACTATTTACCGTATGAATCGTACAGATCGCATCTATGCCATTCGTGAGGAGCTTCGGCTTGCTGGCGAGCGCGGACGCACGGCGGAGCAGCTATCCGACACCTTCGGGGTCAGTGTCCGCACCGTCAAACGGGATATTCGGTCACTGCAGCTCGGTGGCTTTCCCGTATGGGCCGTTCCGGGGCCCGGGGGAGGTTATGTCGTTGATGCACAGGCCACGCTTCCACCGGTCAATCTCAATGCGACGGAAGTGGCGGGTCTTTGCGCGGCGATCGCTCTTCTGGGCGGACAGCCCTTCGCCATGGACGCTCGAGCTGCGCTGAGTAAAATCCTGGCCGTGGCCACACCCGAAGTGCGTCGTCACGCGCAACGTGTGGCCGGAAGGGTGTGGGTGAATCACGCCGAGGAAGTCCCGGGGGCCGATGAGCGGGTGCAGCGGACGCTGGAGGAGGCCCTGTCGCAGCGGCGCACGCTATCCGTGCGGTATGTGGATAGGGATGGCAATGCCACGCAGCGTCGCGTGGACCCGCAGCTGCTGGCCAGAACATCGGGCGCATGGTATCTCGTGGCTTACTGCCATATGCGCGAGGGCATCAGATGGTTCCGTCTCGACAGGATCGATGGAGCATACCTCACTGCACAGGCCTCTCGGGACCATGACATAGCCGAAATCGGCACTCCGCCCGATACGTCTGAGGCCGTGTGGAGAGGCGGGGAATAGCGCTTTGCTCAACGTGCGGCGACACGCCATGACGGATGTCGCCGCGTCGCCGCAATTCGTGGGGCGTGGATGCCGGTATCGCAGGGGATAACGATTTCTTGTTGCGACAGTGCCCGTCAGGCTTGTCTGGGAGCGGCGTTAGCGTCGAAAACAATGATAATGATTACCGTTTAAAGATATGTCGACTGTGGTGAATCAAGCCCCTCTGAGCTTGGAATGCCGACATGTTGATATAGCAGAGGATGAGGTTATGGCATCAGGTGATGCATCAACAGTGAAGAACGCAAGGTCTCTGACCGATGAAGGCGGCAGCGACGTTGAAAACGCAATACCCCGGGATGAGGGGAGAACGACGGAAGAGAAAGGAAGCACCAGACTCCGCGACCTGGGCATGCTCATGCACCCGGTTCGAGGACCTTTGGTGGTGGTGGGGCTAATCAATGTGTTCTCCGCATTGATCGCCCTGGTGCCATACGTCGCCGTGGCCTGGCTGGTGCAACGATTGCTTGACGGCACGTTGCACAGAGACGCCATGATCGTCGCGGTCGCCTCGATTCTGATTTCCCTGGTGCTCAGGCAGCTGATGTACATGGGCAGTCTCGGATATGCCCACATCGTCGACGCCAAGCTTCGCCGATCCGTCAGACAGCGCATATTGGACCATATGGGCGAAGTGCCTTTGGGAAACATCGTGTCGCGCAGCAGTGGCGAGCTTCGGCACTTGGTCGTCGACGATGCGGCGGCGATACATACCATCGTCGCCCATGTCGTCGCCGAAGGATCGAGCGCCATCAGCGGCATCGTCGCATCAACGGTGTTGCTCTTCGTCGCAAGCTGGCAACTGGCGGTCGGCTATGCGCTCATGTTCCTGCTGGTGGCTGCCATATCCAAATTGCTGGCTCCGCGCCATGATGCCCATACTCGCGAGGACTACGCCCACGCACAGTCGGAGCTCGCCGCCGATGCTGTCGAACTGACCGAGGGCATAGCGGAGCTCAAGGGATACGGGATGACCGGCGGTTTCATGCAGAGATTCCATAGAAGTCTGGACCGATTCTCGGATGCCAGCTACCGTGGTACGGTCGCGGTCGCACGACCCATGTCCCTGCTGACGACGGTGGTGCTGCCGGGAATACTGCTCGGGCCGATGCTGCTGCTGTGCTGGTGCTCCTTTACCATGCAATGGTCGTCCATCTTCGGGATTGCCGTGTTCCTGTTCGTGGGTCTTGGAGTCCCGCAGACCTTCTTCGGTTCGCTCAGTCTCGTCCAGAACGTCACGCTTGGCATGGAGGCCGCCGGACGAATCGTAGCCTTCCTCGACGAAGACGCATTGCGCGAACCTGCGAATGCAAGCCCGTTCGGCGCATCGGATGCCAGGTCCGACATCATCTTCGACCATGTGAGTTTCGGATATGATCGCTCGCACGACGTGTTGCACGATGTGTCGCTACGTGTGCCGGCTGGAAGCAGAACCGCCCTGGTAGGGCCTTCCGGTTCCGGAAAGACCACCGTCACGCGGCTGCTCGCCAGATTCTGGGAGGTGCAGAGAGGGCATATCCGTATCGGCTCACGCGATATCTCAACGATTTCCAGCAAGGACCTGCTGGCTCAGGTCGGATTCGTGTTCCAGGATATGATGCTCGCCAGTGTCTCCATACGTGAGAACATTCGCTTTGCCTGCCCGGAAGCCAGCGATGAGGCAGTTGTGGAGGCGGCCAAAAAGGCCCATATCCACCAGCGCATCATGTCTCTGGCTCACGGATACGACACCATCATCGGTTCTCCCGAAGCTCAGCTGTCGGGAGGCGAGCGTCAACGTCTGTGCATAGCCAGGGTCTTTCTGCAGAATGCGCCGATTCTGGTGATGGACGAACCGACCGCATCGCTGGATGCCGAAAACGAGGCCCTGCTCGACGAGTCATTCACCGAGTTCTCGTGGCAGCGGACCACCATCACGGTGGCGCACAGACTCTCCACGATTGTCGATTCGGACCTTATCGTCGTGCTCTGCGACGGGAAGGTGACTCAGCAGGGAAGCCACCAGGAGCTGGTCTCCCAGGTCGGAGAATATCGGTCCTTGTGGCAGGCGCAGATGGTCAAGGAGGTGCGCTGATGATTACGGATACTCAGACGGGAACCCGGCATCGCGGGAATGTGTTGAGAGGTATCGAGAAGGCTGCCGGGACGAGCACCGGCATCACGGGCCTGGTTGCGCTCTATCTGGCATCGGCGGTGCTGCAGGGGATGGCATTCGTGCTGTCCATACCGATTTTCCGCTTCATCCTCGAAGGCCGGAGCATCGACGCCTGGCAGGTGATGCTGTTCGTCGCCAGCATCGTTCTGGCATTTGCGGCCCATATGACCGGTCTGCTCAGATCATCCAGAATCTCGGTGTATGCGATGTGCGACCGTATCGTGCGTCGCATCGGTAGCAAGGTCACTCGTCTGCCGTTGGGATGGTTCGATTCGACCAGCGCATCCAAGGTCTCCAATGCGATGAGCGAGGATGTGCAGACCTTGTCGCATCTGGGGCCTGTGGTGCTGCCCGGCTTGATTTCGGGCATCGTCACACCGCTCACGGTAGCGGTGGCGGTGCTGTTCATACAACCGCTGGTGGGAGTCCTGCTGCTGATCGTGGTGCCGCTTGCCGCGATCTGTATGTACTGGTCGGTTCGTGTGCTGCAGAGGGTGCACCCCTTGGAGCGCGCCGCAGACCTGCGCTTCTCCCAGGCGGTGCTGGAGGATGCCGCCCTCCAGCCGGTGCTGCGATCATCGGGGCAATCCGGCATGGCATGGGAGCACATGCGTCAGGCGGTCGATGACGACACGAGGATGGGCATTTCGCGGCTGAAGGCGGAAGGGCGGCCAAGCATGTTCTTCCAACTGGGCACCCAGCTCTGTTTTGCCGGAGCCCTCATCGTCACCACCGTTGCGGCTTACGGGCAGAGTGTGGACGCCGCGTTGTTCGCCGTCCTGTGTTTGCTGGCCATTCGCTGCGTGGAGCCGCTGACCCTGGCCGTGCAGTATTCGGACGAGCTCTACCGTGACAATGCCGCCATCGACGCGGTCCAGCAGATTCTCGAGGTTCCGGAACTTCCGGAACCAGACAGTCCTCAACTCCCGGAATCCTATGACATCGAACTGCAGGACGTCGGTTTCGGATACCGCAGGAACGAAGCGATTCTCTCCCATGTCGATGCGGTTATCAGTCCCGGTGGAATCACCGTGCTGGAAGGTCCCTCCGGTGCGGGCAAATCCACGCTCGCCAGACTGATGTCGAGATTCTGGGATGTCGACACCGGTCGCGTGAACATCGGTGGTGTGGATGTTCGCGATATCGGCAGTACTGCGGTTATGGCAATGAGTTCCTTCGTATTCCAGGATGTGTTCCTCTTCGACACGACGGTGCTGGAAAACATTCGTATCGGACGCCCCGACGCCACCAGGCAGGAAATTCTTGACGCCGCTCACTCGGCCAGACTCGACGAGGTGATCGAGCGTCTCCCTCTCGGGTGGGACAGCCCGGTGGGACCGCGAGGCGCGCTGTTGTCAGGCGGAGAGCGACAGCGGGTGGCCATTGCGCGGGCGTTGCTCAAGGATGCGCCGATACTTGTGCTCGATGAGGTGACCTCCGCGCTTGACAATACCAATGAGGCGGCGATTCTCTCGGTGCTCCGGCAATACGCTCAAGACAAGACGGTCATCATGATCGCTCATAGGACCAAGGCCATCGCCGCGGCTTCGAAGGTGCTCCACGTCGAATCGGGGAGTGTGAGGTCAGTTGACATCTCAGACGCCGTTGACCCGGAATGACGGGCATAGGCGTGTGAGGCCATATTTCGTCCGACTTCGTGTGTGAATCAGCTGCTGGCGGTAAAGGAAAACGACTATACAATCTATGGGATTACGCAGGACGGGAACAAACGTGAGGGGGAGCGCAGAGATGACTGTTGCATTACGTGAGGATATGGTGTTGCACGCAGGGGACGATGGCTATCAGGACGCGGTGACCACGGTGACCGGGGTGGGGACCCCCGATATTGTCGTCCGTCCCCGCACCACTGCCGATGTGGTTGATGCGCTGCGCTACGCCAGGCAGAAGCATATGCCGTTGACCGTCAGAAGCGGAGGCCATAACCTCGCGGGGCTGACGCAGGTATCGGATGGCATGCTCATCGACATGCGGAGAATGAATGCGGTTGAGCGTGTTGGTGTTTCGTCGCGTGTGCGTATCGGAGGCGGAGCGACCTGGGGAGAGGTTGCCAAGGCCCTGTCATCCGAGGGCCTGGCTCTCACTGCCGGTGATACGGCGGATGTGGGTGTTGTAGGTCTTACGCTCGGTGGAGGCATCGGCTGGATGGTACGCGAATACGGCCTGTCCATCGACAGTCTGGTGTCCGTGGAGCTGGTCACCGCCGATGGCGAGGTGCTTGAAGTGTCGGACAGCGAGCATCCTGACCTCTTCTGGGCAGTGCGCGGCGGAGGCGGAAATTTCGGCGTGCTGACACGCTTGGAATTCGAAGCCCATCCCGTTGACAAGGTGGTGTTCGGCACGGTGCTGTTTGCTTTGGATTCGCTCGCCGAGGCCCGCCCTGTGGTGAGCGACTGGGAACGATGCCAGCGCGATGCCGACCGGCGTCTGACGAGCGTGCTCGCATTGATGCCCGCGATGCAGGACAGTCCGGCGATGGCGATGCTTCAATACTGTTTCGATGGGGACGAAGATGAGGCCGCCCCGCACGTCGAAGCTCTGTCGGCTTTGGGAACGGTGATGCACAAGGATATTCAATACAGGCCTTATGCGTCGATTCTGGTGCAGGACGACCCCTTCCCCGCGCCTGCGGCAGCGCAGCGAAATGTTCTGCTCTCGGACTTCGGGAAGGCCGAGCAATCCGCGGTATGCGATGCCTTCGAGACCGGTCAGCTCATGATGGCCATACGGGCACTGGGCGGCGCGATGGCGGATGTGCCTTCGTCTGCGACGGCTTTCAGCGCAAGGAACGCCGCGGTCATGGTCATCGGGACGCAGCTGCTCGCACCTGGCGACGACCGACATCAGCCTATGCCGGGCTGGGAAGGCATAGAACACCGCGGTGGCGAATCATACGTGAACTGGCTTGATTCCGCCGACGCTACAGCCTCGAGAAGAGCATATTCGGAAGATGCCCTGCTGCGCTTGGCTCGTGTCAAGGCGCAATGCGACCCCAACGATGTGTTCTCGAAAGCCGTGCCCGTGGTATCTGAATAGCACCGCTATGGCATATGATCGCGACCGGTGCGCATATGGGCGAGTATCAGACGAAGAAGCCGCCTGAGGCACTGTGTCCGCGGTCTATCTGGCGACGTATCTCCTGATAGGCCTGACGCAGTTCAGGATTCTCCTCATCCCGCGACTTCTTGTCCAAACGTCTTTTGACGCTGAAAAAGACCGATGCGACTATGCACAGCACCGCTATCACGATGATGGTGATGATCGTTGCCCAAGACATAGGTCCTCCAATCACTCAACGATTGCCTCTTCCGGCAAGTGTGCTCGCCGGTCAGGACCGTGACGCCTGCGGTTGCCGGCGCGCGAACCAGAGTCCGCAGCCGAGTGCCAGTACGGTCAGCGCGATGCCATAGACCAGGAAGGGTGATTGCAGTTCTTCGGAGGAGATGAGCATGGCGGCGAGCTTGAGCATGTACGGTGCGGTGAAAATGCTGAGGTTGCAGCCGACCAGTACCACCGAGGTGCACAGGTTCAGTGAATGCGGAGGACAGACCTCGTTGATTTTGTTGAAGCAGTAGGCAATCATCGTCGGGTAGGCCAGGCCTGCCAGCAATGCGCCGACGCACAGCACGGGGAAGTTCGGGGCGAAATAGATCAGGAAGCATGCTGCGGTGAGGAAGACCACGCCGAGCGTCAGGGTCTGGCGCTTGAGCAGACGGTGGACCTTGCCGAATACGAAGCCCATCAGCATCCCGCAGAACACCATCACGCTGAGCAGAGTGCTGGCCTGCTGCATGGTGCCGAATCCGGAGGCGGTGATCACCGAGGACAGCCGCACCGTGACGCCGCTGTACATCGTGACGGTGAAGAACAGAAATGCCGTGATGGCCAGAACAGGGGCGTTGACGCGCTGTTTGTCACCGGGGTCCGAAACCGCGTCCGATGTCCGTTCAACAGGCTCCTTGGGGACGAATACGACGAAGAGTATCAACACGGGAATCGCAAGGATGTAGAGCAGGAAGGGCCCGTGCCATCCGAAATTCAACAGGAAACCGGATATAAGCGTCAGCGTCGCCTGTCCGAGCGCGACGAAGGCAGAACGGAAACCCATGAGAGTGGCACGTTCCTCGCCTGAGAAGTACTTGCCGATAAGGCTGACGGCCAGTGAGTTGATGAGTCCGAGCCCTATGCCCAGCCCGATGCGCGAGGCCATGATCAGCCAGAAGTTATTGGTCAGGAAGAAGGGAATGATGCCGAACACCGTCGCGATGGAGATGCCGGTGACCACAAGAGTGCGGTCGCTGACAGACTTGGCGAGCAGTCCCGAGACGATGATCATGACGATCATCGCGCATGTCGGGGCCGTGGTGAGCAGCTCGACGTTCGTGCGGGACTGTTCGGGGAATTGCTTGATCAGCGCGGGCATGGCGCCGGCGATGGCATTGTACGAGGTCAACAGCATGGATATCGAAAGAAGAGAGAACTTCATCGCCCAGCCATAATGTGATGTCTTCATAATCTCCCGTGTCGTTCAAGGGTGTTGTCTCACACCGATCTGCGGTACGCAAGGAATACCGATAGTGCAGGGGCGAGCGGAAGGTTCAGCCTGTCCGTCGTCCTAAGACATCCTCGCCGCGTCGCGACGTCGAGAACAGCCTTTGACAAAGTTGTACACACTATCCGCCAAAACGAATAGTGCTTCGTTTTAAGACTTCCTTGCCTGCGAATGTGCATCCTCCCGGCAACAAACTCCGCTTCCTGGAGTGTGGTTTTGGGGCGTCATCTCGGCAGGTCATGATGGGATTCGCACACTGCCGTATGACCTTCCTTGCTTGCGATGCTGTCGGTGAACGTCACTGCCGCTCCACGGGCAGTGCAGCTGCGTGGCAGCTGCCGACAAGACGAGCGACCAGACCAGGTCATATTCTGAGAGGTATGACTGATTACGGGGACGATGGCAGCGAGCAGGCTCGGTATGCGGTGCGTGATCTGCTGAACGGTGAACTGCTTAACGATGAGCATGAAGCCACGTCCACCTTGGTGGTTACCGGCCCGCCGTGCAGTGGGAAAACCGCTTTCGCGCTCGCGGCACTACTCGATGGCATCGAGGCATTCGGTGTCGAAGACGCCGTGATGGTCGTGTTGGGACGTCAGGCCGCCGCAGACATGAGTCGCAAGGTAATCGAGGCTCGAGGGGTGGTCGACGAGTCGCGTCCCGTGGGTACCTTGTCGGCCCTGGCGTTCCGCCTGTTGTCCGAGGACCATCGAGCCAGGCATCTGCCTGCGCCCAAGCTGCTCAACGGCGCCGAGCAGGAGGCCTTGCTGAGAAAGGTGTTGGCTGAGCATGTCGGTCATGTGCTCAGGGGTGATTCATGTGAAACTTGCGGTTTGCTGCGCAGATATTACGGGGGACTGCCCTCATGGATCAGCATGCTCACCGGAAGGGATATGAATCCGGTGATTCGACGTCAGGGTGAAGGTCACGACAGGCTACGGGATGACGAGTCACGCGACGACCAGCCTCGGCAAGATGTCGGCGGTGTGTTCCGCAGGGGTCTGGTGCATGAGGACCTTGCCACGTTGGCGGAAGCCATCAGAGCCGACTTTGTGGCGCAGCTCAGGGACACGATTGCCCGCGTCAACGAACTCGGGCTTGAATTCGGCGACGAGGATGACGTGGTGGAGGCCCTGGCATCCACCGCCCTGCCCGACCAGGAGCGTGCATCGCTCGAATTGCAGTGGCGTCTGTCATTCCGGCTTTGGCGTGAGTATGCCGAGCATATCGAGGTGGCCTATAGCGGCGAAGCGCGTTTGGATTCGTCGCGTTTGCTTGTGGAAGCCGCGGATGCGGTGCGGCGGGCTGCGCAGGGAAGCGATGGGCGGTCAACCGCCGAGCGCCTGCGCATACCCCGATTGTTGGTGATGGATGACTGGCAGGATGTCACGTTGGCGGGAATGTCGCTATTGCAGGCCTTGTCCGCCATGCAATGCCGTCTGCTGCTGGTCGGCAACAGCGATGAGGCGGTGCAGATTTTCAGGGGTTCCTATCCCGAATATCTCGATAGGCGGGTCACCACAGGCATTCGAGCAGCAGGCGTACCCCTTCCGGGTGGGCATTTCGTCAATCATGATCGGCTGACGGGGCTGACGGGAGAAAGCCCTCTTCTGACGAATGCGGCCATGCTCGGACGTCTTGACGCCAAAAGAGTCGTGCTGCCCTCCAGACCTTTGGTGCCGGTATCGGCGGAGATGCCGCCCGAGGCTCTGCGCAACGCCGGCAGCTATCTGGACGTGGTCGCCGCGAGAGTGTCGCTGGGAATACCGAGCGAGGAGGAAGAATCAGTCGGCATACCGAGGAGGCCGGGCAAACTGCCGCAGTGGGAAGGCAGTCTGCCGATTCGTCCTCTGAACCCGAACAACCCCCTGCTCGGCGACGGCAGCGTCGAACAGCATCTCTTCCATGGTCCTGAGGAAGAACTCGCGCATGTGGTCTGGCAAATCAAACACGAATGCCTGTCCAACGGCCGAGACTGGAACGATATGGCGGTTATCGCCCACGACAATGCGACCATCGAATCCTACGGGCGACGGCTGCGCGAAGAGGGCGTGCCCGTCCGGTTCTCCTCGGTCACCAAACCGCTCAAGGAAGAGCCCACCGTCCAAGGACTGTTTGCGCTCATCGAACTGGCCGAAGGTCGTCACGACCCCTCCAAGCTTGATAATGAATTCGGCACGAGGTCCACGTTCGGGGCCGTGTCCGCAACTACCACGGGCTCCTTCAACACCTTGCCCGTCCCCGACGCTGACACCCAGGCGCAGCGGATTCGAGCATTGGTAAGGTCCGTGCTCTCCAGTCCTCTGATCACGACGAATTTCTCCGATGCCTCCGGTGAACGGCCGGTGCGTCTGGAACGTTTGGATATGCTGATGGATTCCTGTGTGGCGCTGGCCAAACTGGAAGGCTCAGAGTACGAGACTCCGCGTTCCTTGCAGGACGTTCAGCCCTCCGACCCGTCGAATGCGCTGGCACTGCGTCACGCCTGGGACGCGTGGTGTCAGGCAATCGACGAACGCAGACAACGGCGTTTCGCCGGCAGCGGCATCATCGTGGACGATTCACTGACGGCAGACGGTCATACCGGAAGCGATGCGCCTGGTGCCATGAGCAGATCATCCCTGTACGTTCTGCTGGTGCTTTCGAATAGTGAGGTGCAGAGCCGTCTGCTGAGCATGATGGCTGCCATAGCGTCGAATTCCGGACATGACCCGGATGTCGCAGCTCTGGGCCGCTTATGTGAAATTCTGAACACCATCGACGGAGGGCTCGCCACCCTGGATGTGCCGGAACCGCAATACGTGCTGTGGCAGGCTTGGGATGCCTGCGGTGTCGCCTCGCAGTGGCAACGTGAATCGCTGGCCGCCACCCATAGGGGGGAACTGGCCAACGATCGACTCGATGCGGTGATGCGACTGTTCCAATTCGCTTCCGGTAGCCAAAGCTTCGATGACGTCGATGCATTCATCGCGCAGGTCCGAGGGATGCAGATAGAAGCGGACTCGCTGGCCCATATCGGTCCGGTGGAACAGGCGGTCACGCTGACCACTCCTGCCGGTGCGGCGGCCGAAGCGAGACGGTGGCCTCTGGTGTGGCTGCCCGCATTGCAGGAAGGTGTATGGCCGAACGTCACGCAACGAGACACCCTGTTCAGCACGGAGGACCTGGCCGACCTGGTGATGCGATTCCATGATGCGTCGAAGGATTTTGCGTTCTCATCGACAGGCCGACGGCTTCGCAGCACCTTGCATGCGGAAAAGAAGAATCTCCTGATGGCGGTGACCAGAGCGTCACAACGGGTGGTATGGAGCGCCGTGTGGAATGACGATATGGTTCCATCCGACTTCATGTTCGGCTATCTGCCCGAACTGTGCCCGCGTGTCAAGGACCCCATGGAGGCACGCTTCACGGCGGTGGGCGCACTTGACGGGAAGGATTCGGCGTTCGGAGGGTTGGAACTCAGCCCTCGCGGACTGATTACTCTGGCCCGTGGCGTGCTGATTCGGGAATCAAGCCGGCGTATTGCGACACAAGCCGATGAAGCTTCCGACGGCTCTGCAAGCGTGAACGGGCGGCTTGACAACATTGCTCATGACCACATTGCTCATGACGCCACTGTGCAGGACGCCGTAAGGACCCTGCACTTGTTGGAGGGCTTGGGATATGAGTCGGCCGACCCCGGGGCGTGGGCGTTTATCGATGGTGATGCCGATGGCACGGTCGACGGCAAGGCCGAAGCGGCCGTGGCCGTTCCCTCGACCACGGTGACGCTGTCGCCGTCGGCGGTGGACAGCATCTGGGAATGCCCGCTCGAATGGGTTGTCGGCAGACAGCTCAGTGGCCCGCAGCCGGGGTCTATCTACATGAGTTTCGGTTCTCTGGTGCATCATGTGGCTCAGTTGGCCAGCGAACAAGGCCTGGACGATGCCCAGACAATTCAGGAGAGGGTCCGGCGCGAAGGCCAGCAAGCGGTGATTGTCTCCACCGCCGATGCCATGATGGAGCTGTACAGGCAGTGCTCAGGAGAGTTGAGCAGTCCGCCCGACTACCAGCAGAGCTACGATTTGCGGCGCCGCGAAGCCAACGCCCGAACAATCATGGGCAACATCGCCTCATACTTCGTGCGCAGCGTGCACAAGGAGTACGCCCAAACAGGTAAATACCCTATCGATGTCGGGAGCCTGGAGAGTGTGGAATGCGAGCTGCCCTTCACTGCGAAGCTGACCGTCGCGGACATACTGCCGATATGGAATGCGAGCTATGGCGACGAATGTCCGCTCGGACTGTCCGAATGCTTCGCGGTGATGTCGGCTCTCGTAGGCGGTTTTCCCACTGCAATGGACGAAGGGGTGAGCGTGAAGCTGTCCGGACGAATCGACCGTCTTGAGCATCGCATCCTCGGTGGCCGTCCGGTCACGCGTCTGGTGGATTACAAAACCGGAAGCAAGGCGCATCCGCGCAAGGAGGTCTTCTCCGACCTCCAGCTGGCGTGCTACCAGTTGGGGCAGTATTTCGGTGCAGTCGAGAATCAGCCACCCACCATCTCCCAAGCGGTGCTGTTCGATGTGGCCGTCGCTCAAGCACCTGCCACATCAACATATGAGGAAGCGAGCTACCAGCCTGCCCTGCTGCTCGATGGGAGGCTCAACACCGTGTTCGAGCCGAGGTCGGCGTCTGCGAAGATTGAGAGACTGTATGTGCCCGAAGGGTTGCCGACGGGATTATCCGAGAAGACTCCGCACGGGGTCAGTGACGAGACATGGAATTTCGTGAAGCAGCGGTCCGGGCAACAGGGTATCTGGGCCATGACGATGATTTCCCGAGTGTTCTATGCGGCGGGTGTCAAGCTTTCTCTGGGCAGTGAACTGTCGCAGTTCGATGCCGACCGATGCCACAACGGCGGAGCCGATGGATGCCCTGCGTGGAAGGCTTTACACGGCAGCGTGATGGAGGATGAGGGATGAGAGGCACCAAGGAACAGCGAGAGGTCATCGAAGCGCCGGTCAACGGCGATGTGCTTGTGGTCGCAGGCGCAGGCTCCGGCAAAACGATGACGATGACGCAGCGCATCATCAATCTCATCCGTCAGGGGGTCGCGCCGGAGAGAATTCTGGGGCTGACGTTCACCAGGAAGGCCGCTTCTGAACTGCTGTCGCGTGTTTCCGCCGCGGTGCTTGCCCGGGACGAGGCGATTGAGGGTTCCGTACCCCAGGCATCCGCCCAGCCGGTCGATGCCGACAGTGGTTTCCTGAAACCGGAGGTCTACACCTACGACGCCTTCTTCCAATCGATTGTGCGCAGGTACGGGCTGTTGGTCGGTATGGACCAGCAGACGCAGCCTTTGAGTGATGCCGGTGCCTATCAACTCGCCTCCACGGTGGTGCACGAGCATAGCGAGGCCATTTTCGAGGCATTCAGACAAGAGCGGGTCGAGCAGGCGGAGTCGTCATCAGATGATGTGGCGGGTGTGCCCTCGCTGGCTTTCGGCACGATTGTGGACCAGGTGCTGGCGCTCGCCCATGCGTGCACCAGCGCGATGATCAGCGAGGATTGTCCGAGCTTCGACGATGCCGCCGATCGTGTGAGCGCCTGGGACACCGCTTTCCTGGAAGCACTTGAACGGGGCCTCGCAGGCGAGACGGTCCCCGAAAAAGCGATGACGGATGCCAAACTCAAAGCACCCAAGAGGGCTAAGAAGGATTCGGACGCGGATTATGCCGAAAAGCTGCGTCAGATGAGTTACCGGCATCATCTGCAGAACTTGTTCAACGCCAACGAACTCCTCGGCGTCACCCGTCAACGCGAGTTGCTGCTCGGTCTTGCAAGGCAATACCAGCGAGCCAAGCGCGAGGCGAACATGGCGGAATTCAGCGATTTCACCCTGGCCGCATTTCAGCTCCTGACCAGATTTCCCTCGATAGGGGCCCAATACCGCAAACGCTTCTCGCATGTGTTTCTGGACGAGTATCAGGACACCTCCACCACGCAGGCGATGCTGCTGGCGGCCCTGTTCCATACTGATGCCGCAGCCGCCCCCGCGCCCACGTCGGTGACCGCCGTCGGCGACCCCTTCCAATCCATCTATGCCTGGAGAGGTGCCAGCCCCGGAGCCTTCCGCACCTTTCAACGGCAATTCGGCGTTCAGGGCAGCCCGAACGCTCTGTCCATCACCTTCCGCAATCCGCGAATCGTGCTTGAGGCGGCAAACGCCCTGACCCGAAATCTTCGTGAACATGACGGTCCGGCATCCAGCGCGACGATGCGTGAGGTGGATGTACTCGAACTTCGGCCTCGTGATGATGCGGACGAAGGCACGCTGGGTCTGCTGGGGTATCGAACCGTCGCTCAGGAGATCGACGGGGTGATTCGTTTCGCCAGGCATGCCATATCGCGATTCGGCAAGAAGCCGGGCAAGGGGAGCGACGTCGACCTTGCCGCACCGCATGTGGCAGTGCTGTTCCGCTCCAAATCCGCCATGCCCCAATATCGTGAGGCGATGCAGGCGGCGGGACTGAGCTGCGAAGTGGTGGGTTACTCGGCGTTGCTGGAGAAACCCGAAATCATGGATGTGCTGGCGCTGCTCCACGTCATCAGCAAC
The DNA here is from genome assembly GCF_000738005.1 of Bifidobacterium crudilactis. Lineage (NCBI taxonomy): Bacteria > Bacillati > Actinomycetota > Actinomycetes > Bifidobacteriales > Bifidobacteriaceae > Bifidobacterium > Bifidobacterium crudilactis. Next base: position 1,403,182 of record NZ_JHAL01000002.1, on the reverse strand, counting down.
CATACGGACTCCGCATCGCTGATGCGTCTGCTCGCCTCGACAAGGTACCGGATTGCTCCGCGTGATCTCGATGCCTTGGCGCGCTGGTGCGAGGATCTCAACAACGAGCACCGGTACAGGGCGCTTGTGGAGGCTGGCGTAGTGCCTGGCGGTCTGCATGGCTCCGAAATGGCTCAGGCGGTGAGGCAGCATCGAGATTTGGTGCCGGATGGCGTGTTTCTCATCGATGTGCTGATGGATGAGCAGTATTTCGCACCTGCATCCAACGGCAAGGTGCGGCAGCGTTTCAGCGCCGAGGGATGGCGCATGCTGTGCAAGGCATCCAAAGTGTTGCGCCAGGCGCAGGCGCAAAGTCTGCTGGGGGTGAAGCAGGCGGTTCGTGGCGCAGTGCAGGCCTTGGATCTCGACATCGATCTGGTGCTGTCTCGTATGATTCGACGGCCGAACGACCCTCTTCACGCAAGCGAGGCGACCGCTACGCTCGGCGCGCTTGACGGCCTGGTGGACGCCTTCGTGGCCGATCTGCCCTCGGACAGGGTCGCCAGCTTGTACGGCTTCATGTCATGGGTGGATTCCATCAGGAAAAGCCCGGACGAACCTTCATCGGCACAGCAGAGTCATGCCGATGTGGTGCTGATGACCATACATCAGGCCAAAGGTCTCGAATGGGACGCGGTGGCTTTGGTGGGGCTGAAATCGGGGAGCTTCCCCAGCAAACAAGGTGACCAGCTGAAGATCACGCGTATCGAGCAAAGTCAGGGCGTTGGGCTGACAGCACCCAGATACGAGCAGACGGCGAACAGCTGGCTCAGTGATCCCACGGCGGTGCCGGTCCCTGTTCGTGCCGACGCACTGATTCTGCCGCGCTTCCCCCATGACGTCTCACTCGAAGTCGATCCGGTGCAGAGTCTCAAGACCCTGAAACTCGAAGACATCGTGGACGAGGCTTTCGGGGCGTTGCGCGAATACAAATCGGCGCAGGAAATCGAAGAGGGACTGCAGGCTTCGGCTCCGACATTCCTCACGCAGCTGCAGGAATACGGAGCCAGGCAGCACGACGATGAACGGCGTCTGGCGTATGTTGCGCTGACCCGTGCGAAGCACGACATTCTGCTGACCTTCGCCCAGACACCTGGTGATCCGCTGGCGGCTTTGGACGACCAGCAGGTCGATATGGCCGATGTGGCATCCAATTTCTGGCTGGAGCTGCATGATCTGTTCCAGCATCACGACGGTTGCGTGCCTTCGGGCGGTGGTCGTCCAGTGGCTGAAGGCGAGGCCCTGCCACCGGTCGGACTGTTCGTCGGAGCTGATGCACAGGAGTACGAATCGGCTGTCGTGCTGTCCGCCCAGCGTGAGGCGCCGTCGATCAGCGTCACCGAACGCCCGTCGGCCATATGGCCGGTGGAGTTGAGCCCCGCGGTATCACGGGTGCTTCAGGATTCGCTTCGGCTGATTCATGACGAGCCTGATCTGCCGAATGCCGAGGATGCGGATGAGTCTTCGCTTTTCGTGCAGGCGGAGCGAGTCGTGCAGGCTGTGGCAGGACGTTTCGGCGGCCCTTCGATAGATCCTCGAAACGTCGAGGGACTTCGCGAAATCGGCAGCAGGATTCTCCGGCATGGCACACAGAACGTGACAGCCATCCAGGCGCGTTCGGGTGCGCTCACATCAGCACGCGAACAGGAATACTGGCAGGGCATAGTCAGACCGATTCCACGGGTGTCCTCCCCGTCCGCACAGGCGGGAACGGTGTTCCACGAGTGGGCGAGCAGATTCATGATGCCTTCTGCGGACGATGCCGTGGCCCTAGGGGACGAGGGGCTTGGGGATGGGTATATCCAAGGTGGGCATCTCGCCTTGGTGGATACCGCGCAGGTACGCGAGAACATGATGCATGAACTCGATGATGATGATGCTCAGGCTCAGGCTCAGGCTCAGGCTCTGGCTCAGGGGCAGGCATCGACGACCGACACTGGAGGGCAGCTCCTGCTGTGGAAGCGGCGTTTGGCGGCATCGCCTTGGGCTCGAAGAACGCCGTTGTGGGTGGAGCGACCGATTGTCGCGTATTTGGAGGGTTCCGTGGTCAACGGCAAACTGGATGCCGTGTTCAAAGGAGGCCTCGATGAGAGTGATCCCACCAAGGCTTTCACGATTGTCGATTGGAAGACCGGGCATCGTCCGAGGAATGCTGCGGAGCGAGACAGGAAGCTGATGCAGCTCGAAATATACCGTCTTCTGCTCTCCGTGATCGAAGACGTGGAATTGGACAGCATTGATGCTTGCCTCTACTATCTGAGTGAGGAAACAGCGGACAGCGCTGAAATACCGGTACACGGGAACACTCGCAAAGAGATTATGGACAGCGTCAGACTTGGTGTCCCCGAGACATCCGACAACGATTGATTCATCGTTTCCGGCGTGCGCTTCCCATGTCACGCTGCGTGGGCTAACCTGTGGCGTGCGGCTTTGGCAGTGCGAGAGCCGAGCCGTTACACGCGAAGCGTCGTGTGCTTGCACAGGTGAGGTGATTGCACCTGCGGGCGCGAAGGTGATGGCATAAGCGATTATGCAAGCGTTGTGGGGGAATGTCGTCCGTCATGCTCGGCCTGGCCTGGAAACAGCGCCAGGGACATGAGAAGTGGCGGTATACAGGTAGTGCATAACAAGGAGATTCAGATAACCATGCAGGATTCAATGGACGCTTCACTTGAGCAGACCAGCTCGGCATCGGCGCAGGCCCAGGTGACATACCGTGAGCTTGCCTGGTCGGATCTGGATGAGATTTGCGGACTTTTCGAGGACATGTGGTTCCGCATCGAGCCGCATATAGGTACGCCCATCGCTGCATTGAGCGCGCGCAGGAGCGTGCTTCGCTATATGTGCGAAAGTACCGACGGCGAGGTCGCGGTGCTGGACGGGCATATCGCGGGTGTGGTGTTGCTTAAGGTCGAAGGCCGTCCGGTGCTGTTTAAGGAGGCGGTTACGAAGCTCAACTTCGTGGATGCGCAGATGTCGGCCAATTCCGAAGGCTGCCGCGCGCTTTCCGATCTGATGCACTGGCATGGTATCGAGGTATGCATGGACAAGGATGCCGATGTGCAGGAGCGCAGCCAGGCCGAGTTGCAGCTGTTCCTGGTGTCATCGCAATCCCGTGGGCATGGTGTTGGAGGCACCCTGTTCCGCCGCATGAAACAGCGCCTTCGCGATTACGGCGTCGAGCATTTCTTCCTGCATACCGACACCAGCTGCAACTACAGCTTCTACGATCATCAGCAGCTCGAGCGTATCGCCGAGCTTCCCGCTTCCGACGACTGCGTGGTCGCAGGCGATGACGAAAACCCCTTCTGGCCTGCTGACGACACCCGTTACATCTACCTCGGAGCAGCCTGATCTTGTCCGCATTCCCGCCGAGGTTTCGATAACTGCACTAAAAGGATAGCTTTTTCGCCAACAATATGCCGAATTGCTGTCCTTTTATTGCAGTTATCTCTGTTTCGGGGGCTGTATGGTGGAATTTGGTCATGGTTGTCGAGTGGATGGAGCTTTGGAATGATACGTGTGTCGGTGGTCGGTGCGCATGGACGTATGGGCGGCAATGTGGTGAAGACGGTGCAGGGCACCGAGGGCATGGAATTCGCGAAAGGCGTGGATGCCGGTGACGACCTGGCGGCTATCACTCCGGAGAACACCGATGTCGCGGTCGATTTCACCGTTCCCTCGGTGACCTTAGATAATGTGCTGGCGTTGATAAGCCAAGGCGTCAATACCGTGGTCGGGACCACTGGTTGGACGGACGACAAACTCGACAAGGTACGCAGGGCGCTCGACGAACACCCTGAGGTCAGCGTGTTCATCGCACCGAACTTCGCCATATCGGCGGTGCTTGCCGATCATTTCGCCGGTATCGCCGCGAAGTATTTTGAATCCGCCGAGGTCATCGAACTGCACCACCCCGACAAGGTCGACGCTCCTTCAGGAACCGCCATTCACACAGCCGAAGGCATCGCCGCGGCCCGTCGCAGAGCTGGGCTCGGCGAAGTCCCTGACAACACGCAAAGCGACGGGGGTTCACGCGGTCAGGTCATTGATGGGGTGCATGTTCACGCGGTGCGGCTGCGCGGATTGAACGCCCATGAGGAGGTGCTGTTCGGCAATGCCGGTGAGCAGCTGGTCATCCGTGCCGACAGTTTCGACAGATCCTCCTTCATGCCTGGCGTGATGCTGGCCGTGCGGGAGGTGGCCTCCGGCAAGCATGCCGGTCTGACGATAGGTCTGGACTCCTTCCTGGATCTATGAAGCTCCGATACGGCGATTGTCCAATAATCCTCGGATGACTTGCTCTGGTCTCAGCCCAGAAGTACCTTGAGATATATGAGTGACGGTGAGATGCAACTGCTGGACGCGGCTCCTTTCGGACGCGTCCTTCCTGCTATGGCTACTCCGATGAGGGCCGACGGCTCGGTGGATTTCGATGCCGCGGCATCCCTGGCCCAACATTTGGTCGCCGACGGGGCCGATGGCATCGTGGTGAACGGCACCACGGGCGAGTCCCCGGTGACGCATCTTGATGAGAAGGTCGACTTGGTCAGGGCCGTGAAGGCTGCGGTGGATGTGCCGGTGATTTCAGGCGCGGGTTCCAATGACACCGCCCATACCGTGCGCATGGCCGAAATGACTCAGGAAGCCGGTGCCGATGGCCTGTTGATCGTGATGCCATACTATTCACGACCTTCTGCCAACGGCGTGGTGGAGCATTACAAGCAGGTCAATGCGGTCGCCGAGAAGCCCATCGTGATATACGACGTTCCCGGACGTACTGGTCTGCACGTGAGCCTCGATACCTATCGCAGGTTGGCCGACTTGGAGCGTGTTTGCGCTGTCAAGGATGCCACAGGCAATTTGACGGCGGCCATCGAGAAAAGGAAGGTGACCGGACTGTCCTGGTATTCGGGTGATGACGGTTTGTTCCTGCCCTTCCTGTCCATCGGAGCGGTAGGCATCATTTCGGTTACGGCGCATGTGGCGGCAAAGCCCATGCAAGAGCTGGTGCAGGCCTTCAACCGTGGCGATATCCGCAAGGCTCAGGAGTTGGCCGAACGCCTCAGTCCGATCGTCGAGGCGTTGAACGGTGACGGATATCAGGCGGTTATGGCCAAGGCCGCACTCAAAATCAAAGGGTATATCCCTACGGCTGCAATGCGTTTGCCGAATGTCGAGCCGGGTCCGAAGGAACTCGACAAGGCAGAGGAAGGCATGCTTCAGGCGGGTCTGCTCTAGGCGGCACCTCTGACGCACTTCGCGTTCGCCGAATGTCGAACGTCGCTTCCGTACAGGCGGAGGCACCATAACAGAAAATCAAGTGAGAATGGCAAAAGAACAAGAAACGAAGACACGTAGCAACAATCGTCAATCCGCGGGGAAGGGTCGCTCGAAGGGAGCCGGCCGTGGTCGTTCGCGGCAGGGGAACACCCGCAATTCGAGAGACAAGGTAGAGCAGCAGGAAGTCGTGCTGGTCCCGCCGCCCAAGTATCGCAAGGGCTCCATGCGCATCGTGCCGCTGGGTGGTCTGGGCGAAATCGGCCGCAACATGAATGTGATCGAATACAACGGTCATATTCTGCTCATTGACTGCGGTGTGCTGTTCCCCGAAGAGGAGCAGCCGGGTGTCGATCTGATTCTGCCCGATTTCAGCTATATCAAGGATCGGCTCGATGAGGTCGATGCCTTGGTGCTCACCCACGGCCACGAGGACCACATCGGTGGCGTGCCCTATCTGTTGAAGCTGCGACCTGATATCCCTCTGATCGGCTCCAAGCTGACCCTCGCTTTCGTCGATGCGAAGTGCAAAGAGCATCGTCTGAACCCGACCAAGGTCGAGGTCGAGGGGCGAGACAAGCTGAAGGTCGGTCCCTTCACACTTGAATTCATCACCGTGACGCATTCGATTCCCGATGCTCTGGCCGTGTCGGTCAAAACCCCGGCAGGCCATATCATCGACACCGGCGACATGAAGCTGGATCAGCTGCCTTTGGACCATAAGATCACCGATCTTCGCGAGTTCAGCCGTCTGGGCGAGCAGGGTGTCGATCTGCTGATGGTGGACTCCACCAACGCCGAGGTTCCGGGATTCGTCAAGCCCGAGACCACGATCGGCCCTGCACTGGATCGTGCCTTTGCCGAGGCCACGCGCAAGATCATCGTCGCCAGCTTCTCCAGCCACGTGCACCGTGTGCAGCAGGTTGTGGATGCCGCGCACAAGAACGGTCGCAAGGTGGTCTTCGTCGGACGCTCGATGGTTCGTAACATGGGCATCGCCTCTGATCTGGGTTATTTGCATCTTCCTGAGAACACGGTTGTGGACCTCAAGCAGGCGCATGACATCCAGGACGACAAAATCGTGTATATGTGCACCGGTTCGCAGGGTGAGCCCATGGCCGCACTGGGTCGTATCGCGGATGGCACGCATCGTGACATCACCGTGAACGAGTTCGATACCGTGGTGCTGGCCAGCTCGCTGATTCCGGGTAACGAGCATGGCGTGTACCGCGTCATCAACAAGCTCATTCGTATGGGCGCCCGCGTTATCAACAAGGACAATGCCGCCATCCACGTTTCCGGACATGCCGACGAGGGTGAGCTGCTGTACTTCTACAACATCGTTCAGCCTAAGTGCGCGATGCCTATCCACGGCGAGAACCGTCACCTGGTGGCTAATGGTCTGATTGCGGTCAAGACGGGAGTCGATCCGCAGAATGTGGTGCTTGCCGAGGATGGCGATGTGGTGGATCTGTACCACGGCCAGGCTGCAGTGGTGGGTTCGGTACCTTGTGGATACGTGTATGTCGATGGCGATTCGGTCGGTGAGCTGACCGATGACGAACTCGAGAAGCGTCGTATTCTCGGTTCCGAAGGTTTCGTTTCCGCCTTCGCCGTGGTAGATACGGAGTCCTCCGACGTGGTTTCCGGGCCGAAGATCTTCCTGAATGCCGTCGCCGAGGATGAGAGCGAATTCGTCAAGGTTCGCGAGCAGATAACCCAGCAGTTGCAGGATGCGATGATGCAGGGCACTCGCAGCACCTATCAGCTGCAGCAGATCATGCGCCGCACGCTCGGTGGATGGGTGTCGCGCAAGCTGCACCGTCGCCCGATGATCGTGCCGGTCGTTGCGGATCTCGCTCAGGATGTTCAGAAGCAGGACTGAATATAACCGATAGCGGGTCCTTTCAGGAACGCATGTCCATTGATTCGGGCATGCGTTCCTGTTGTTTCACACCTTCAGATGCGCCGGCGGGCGGTGCGTGCTCTTGGTGCTCTGTGCCTGGTGCGTAGAATACCCGAAGCTGTGCCGATGGGGACGGAGAAGGCCGCAAGTGCGCATCGGATCATTCGTCGGAACAGACATTTGTTTGAGAACGCGATAGGCTAGCTGACGAATATGTTTGACCGGCCAGAGTCGGGGGAAGCGGTCAGAAGCCGCACATGTATGCAAAAGGAGTGCAATGCCAGGAGCAAATCTCACCAGAGTTGAAGCGCAGGAACGCAGTGCCGTCGTGTCCGATCCGCACTATGCGGTGGAGCTCGATCTCACCGTCGGCCCCAGGAACTTCATCTCTGACACCACTGTCACTTTTGACGCCGAGCAGGGGTCGAACAGCTTTTTGGACCTTATCGCGAACACCGTCGAGAAGATCACGCTGAACGGCGAGGAACTCGACGCGTCCAAGGTGTTTGTCGACAGCAGAATCGAACTATCCGGTCTCGCCGAGCACAATACCGTGCGTGTGGTGGCCAGCTGCCAGTATTCGAATACGGGTGAAGGCCTGCATCGCAGCGTCGACCCGTCGGATGGCAACGTCTATCTGTACAGCCAATTCGAGGTGCCGGACGCTCGCCGTGTCTATGCGGTATTCGACCAGCCCGATCTCAAGGCCGTGTTCGATTTCACCGTCCAGGCCCCGCAAAGCTGGGAAGTCGTGTCGAATATGCCGGTTGCCAAGGTCGACAACGTCGATCGTCTCACGCAGGACGGCACGCTGGGAGAAGGCCGTCAGGCCGAGGGCATACGGCGCTGGGTGTTCGAGTCCACGCCCAGGATGAGCTCATACCTGACCTCATTCGCCGTAGGGCCGTACGCCAAGTGGACGAGCGAATACGCCAACGAGGACGGTCGCACCGTGCCGATGGCGCTCTACTGCCGTCAGGCGCTCAAGGATGCGATGGACAAGGATGCCGAGTACCTCTTCGACATCACCAAGAAGGGTTTCGCCTTCTACGCCAACATCTGGGGCGTGCCGTACCCATACGCGAAATACGACCAGGTCTTCGTGCCGGAATACAACGCGGGTGCGATGGAGAACATCGGCATGGTCACCTTCCGTGATTCGTACATCTTCGAATCGAAGGTCACCGATGCCGTGGCAAACCGTCGTGTCGAAACCGTGCTGCATGAGCTGGCGCATATGTGGTTCGGCGATTATGTGACGATGAAATGGTGGAACGATCTGTGGCTCAACGAGTCCTTCGCCGAATTCATGTCCACCTTGGCGACCGCAGAGGCCACCGAATGGTCGGGAGACTGGGCCACATTCTGCTCCGGCGAGAAAAGCTGGGCCCTGCGCGAGGACCAGCTCTCGACGACGCACCCCATCGTCGCGCCGATCAACGATTTGAACGACACCTACGTCAATTTCGATGGCATCACCTACGCCAAGGGCGCTTCCGTGCTCAAACAGCTGGTCGCCTACGTCGGGCGTGAGGATTTCTTCAAGGGCATCCACAACTATCTGGAGAAGTACGCCTACGCGAACGCGACGCTGAACGACCTGCTGGCCGAACTCGCCGCGGCTTCGGGGCGAGACCTGAATTCCTGGTCGAAGCTCTGGCTGGAGCAGTCGGGCATCAACACGATCAGTTCGGATGTGCAGACCGACGATCAGGGCGTCATCACCTCGATGACCTTGACGCAGAGCGCACCGGAAGAATACCCGGTGCTGCGTCCTCACCGTTTGGCGGTAGGCTTCTACGATCTGAACGAGGAGGGTTCGGTCGTACGCACCGAACGGTTCGAGCTGGATGTCGACGGTGAAAGCACTCAGGTGGATGCCGTCGTAGGCAAGAAGCGCCCCGCCTGCGTGGTAATCAACGACGACGACTTGACCTACACGAAGATTCGTCTCGATGAGGAGTCGGTGAAGTTCGCCGAAGAAAACCTCTACCGTTTCGAGGATTCACTGGCCCGGGCATTGGTGTGGCTGAGCTTCTGGGATGTCACGCGTGACGGCGAATACCCTGCAGAACGTTTCATCGGGCTGTCCTTGAAGGCTCTGTCGACCGAAAAGCATTCGACCACCTTCCGCTACGCCATCGGACAGCTGTCGACCGCTGCCCACAGCTATGTGGCCGGACGTCGCCGCGAGACCGTGCTCTCATTCGTCGCGCAGCAGCTCTGGGATCTGGCGCTTCGGAGCGAAGCCGGTTCCGACGAGCAATTCCAGCTGGTGCGTTCATACCTCGGATATGGCGTTGACCCTGATTTCGAGGACCATGCTCGCGGTCTGCTCTCGGGCGACCTCAAGCTTGAAGGTCTGACTGTTGACAACAACCTGCGTTGGGCGATTATCACGGCGCTCGCAGCTCAGGACCTTCTGGCTGACGGTGAGATCGATGCCGAACTGTCCAAGAAGGACACCACGGAAAACAGGGAATTCGCCATCGGTGCGAAGGCCTCCGTGCCTACCGACAAGGTGAAGGCATGGGCTTGGGATGCCGCCCTGCACGATGAGAAGCTCACGAACTCGCAGATCGAGGAGGTCGCCGGAGGATTCTCGGATAACGCGATCCCGGCTTTGTACGTCGATTACGTGCAGCGCTATTTCGACAGCGTCGACTGGATTTGGAAGAACAAGTCCTTCCACGTCGCCGAAAGCCTCATCGACCCGCTTTCCGGACGTGGTCTCTACCCGCGTTACGCCGACCCGACCAAGCTGGTCAAGGCAGGGGAGCAGTGGCTTGAATCCCACCAGGATGCAGACCGTGCGCTCAGAGGCATGATCATCAAGAACACCGAGGAATCACGCCGTACTCTCAAGGTCCGCAGCTTCAACGAGCAGCTCGCCTGAGCATCGGTGACGACGGCCGGGAACGGTTGACGGGACTGCCCTGCATGGTTCATCCTTGCAGGGCGGTGCCGTTTTTTCGGAGCTTTTCGCGGCGGTTACAAGCAGTGATGGTTCGATTCGTGCCAAATGCGAAGAGTTCCGGTCGATTGCACGACTGCATGCAGCAATATGCATCGTGACGGTTACCATATATCGTGGTGATAAGCGCAGAGACGAGGAGCAAGATGCCAAGGCTATTTGGAACTGACGGCGTGCGAGGATTGGCCAATAGGAAGCTGACGGCGCAGTTGGCTTTGGATTTGGGTGATGCGGCCGTTCGGGTGTTGGGGAGCAGCGACCAGAACGGTGGGCGTCGACGTGCGCTGATAGGTCGCGACACCCGTGTTTCAGGCGATTTTCTGGCGTCCGCCCTTGCTGCGGGCATGAGCTCGGGCGGCTTCGATGTCATCGATGTCGGCATCATCCCTACGCCCGGCATCGCCTATCTGACGTCGGTGCTGAACGTCGAGATGGGTGCGGTTATCTCCGCATCGCATAATCCCATGCCCGACAACGGCATCAAATTCTTCGCCCGGGGCGGGTTCAAGCTCGCCGACACCAAAGAGGACGAAATCGAGAAGGTTCTCGGAGCCGAGTGGGAACGGCCGACCGGCGAGGGCGTCGGACGTGTGTCCCACGACACGGTCACCGCGACGAATATGTACATCGACCACCTGGTGAGTGCCGTTGCGCCGACAGGCGCGGATAAGACCAGACCGAAGCCTTTGGCGGGCCTTCGCATCGTCGCCGACTGCGCGAACGGCGCCACATCGGTGGTGGCACCGGAGGCCCTTCGCCAGGCGGGTGCCGATGTGGTGGTCATCAATGCTTCGCCTGACGGATACAACATCAACAAGCATGCGGGTTCCACGCATCCGGAGCAGCTGCAGGCCATGGTGAAGGCTTCCGACGCCGTGATGGGAGTGGCCTTCGACGGGGATGCCGACAGGTGCCTTGCGGTCGACGAGGATGGCACAATGGTCAACGGCGACCAGATCATGGGGATTCTGGCCCACGCCAAGCAGCGCGAGGGCAAGCTGGCCAACAACACTTTGGTGGTCACCGTCATGAGCAATCTCGGGTTGAAGCTCGCGCTGAAGGATATGGGCATCGCCACGGTGCAGACCGGTGTGGGTGATCGCTATGTGTTGGAGGAAATGCTGCGTGGAGGGTTCACCCTCGGCGGTGAACAGTCCGGCCATGTCATCAACCGCGAGTTCGCCACCACCGGTGACGGTACTCTGACCGCGCTGACACTCGCCAATGAGGTGGTTCGTACCGGGCGCAGCCTCAAGGAATTGGCCGCCGACTTCCCGCAATTGCCGCAGCAGCTGATCAACGTTCCCAATGTCGATAAACTCGCCGCACCGACCAACGCGAAGGTGCAGGCTGCGGTGGAACGCGAAGAGGCCTTGTTGGGCGAGACCGGCAGGGTGCTGTTGCGTCCGAGCGGCACCGAGCCACTGGTCCGTGTTATGGCTGAGGCGGAGACCCAGCAGCAGGCTGACGAGGTCTGCCATCGTTTGGCGCAGGTCGTGGCCGACGAATTGAGTCTGTAGGAATTTGGAGATGACGGTGCGAAACGCCACAACGTGGAATCAGGAAGTCGAGCAGTTGCTGCACGATGCCGGAAGGAAGCATCTGCTGCCGATTGTTCAGGCAGGCGAGGTGGTGCTGCGTCAGCAAACCGAACGCGTGGACGGACAGCTGTCCAGAAGGACCCTGGCCCGGCTTATCAATGCCATGCGCATCACGATGCTCGAGGCTCCTGGTGTGGGGCTTGCGGGTCCTCAGATTGGTGTGGGTCTCGCCATAGCCGTCGTCGAGGACCATGTGCGTGCCGACGATGAGAGCGGCGACGATTATGATGCGGGCATCGTGGACACGGCAGAGGATGAGGAATACGACGATCCGCGTGAAATAGCGGAATTGCCCTTCCACGAGATCATCAATCCCAGTTATGAGCCGATAGGCGATGCCACGCGCAGCTTCTATGAAGGATGTCTCTCCTTCGATGGCTATCAGGCGGTCCGTCGGCGTTGGCTGGACATCACCGCACGGTGGGAGGACGCCAAAGGCAAGCAGCACGAAGAGCATCTGCATGGCTGGCCTGCCCGCATTTTCCAGCACGAGACCGACCATCTCTCCGGCGAACTCTACATCGACAAGGCGGAGATTCGCAGTCTGACGACCAACGAGAATCTCGAGGAACTGTGGTCGTATGACCCTACCCCCAGCGATGCCGCGAAGGAACTGGGTTTTGTGCTCTGAATTCGACGATTACGCCACATGGCTGAGGAATGAAGGCCGCCTTACGGCGATGGTGCTTGCTACAGTCGAGAATCATGGCTAAACATCGTTCGGATACCACCCGTTTGGGAGTGCTCGATATAGGCTCCAATACGATTCATATGCTCATTGTTGATGCGGCACCCGGTTCCAGGCCCGACCCCGAGGCTTCGACCAAGTCCACAGTGCGGCTGATGCAGTATCTCAAAGAGGACGGCTGCATCAAGAAAGCCGGTATCGAGGCGATTCTGGCAGGCGTCGACCAGGGGATGAAGCTTGCCGAGGAATACAATGTCACGCAATTGCTGCCGATGGCGACCTCGGCCATCCGTGAGGCGCCGAACGGTTCGAAGATCTTGCAGCAGATCGAGCAGCACATCGGGCAGGGTGTCGTGGTGCTGTCGGGCAATGACGAGGCCCGTCTGACCTTCCTTGCGGCGAGACGCTGGTACGGCTGGGATGCGGGGCGTCTTCTCGTGCTGGACATCGGCGGAGGCTCGTTGGAGGTCGCGTTGGGAGCCGATGAAGACCCTTCACTTGCCCTGTCCGTGCCCGCAGGGGCCGGTCGCATCACGCGTGAGCTTCTTCCCGAAGGCATGGCGAGTGCCAAGGAACTGGAATCGGTGCGAGAAAAGGTGCGGGACATCATGGCGCCTATCGCCAAGGCCTTCGACTCTGAGAAGAGCCCGGATCACGCCGTGGCGACTTCCAAGACCTTCCGGTCATTGGCGCGTCTCGCGGGCAATATCGTGCAGACTCCTTCCGGTGACAGCTGGATTATGACCAGGGCGCAGCTGGACGATTGGATTCCCCGTCTCGCCGCCATCTCCCCGGAACAGCGCGTGGCGTTGCCGGGTATCACGGTGGAACGGACCGTCCAGATCGTGGGAGGCGGCATCGTGGCCTCCGAAATCATGTGCATGCTGGATGTGGAACAGGTTGAGATATGCCCGTGGGCGCTGAGGGAAGGTTCGATCCTTCGCTGGCTTGACCAGTTCGGCCGCACCCGTCTCGGCTTCTGACCACTCACCTCGAAGCTCCGGTGGCGTTCACCGCAGGAGCGTCTCCGGTGTCGCCCTCATCATTCCTCGCAGACCGTGAAATGACCGAGAAATGTTCATGTCGAAGAATCAAGCCATCCGATAAGAATCATGCACATCGGCATACGGTGACTGAGATGGTGAGGAGCGCACAATGGGACATGAATTTCCTGAGGATTCGGCGATTTGGGATGACGCTGTGGCTTTGGACAGAGCCCATGTGTTCCATTCCTGGAGCGCGCAGAAGAAGATACATCCGTTCGAAATCGTGACGGGCCACGGGTCCACGCTGGTGGATGCTGAAGGCAAGGAATATCTCGACTTCACCAGCCAGTTGGTGAATGTGAACATAGGCTACCAGCATCCGAAAGTGCTCGCGGGCATCGCTGAGCAGTCACAGCTGATGTGCACCCTGGGGCCGGGGTATGCCAACCTTGCGCGTGGCCGTGCCGCGAACCTGGTGGCCAAGCGTGCCCCCGAAGGCTTTTCCAAGGTGTTCTTCACCAACGCAGGTGCGGACGCGAATGAAAACGCCATACGGGCGGCCAGGCAGTTCACCGGCCGAGACAAAATCATCTCCTCCTACCGCAGCTACCACGGCAACACGGGAGCAGCCATCTCCGCCACCGGCGATTGGCGTAGGAAGCCGAACGACTTCTCGCGCGGACATGTGCACATCATGACGCCGTATCTGTATCGCTCCCCGTTCTTCGCGCAGACCGAAGATGAGGAATGCGCCCGCGCCTTGGAGCATTTCGAGCAGGTGGTTCGTTTCGAAGGTCCCGACACCATCGCCGCTGTGCTGCTGGAATCCATTCCGGGGACTGCGGGTGTCATGGTGCCGCCAAAGGACTATTTCAAGGGTATTCGTGAGATTACCAGGAAATACGGCATCCTGATGATTACCGACGAGGTTATGGCAGGTTTCGGGCGCACCGGTGAATGGTTCGCACTGGATGCCTTCGATTATGTTCCCGACCTCATCTCCTTCGCCAAGGGATGCAACTCCGGATACGTGCCCGCAGGCGGAGTGATTTTCTCCGACGAGATTGCCCACAGCTTCGATGAACGGGTGTTCCCCGGTGGTCTCACCTACTCGGGCCATCCTCTGGCCATGGCTTCCATCGTCGCGGCGCAGGAGGCGATGGAGGCGGAAGATATCGTCGGCAATGCTCATCGCGTCGGAGAGGACGTCATTTCCGCCGGACTCAACGACCTCAAAAGCAAGCACGAGCATATCGGTGACGTCCGAGGCAAGGGCGTGATGTGGGTGGCTGAAATGGTCGCTGACCGTAAAAGCAAGGACATGCTTGACGGTGAGACGATGTCGGCGATTCACAGCAAGGCGATGGATGCCGGTCTGCTGGTCGATGTGCATGACAATCGCATCCATGTGGTGCCGCCTTGCGTGATTACCCCGGAGGAAGCCAAGAGGGGCATTGATATCCTCGACGGCGTGCTTTCGGAATTGGGCTTATAGCAGTAGGGTGCCCGTGACGGCATACGGCGGTGTACCAATGAAGTGAACAGAGAGGAAACAATATGGCTGAGACGTCAGCAACAACACGGTCGTCATCATCGAGCGTCAAGCGTGCGGTGGTGACGGGAGCATCGAGCGGCATCGGCGCCGAAACGGCAAGGGTCCTCGCCAAAGACGGATGGCATGTCGTGCTTCTTGCCCGACGGGAGGAAAAGCTCCAGGCGCTCGCGAAAGAGATTGAAGCGGCAGGTGGCAGCACCAGCTATCAGGTGTGCGACATCACCGATGAAGCCTCGACCGATGCGGCCGTCGCGGCAATCGTCGCCGAGGGGCCGGTCAAGGCTCTGATCAATTGCGCAGGCGGAGCCATCGGCAAGGATCCTGTAGCGACGGCTGATCTCGATGATTGGCGCGGCATGTATGAGCTCAATGTCATCGGCACGTTGCGGATTACGCAGAAACTGCTGCCGACGCTCAAGGAGTCCGAGGGGACGGTGCTTATCGTTTCTTCCACGGCTGGAATCGAACCGTACGAAGGGGGCGCAGGCTACTGCGCATCCAAGTTCGCCGAGCGAGTGATGGCGCGCGTGCTGCGGCTTGAACAGATCGGCGAACCGGTCCGCATCATCGACGTATCGCCGGGCATGGTCAAAACCGAGGAATTCTCGCTCAAACGTTTCGGCGGGGATGCCAGCAAGGCCGCAGGCGTGTATGACGGTGTGCCCGACCCCTTGGATGCCGGGGATGTCGCCGAGTCAATCCGATGGGCGATTGACCTGCCGGATACCGTGGATGTCGATTCGCTGGTCATCCGCCCCCGCGCCGAAGGCTCATATACGAAGGTCTATCGCCAATAATCGAGCTTGATCGAGATAACTGCACTAAAAGGACAGCAATTCGGTAATAATTCTTCTGAAAAGCTGTCCTTTTAGTGCAGTTATCTTCTGGACGACCGTTTTCAGAAGGCGTTCCACGCCGCCAGTGCAATGATGGCGCACCCGCCGAACACGCCGGTGGCGAATTGGGCGTAACGTCCCTTCAGCACCATGCCGATCGCCACACCGGCGAGTGACAACAGCAGCATCCAGCATAAGGAGGGCAGCAGCACGCCCAAGCAGAACATGACGCCGTTCTGCGGGTTGTTGATACCCGGTGGCAGGGAAAGCACCAGCGTGGCGAAGTACACGATGGCGACGGGATTGGCCAGAGTCGCGGTGACCAGAACCGCGAAGGCCTTCCATGGATTGTTCAAGGCTCCGCCGGACGTATCGTCGGACTCGACCTCCGCGCCGCTGTTCGCGGTCTTCAGTGCTTTGATGGCGCCCAACAGCATGAAGACGCCCATAGTCAGCAGGATAGCGAAGCTCACCCACTGCAGGACGGGTGCTATCCGCTGAATGACAGGTGACACCAGTTTGCCCAGGAATACAGCCAGGAATGCGAAGACACCCAGCACCAGGCCCGACCCTGCTCCTGCCGCCAGTCCTGATTTCCAGCCGTAGCGTGCCCCGATGGTCATGGTCAGCGCGGAGCTCGAACCGACAGGTATGGCGATGGCCAGTCCAGCGATGGCACCTTGTAAGAAGAACGTCAGCATGTCGATATTGAAACATGGCTGTGTTTCCGAAGCGTTCGGCAATGTCCTGACGATGTTTCCGATGTCCGCGGCAGCTCCTCTGAGGTCTTGCCGGTGGTGTCGGTGCTTCTCACGCAATTCTTGCGTCCTGCCGGTGACCGGCAAACATATGGAATTCAGATATTTGCTCGAATGGTGGAAAGCCGTTCAGTATATGGCAGCGTGGTGGTAGTATCGCTCTCCAGCGGGTTCCCACAAGGACGAAGCGCCTGAGCAGAGAGTACATCATGACAGTTGGGTCATGGTTCTTGTTTTTACACGAGCAGAAGGGTTATCGTGTCTTCATCGTCCTCGCAGGCCAGTGAGTCTGCATCCGTGTCCAAACCATTGAATTCTCCCGCAAGGGTGATTGCAGCGAGCCTGGTCGGCACCACCGTGGAGTTCTATGACTTCTACGTCTATGCCACCGCAGCCGTGCTGGTTTTCCCCAAGCTGTTCTTCCCTGTCGCCAATGACACGGCCTCGCTGCTGGCCTCCTTCGCCGTCTTCGGCGCTGCGATGGTCGCACGCCCGATCGGTGCGGTCTTCTACGGTCACATGGGGGACAAGCGCGGACGTAAAGCCACTCTGGTTGCTTCCTTGCTGACGATGGGCATTGCGACATTCGTGATCGGACTCTTGCCGACATACAACCATATCGGCATCATCGCACCGATTCTGCTGCTTCTGCTTCGTTTGACGCAAGGTTTCGCCATCGGTGGCGAATGGTCCGGAGCTGCTCTGGTAGCCACGGAGAACGCTCCCGCAGACAAGCGTGCCTGGTATGGCACCTTCCCGCAGCTCGGCGCTCCGATCGGTTTCATCATTGCCAACGGTCTGTTCCTGATTATCAATTTCCTGCTCCCGCATCCCACCAGTAGCCTGATGCAGTCCGAGGCTTTCCTGTCCTGGGGTTGGCGCATTCCCTTCATATTCTCCTCGGTGATGGTCGCCATCGGCCTGTGGGTGCGATTCAAGCTTGTCGAGTCCGACGCCTTCAAAAAGGCGCAGAAGCAGGGCGCCATCGTCAAGGTACCCTTCGTGGATACCATGAAGCATCATTTCAAGGCTGTGGTGCTCGGCACCTTCGCCATGCTCGCCACCTATGTGCTCTTCTATCTGATGACGACCTTCAGCCTGTCGTATGGAACGAAACCGACCACCGCCACCCCTGCGGGTCTGGGCATCACCTATACCGATTTCGTCATCATGCAGATCATCGGCGTGGTGTTCTTCGGCGTGTTCACCTTGCTGTCGGGTCCGATGGCCGATTCGATGGGGCGCAGGAAGCTGCTGCTGATCATCACCAGCATCATCATCGTCTTTGCGCTGGCCTTCCCGCTGTTCCTCGATCATAAGAGCGGCACGCCGGTCAACACCGTGTTGGTCGAAGTGTTCCTCATCATCGGCTTCTCGCTGATGGGCGTTACCTTCGGTCCCATGGGGGCGTTGCTTCCCGAAATGTTCCCCACCAATGTGCGCTACACCGGTTCGGCCATCGCCTACAATGTCAGTTCGATACTCGGGGCCGCTCTGGCGCCTATCATCGCCACGGCACTCTGGAGCCTTGCGGGCGGCAGCACCTGGCTCGTGGGCGTGTACCTGGCGGTGGCGTCGGTACTGACCCTGATTTCCCTGCTGCTGATGAAGGAGACCAAGGGCGTGGACTATACCGGCGTTGCCGGCGTGGAGAACGACGCGGTCGCCTGACTCTCCGACTGAACACAGATAACTGCATCACCAGGACGGGTTCTTGTGCCACTTTGGCCGGAATTGCCGTCCCGGTGATGCAGTTATCTGTGTTAGCTGGCGAGAGCCCGGCACCTTCCGCTGCAACAGGTCGCAGCGATGTCAGATACGGGTGATTTCAATCACGCGTGCTGTTTCCGGCCGGCAGCGTGGAATCCATACGCCTATCCTTGACAGGAACGCTCCGCTTACCGGCTGCCCGTTGGTGGGTCCGGCTGGGTTGAGCTCCTCCAACGAAGCTGATGCCGGTTCGGGCCCGGTCCAGTTCAACGCGAAGGTACCCACTGGGTCCAGACCCGGTATACGAAGCCACATGCCGCGATTGGATGCCGATTCCTCGTATTGCACATGGGCGATCAGGGCGCCCTTTCCATTGGTGGCAACCGAACCGTATGCGAGAACCGACGGATCGGCCACATCGATACGTACATGACGGCCGCTGTGCAAAGCTGTGCGATGAGTCTTGTACCAGTCGATCCACTTGGCGAGTTCGTCGAGATCGTCCGATGAGGCCTCGCCGAGATTCCACTCGATGCCGAAACCGTAGAATACCGCGGTCGCGGCACGGAAAGCGAGGCTGTAGCTTCGTCCGCTCTGATGCGAGGTCGGTGCGGAGATGTGCGCCCCCAAATACTCCGGCGCGACATTCTGGACCAGCCACTCCTGGATTTGCTGTCTGCTGAGGGCATCGGTCATGTCCGAAGACCAGAAACGCGACACGCGTTCGATGACTCCCAGGTCTATGCGCCCGCCTCCGCTTGCACAGGACTCCCATGCGATATCGGGGAAGCGCTGATGCAGGTCCTCCAGCAGCTTCCAATAGGCGAGTGTCTGGTCATGGACCGCCGGGCGGAATCCGGCTGAGGGTGAGCCTCCTTCGAGCAGATCCCGGTTGTGATCCCATTTCACATAGTCGACGGGGTTCTCCTCGAGTACTCTGCTGATTTGCGTGAGAATGTGCTCGTAGGCTTGAGGATTGCTCAGATCGAGTACGAACTGATGTCGGTGCAGCATCGGCTCTCTGTTGGCGGCTTTCATCACCCAATCAGGGTGAGCACGGTACAGGTCCGAATCAGGATTGACCATTTCCGGTTCAAACCACAGGCCGAACTGCATGCCGTATCCATGCACAAGATCGATAAGGGGGCGCAGCCCATCCGGCCAGACCGCCGGATCGACCCACCAGTCACCTAGACCAGCGTGATCATCACGCCTGGAATGGAACCATCCATCATCCAGCACAAATCGTTCGACACCAATGCACGACGCTTTCTTCGCCAGGCTTGCCAAGTGATCGAAGTCATGGTCGAAGTACACGGCTTCCCAGACGTTCAGGGTTACCGGCTGTTGCTGGGGGTGCAAGGGCAGACTGCGTTGCCATGTGTGCAACGATTGGGCGATGCCGTCCAATCCATGGTCGGAGGCCGTGACGATGACCCACGGGGTGGTATAGCTCTCACCTTCGGCCAATTGCATTTCACCGGGAAGAAGCAGCTCTCCGGCGTTCAGACTGGCGACGTCTTCACTCGAGCGATCGACGGCGAGGATGGAGTTGCCGCTCCATGCAGGTT
Source organism: Bifidobacterium crudilactis (assembly GCF_000738005.1). Classification (NCBI taxonomy): domain Bacteria; kingdom Bacillati; phylum Actinomycetota; class Actinomycetes; order Bifidobacteriales; family Bifidobacteriaceae; genus Bifidobacterium; species Bifidobacterium crudilactis. The sequence continues at coordinate 1,383,278 of NZ_JHAL01000002.1, read as the reverse complement.
GCATGGCAACGACCTGTCCGCTTGAGAAATCGAATCCGGGTGTTCCGGCGATCAGCATATTGCCTTCGTATCCGGGTTTTCCTCTGCGTTGCTCACGCAGCCACGTGCCATCCTTGATGTCGTGACGTTGCGGGCTGCGTTCCTTTTCGTGTCGACCTGTAAAATCCATGCATTCGGTCTGAGCGTCACTTAGGGGAATGCGGATCTCCAATGATTCAAGAGCGTATATCCCCGGTTGTTCATTCGTCAGGATGTGGCGCATGCGCAACGAACCACCCGGCAGCCCTTCGATTTCGGTCTTCAACCGCAAACCGGATTCGGTGTCGGTGGCCTCGATGGACAGTCGTCCGCCCTGCTCCCGGATATCCTTGTTGAGAATGAAATGCGGACTCCAACAGCTGCTTGCCGTAACGGTTTCACCGTTTGCGCTTGACGTGGTGACGATGCGATGGCCGCGGATGCTGGGGCGGGCCAGTGAGCCGTCCGATTCCTCGTTGAGCAGGCGCGGGACTCTCAACGATGGTGATGCCGAGGTTAGTGAGAGCGGCTTGGCAGAGGAGACATGTCTGAACGCCTCCGGTGAGCTTGCGGGCAGGACGGCGATGATCTCGGGGAGCAGGTCCCCTTGGTGTGCGTCTGCCAGAATGATTCGGGTTGTTTCTGTGTTGTCTTCGGTGTTTGGGAATAGCACGTGGTGTTTCCTTTGAGAATTGATGCGCGGGTCGGCCAGCGTTCTTGGACGACCCGCGCGGTGTGGTGAGAGCTGTGGTTATTTCTCGGCTCCTGCGGCCATTCCTGCGATGAAGTATCGCTGGAGGAACAGGTACACAATCACAATCGGCAGCGCCGCAATAAGCGCGGACGCCGCGCCCACGCCGAGATTGCTGCTTTGCATGGCAAAGAACGATGCGACGCGGGGCGCGACCAGCTGTTTGCTTGGATCGCTGATCAGGTAGTTCGAAAGCGCGTATTCATTCCAGACGCCCACGCTGGTCATGATGACGACCGTGGCGGTCACGGGTTTGAGCATGGGCAGGATGAGTTTGAAGAAGATCGTCAGCCTGTTCGCCCCGTCGATCATGCCTGCCTCGTCGATGGATTCGGGAACGGCTTTGATGAATGCCGTGTAGAGGAAGATCGCCAGGGGAAGATTCCCCGCAACGGTGACCAGGACCACACCCCATCTGGTGTTGACCCCGCCGGTATTGACCATCAGCGTGTACAGCGGAACGAGGATGCTGAGTGGCGGAACCATCATCAGCGACATGATTCCGGCCGACACCAGCTTGTTGCCGCGCGTTTTGCGCCGCGCCAGAGGATACGCCGCGGCGGCGCCGCAAATACATACCAGTATGGTCGAGCACAGGGTCACGATGGCGCTGTTGCCTACGGCAGAGAGAATCCCTCCCTGGGTGATGGCCGTGGCGAAGTTGTCCCAGGCGATGTCATGCAGGCGCGGCACCAACGTCGATGACATATCGGTCGATGGTTTGCTGGCTGCGCACAAGGCGAGCCAGAATGGCAGCAACTGCACCAGAATCATGATGCCGAGGAAGATGTAGGTGAGCGTCCGTCCTACTCGGCGACCTGCCGCACCTCGTGCACGTGGTCCAGAAGCGCTCGATGTTGACGATGTCATGTCATGACTCCCATCCAAGGCGGTCAAGGCCTTTGTTGAGCAGTGTCGTCGCGATGGCGATGATGATGAAGAGGACGACTCCCATCGCCGAGGCATAACCGGCGTTCTGATTGCTGAAATATGTCAGTCCGATGTATGTGGATACCGAATTGGTCGAGTAGCCTGGACCGCCGCCGGTCAGCACCTGAATCACATCGAAGAGTTTGAGACCGCCGATGAGGTTGAGAACCACGCTGGTCGAGAATGCCGGCATCAGCAGGGGCAGGGTGATGCTCTTGAATTTCTTCCACCCGTAGGCGCCATCAAGGTCGGCCGCTTCGACCACCGATTGATCCATACCCTGAAGTCCCGCAAGATAGATGATCATGGAGACACCCACATATTGCAGGGAATTGACGATGACGATGATTGCCACGGAAACAGCAGGCTTGTCGAACCATACGACGCGGGGGAGTCCCAGGGCGACCATCATGGTATTGAGCGCACCTTGCTGGTATTGGAACACGAAGTAGTACATGGTGCCCATGATGACCGCGGAAACAAGTGCGGGGAGGTAGATGACGGCCCTCATGATGTTGCGGCCCTTGATCTTGGTATTGAGCAGCAACGCCAACGCGAGACCGATCACCTGCTGGACGATGGTGCTGCCCACGCCGTAGATCAGGGTGTTCACCAGTACGGTGGCGAAGTTATGGTCCTTGAACATCGTCACGTAGTTGCTGAGTCCGACGAAGAGCTTGGTCGGTGAGTACCCGTCCCAGTTGGTGAAGGACAGCTGGATTCCGGACAGTAACGGCCATACCGTGAACAGAATCAGAATCAGTAGTGCCGGTACATAGAAGAGGTTGATACCTGCCCCATGAAGGGGCCGCCGCCCGGATTTACGGGCGGCGGGGTTGCGTGTGCTATTCATTGTTGGGTCTTCCGCTGTGCATTGTCGGCGTCGTCATCAGGACTGGCCGTACAAGCTCTCGAAGGATGTCTTCATTTGCGCTGCCGCATTGCCGGGGTCGCTCTGGCCTGTCAGGAGTCCGTCCGTGGTGGTGCACAGGGTGTTCCACATGCCATTCGGCAGATATACGCGGTCGAAGATCGGGTAGGTTTGGGTCTTCTTCTCTTCGACCCAGTAGTTGTAGGTGTCCGCCAACTGTCCGATGTTGGCTTCCACCCCGGATATTGCAGGAGCGTTGCCGGTGGTATCCGAAAGCGTCTTCATGTTCTCGGGCTCGGCCATGAAATCGATGAGTTTGAGGGCTGTCTCCTTGTTCTTCCCTGTTTTGGAGGCTCCGATGGCATAATCCTCGCCTGTGACCAGATACGGATCTCCGACAGCTGAAGGAATCGGCATCACACCCAGCTTGGCATCGGCGCTGTATGATTCCACGCTTTGCACGAAGCTGTTGGGCTGGATGACGAAGCCGACTTTGTCTGTTGCGGCGAGCTTGGCGACGTCATCGGCGGTGGCGGAGGTGTAGTCGACGTTGAAGTACTTGTTTCTCGCCCACTGATAGATCGGGGTTACGGCTTTCTCATAGGCGGCGGAATCAAAGCTCCCGCTCTTGAGTTCCTTGAGCTGTGCTTCGGTGTACATGCCCGAAGCGGTGTAGTCGGCGATATTGCCCACGGTCCAGTTGTCCTTGCCCGAGGCTGCGAGACAGTTCGCTCCTGTGGCGACGACCTTCTGGCAGGCGGCATCGAAATCATCCCACGAGGTGATGGTTTTCGGGTCGACGCCTGCTTTGTCGAGGACGGTGGTGTTGTAGATGATGCCGGTGACGGCCACGTCGAGCGGGAGTGCGTAGAAGGATTTGTCGTCCTTGCGGATGGCGGTGTCGATGACGCTGCTCATGTTCTTGGCCCATGAACGACCCTGCAGCGGCTCGAGGAAGTCGGCATACCGGTCGCGGCTCCATCCGTGGGTGTTCCACAGGTCGGGGGCGTTCCTGCCAGCGAGGCGGACCTTGAGATCCGATTCATATGAACTGGTGCCTGGCACCAGTGTGACTTTGACCGTCGGGTTCTCCTTTTCGAAGGCGTTGACCACTGTGGTCATCGCCTTGAGCTGTGCGGAACCCGTCGCCATGCCGGTCAGAAATTCCAGTTTTACCTCTCCGGACGAGCTGTCGCTTCCGCCACAGGCGGCCATGCCGAACAACATGGATGCGCAGCATGCGGCACTGATAATCTTCCCTACCTTGTTCATCTATGCTCCTTTGCGAAGATGCTCCGGGGACTGTGTCCCCTGACGCGGATGAAGTTCCTTCTGCATCCGATAGCCATAGCTTACACGAGTAACCAATATGCTGCAAATTGCAATGAGGGAGGATGAATTTGTTGAAATACCAATAAATGAACACTTTAATTGTTCATTTCCCCTATGGTTATACGTAAAAGTAAAAGACTGGAGTTATATCCTTGGGTGATTGGAATGCTGCGGGAAGGCGGATACGGTATGAGTGCTGAGGGAGGGCGTCCGGCAGGAAGTGCTAAAAGCGGACGTGTCACGCGCGAAGATGTCGCGCGATTGGCGAATGTTTCCACGGCATCCGTGAGCTACGTTCTGAACCATGTGCCCAACAAAGTCTCGGAGTCGACCGCACAACGCATCTATGATGCCGTGGAAAAGCTCAATTACCGCCCCAGTTCACTTGGGAGAGCGCTGAAACGCGGATCGCCGAGAATGCTCGGCATCATTATTCCGGATTTTTCCAACACCTATTTTGCGGCGATGGCCGATGCCCTGGAGGATGAAGCCTCGGGTGAGGGGTATTCGACGATATTCCTCTGTTCCCACGGCGACCCCGACAAGGAAAAGGAATGCATAGCAAAACTCGTGTCCAGGGATGTGGATGCCATTCTCGCCTCATTTGCCATGAAGGCCATTGATTTGGCGACGATGAGGAGGCCAAGCGTCAATTTCGTGTTTCTTGACCATCCGGAGCCTGTTCCGGGTTTCAAATCCGTGGGTTCTGATTTTGAGGCGGCGGCGCAGATGGCTACCGAACATCTGATCGCACACGGCCATCGGCGAATGGCGATGCTGTTCGGAGGTGACGGTTCTCAGTACGGAGACGCTCGAATACAGGGTTGGTCGACGGCCCATCAACGTGCCGGGCTGGCTACGGGACCGATATATCAGACCTCATTCACCAGAAGTGGCGGATATGAACAAACGCTCCGGTTGCTTGACTTGCCGGATGACCAACGACCCACCGCCCTGTTTGCTGGCTCCGATCTGGAAGCGGTAGGGGCGCTCCGCGCTTTGCATGAGCGTGGATTGTGCGTTCCCGATGACATGGCGCTGATCTCTTTCGACGGAACGGTGGACACGCTCTATGCGTGGCCGCAGATTACGACGATTCAACAGGACCCGGTGATGATAGCCAAGCTTGCAGTGGCCGCCGCGCTGCATCCTGACGACTGTGACGATGCGCAGATTGCTCCATTCGGCTTTGTGATTCGCCAATCCTGCGGTTGTCATGAAGCCGGTGAAGCAAAAGCCGCTTAATGCGAGATTGTCCGTTGTTCCTCTGTGGGGACTGCACGTTACGGCGGTCGCCTTGTCCCTCTGTGGCGACTGGTGTCGGATTTGTCGGAGTCGAACAGATGCGATTCAGGCAGGGTGATTTTTCGCGGTAGCCTTCACCCGGTGGTTTCCGTACCGTGGTCGTGCACCGTGTTTTCGGCACAGTGACACTCGCGCCGTGATTCCTGCACAACCGTTTTCCGAGTTGTTGCTGGACAACAATGAGAAATGCTGCGTAATATATGCGTATGTTCGCAGATATGCATATAGTCGATTACGGGGAGGACAACGGTTATGTCGATCTTGCCGCCACCATCTTCTCTCTGCTGTCAGATCCGACCAGACTGAGAATCGTCCTCGCCCTCAAGGATGGAGAGCTCCCCGTCGGGCAAATCGCCGACCGTCTGTGCAGACGACTGACCGTGATATCGCAACATCTGGCGAAAATGCGGACCGGACAACTCGTGACGACAAGGCATGAGGGCACACGGGTGTTCTACCGTCTGGCCGATGAGCATGTGAGTGCCTTGGTGGATCAGGCAATCTACCAAGCGGAGCACATTGTCGATGCCTTCCCTGAGCATCATCGCGCCCCGGCGGGGAACGGTGGTGCGGCGGATGGCCGTGATGACGCCGCTCCATCTGGTGCTCCGTCTCAGACGCTTAAGGCCTCCGACACACCTGACAGCGAGGACCATCATGACTGAGCATGCGCAGACGGCAAATAGCGCAGCGGCGCATTCCACGGCTTCGGGGGATGCTGATTCCGCCTTCGCCGCGTCCACACTGTTTCGGCGTATAGAACGCGCTGACCTGTTTCGCGTGGCGGCGGTCCTGGCGCTGACCGTGACGGTCGCCATCATTCAGCTCGCCGTGGCGAACCCGACATGGACATTGCGTTTGACGGTGTCGTGCACGGTCGTCGGCTTGGTCATTGGATGCTGGCCGATCGTGAAGGGGTCCTGGGAGGATCTTCGTGCCAGAAAAATGAGCATGGACCTCTCGATGCTCATCGCCATCGTTGCGGCCGCGGCGATTGGTCAGTGGCTGACATCCCTGGTGATCGTGGTGTTCGTGCTGCTGGCAGAGATACTCGAAGATCTGTGTATGTGGCAAGGCAAGGACGCATTGTCCGATTTGATGTCATTCCTCCCTGATCGGGTACGGGTGAGGATTGACGAATCGAAGACCGGAAACGTGCCGCTTTCCCGGATACATCCCGGTCAAGTCGTCGTTGTGGCGCCAGGTGGGCGGATTCCTGTCGACGGCATCGTCATTGCAGGCGCATCCAATGTGGACGAGTCGAGAATCACCGGTGAGTCCATGCCGGTCTACCATGATGTGGGCAGTGCGGTGTATTCCGGGTCTGTCAATCAGGACGGAGCGCTCGAAATAGAGGTTTTGCAAGTCGGTGAGGATTCCTCATACGGTCGTATCGTCCGAGCGCTAGCCGATGCGCAATCCTCGTCGGCTCCCGTGCAGAGACTTGCAGACACGCTGGCAACGGCATTGGTGCTCATCGCCGTCGTCGGAGCTGTCGTCACATGGTTCTTGACCGGTGATGTGCGTAGCGCCATATCGGTCATCATCGTCGCCGGATCGTGCGGAGTGGTAGCGGGCACTCCTTTGGCGATGCTGGCATCCATGGCACGTGTGGCGAGAAGAGGCGCATTCGTCAAAGACGGTCTGCATATGGAAAGCCTGTCCAAGGTTGATACGGTGATCTTCGATAAAACGGGGACGCTCACATCCGGCGCACCCGAGGTCACGCGGGTTATCGCTGCAACAGGTGTCGATGAGTCTGAGCTGCTCGCGGTGGCTGCATCGGCGGAGTCCTACTCCGAACATCCTCTGGGCAAGGCCATCGTTCGGTACGCGGCTGCGCACAAGGTCGGCATCCATGCAGTGGAGCACTTCGAGAGCGTTGCCGGACGTGGAGTTCGCTGCACGGTCGAAGGGATGGCAATCGTTGCGGGGACGAGAAGCTTCATGCCGCAAATTGATGAGGAAGGGGTTGGTGGCGCGGCGACCGTATCGGATATGCAAAACCCCTCGGCCTGGTCAAGCGATTCAATGAGCGATGCTCTTGACGCGCAGAGCAGCGTCTATATTTCCCGGAACGGACGATACATAGGTCGCATCCTGTTGGCTGACGCTCTACGAGAGCATGCGGCCGATGCGATTGCTTCGCTGCACAGCCACGGTGTTCGAGTCATCATGCTGACCGGGGACCGTGAGGAGGTCGCGGTTGCCGCGGCCCGGCAGCTGGGCATCCGGCATGCCCACGCGGAGCTGCTGCCTGAAGACAAGGCGGCTTTGCTGAAACAGGAGAAGGGGGCCGGTCATCGCGTGGCAATGGTCGGGGATGGGGTTAATGACGCCCCGGTTCTTGCGCTCGCCGACGTGGGTATAGCTATGGGCAGCGGTACCGACATAGCCCGGGAGAGTGCCGATGTGATTCTCATAAGCTCCGACATCAACGACGTGACCTCGCTGCTGTTCACTGCACGTCGGGCTCGTGGAATCATCATGTTCAACTTCGCCGGCACCATCATCGTCGACGTGCTTGGCATGATATTGGCGGCATTCGGTATTCTGACGCCGTTGCTTTCCGCAATCGTGCATGTCGGGAGCGAGTCTGCCTTCATACTGAACTCCGCGCGACTCATACCCGGACGAGAGAAACGGTTGAATCATCCTCGAAAGTGAGATAACTGCATCACAAGTACAGCTTTTCATATCGTATTGGCCGGAATTGCCGTCCTGGTGAAGTAGCTATCTGTGTTAGCGGGCGAGAGCTCCGGCTCGATGCCAGGCCGCCGGAAAGGACTGCGTTTGCGGACGGCAAAGGGGCTTCTTGAAGGTCTCCTCGGGCTATGAAAATCTAGTAAGCTTTTGGATTTTGAGATTGCGTTGTGTAAAGTTGCCTGAACGTAGTTGGGGAAAACAAGGAGAAGAACGTGAAGAAAAATGTCATTAGCATGGTTGGGGCAGGTGTGCTGTCATTGTGCCTGACGCTGTCGCTGGCGGCTTGCGGGTCGTCGAACAGCGCGGAGGAGAGCACGCCGAAGCAGAGCTCGTCACAGACCACAAAGACCGCCACTCCGCAGACCAGTTCGAGCGACAAGAAGAGCTCGACCGCTTCGAGCGGCAAATATGCGTCGATTGATGAGTACGTGCAGTCGAGCGAAGTGCAGAGTCAGCTCGCCAGCGTCAAGTCCCAGGCGGAATCCGGCGGCATGACTCTGGATGTCAGAGGCGAGGATAATGCCTTGGTGTATGACTTCACGCTCCCTGCCGGCATGTCGGCTTCGACTGCAGGGCTTGCGGACAAGCTGAATTCAGGTCTGGATGGACAGGCATCCACCTTCCAGTCGATTGCCACCATGATGAAAAGCGCTGTGGAGGTCGACAATCCCGTGGTTCGCGTGATTTACCGTGATTCCGCAGGCACCACCATCACCAGCAGGGACTTCGCCTCGCAGTGAGCTGTCGGTGCCCTTTTCTGTGCCACCATCCCGGATTTCAATGTGGATGGTGGCATTCGTGTATGTGTGGGGGGGGGCAGGCCCCGGCGCTTCGTCGAGAGGGTACTTACCGACACTGCCGTTTCCGGGTTCCTTTCGAGGCGACGGTGTTGTATATTGTACGGATGTACAATAACTGACGCCTCGGTTTTCGTGCCGAGCATCGAAGCTTCACGGGAGGACCATGGACATCACCGACGACATGACGGCAACCGGGAAAGAAGAGTGGGCTCGCATGATTGCGGGGGAGGTCTATCAGGACACGCACCCGGACATCGATGCGGCAAGGTTGCGTTCGGAGCGACTGTTCACCGAATACAATCGGCTCGGCTACGATCACCCCGAACAGCAGCAGCGGATTCTCAGAGAACTGCTGCAGCATGTCGGTGACGGTGTCGTCATCAAGCCGAATTTCCGGTGCGAGCTGGGCTGCAACATCTCCATCGGGTCCAATGTGCATATCAACTACGATTGCGCGATTCTTGACAACGCACCGGTAACCCTCGGCGACAACGTCTGGATTGAGCCGAAGGTCGGTCTGTTCGCCACCAACCATGCGCTTGACATGAAAGAACGCATCAATGGCGCATGCCGTGCACAACCAATCGAAATCGGCGATGGCGTATGGCTGGGCGGACATGTGATCGTGCTCGAAGGAGTGCGTATCGGCAGCGGTTCGGTTGTGGGAGCGGGGTCGGTGGTGACCAGGGATATTCCGGAAAACGCCGTTGCGGTGGGCAACCCGGCCCGCGTGATCAAACGGATTGATGAGTCGGAGAAGACCGGTTACCTGGAGCGCATCGGCGCTCGCGATGCCACTGCATGAGAGGGCGCATACACAACAGCGATGGGTGTTTTCGAAGATGTGCGAATGCGCTAAATGAGTCAGGAATTTGAACGAGATGAAAGAAGGACGGCAGATGGAAGATAGACAAGGGTCGGATACTGCAGAGCGCAGTCAGCTTGAACGCATGATTGCGGGGGAGGTATACGACCCGTCCGACCCCGAGGTGGCCGGTATGCTGGCGAAAGCCCATCAGCTGAGCCGTGATTACAACGCTTGCGCCGAGTCCGAGGGCGAACGCAGAAACGAGATCCTCAGCAGACTGCTCCCGCATCGGGGCAAGGGTGTCTGGCTGACCGGCCCGATATTCTTTGATTACGGAGCATTCACCACTCTCGGAGACAATGTCTACGCGAATTTCAACATCACGGTCCTGGATGTCTGCCCCGTGACAGTGGGCGACAACGTGATGTTCGGGCCGAATGTATCGCTGCTCACACCCTTGCATCCGCTGAGATGGCAGGAACGGAATCTTCGTCCTCACCGTGACGGCAGCATGTTCGACTTTGAATACGGCGCTCCGATAACCATCGGTTCGAACTGCTGGCTGGCCGGCAATGTCACGGTGACGGGCGGAGTGACCATTGGCGAGGGGTCGGTTATCGGAGCCGGTGCCGTGGTGACGCATGATATTCCGGCCAATGTTCTGGCCGCAGGGGTGCCGTGCAGGGTGATTCGTGACATCACCGAGGCCGACCGTCTGGAATTGCCCGCCGTGTCGTGATGCGTGCACATCGCAAACAGATAATTGCATCACCAGGACGGCAAACGACGATAATCTCGTCGCAGAGCCGTCCTGGTGATGCAATTATCTCGGTATCATGCCGGAATCAGGCGGCCAGAGCCTGCGACAGTTCCTTGAGGTCGTTGAGGATCTCCTGGTGCGATGCCTCGTCGCTGTCGAAAGCCAGATGGCAGAATGCGCAATCATGGTGCTCGTTGTTCTCGCGGCATGCCTCGTGGCAATCCTTGGCTCCGCATTCCTTGCCTTTCACACAGTCCTCGTCACCGCAGCAGTCGCCGGTGAAGCAGCATCCGCAGCATCCGCACGCAGCTGTTCCGTGCTGGTGGTCGGAAAGGTCGAAGTGCTTCAGGGTCTCCATGTCGACCGCAAGCTTGCCTGCAGATTCGGTGTCGATTTCGTATGCGTGCTCGTCGTACTGTTTGATGTCGGTCATCGTGTGACAGCTCCTCGTCATGGTCCATGCGGCATATGCCGCGCTTATGCTTCATGACCATAAGGCAGAGCTCGAGAAGATGGAAAACTGCTGAGAGTGAGTATCAATCCGATAGCTGGTGGTGAGTGGATTCATGTGACCGCCTGCATCGGGCGCAGATGCCGAAAATCTCCAGGGAATGGCTGACTTCGCTGAAACCGAGTGATTCCGCCCGTGCCTGAATCCAGGATTCCAGGCCTGGAATCTCCAGTTCGACGGCTCTTCCGCATTGACGACAGACCAGATGATGGTGGTGATGGCGGTCTTTGCACAGCCTGTAGAAGGTCTCACCATGGTCCTGGACGGTGTCGACTTCATGGTGCTCGGCCATGCTTTGGAGATTGCGGTAGACGGTGGCGATGCCGACTCTCTTCCCGCGCTTGCTCAGGTTGGTGAAAATCGTTTGTGCCGTCGAGAAGGCGTCCGAGCGTTTGAGCTCTTCGGTAATCAGCGTCCGTGGACGTGTCACTCTTCTGGCGGTCGGCATGGTCAACTTCCCACAGTCCGCAAGCCATCCGCATGGTGTGATGCGCGTCAGACCGTGGACCGGTCCCTTCTAATAGTAATAACAATTATCATTACTATATATCATGTGGGAAAGGAGCTGGAAAAGGAAGGATTCCGGGTGCTGTGCTGCGTTACTTGATGGCAATGGTCGACAGCAATGCCGCGTGGTCGGAGCCGGGAAGCTTGATGACCTCCGTATCGCCTGCTGAGATGCCTCGGTCAAGCACGATATGGTCTATGGACACCAGGCGGGGAATATGGTTCCGGTTTGCAGGCCATGTCAAGGTGAGCCCGTCGCCGGATATCCTGGCGGCGTCGCTGAACCTGCTGCCGAGAAAATTCCGGAACGGCGCATGGTCGTATGTGGCATTGAAATCACCCATAAATACGTACTTGGTGTTCGTGTCTGCCGTTTGCGCAAACTGCTGAAGTTCGGTGAGGCTGCGCTTCCATGCCGTCCAGGTCCCTGCGGTGGGTGACGTGGTGTGGACCGAAACGAAGCGTATCGAGGCAGCTCCGCCAGAGAACGCCACACTACCTGCGGGCATGTAGGAAGAGCTGGAATTGACCTGGTCCTTGACCGCGCTCGTCAGCTGCGTCGCCGACCAGATGCCGTTGCCGTAATGATTATCGGATGACGAGACCTTGGAAAAGGGCAGATAATCAGAGATGCCCGCCTGTTCCAGACTGCGGACGAAATCATCAGTGGTCTCCTGCAGAGCAAGCACCTCAACGCGCTCGTCCCTCACGGTATTCACGATGCTCTGAGCATCCGCCCTGCCCTTGTACACATTGAAGGTCATGACTCGGGCGGCGTTGTCCGCAGTGTTGGGGGCACTCGAAGTCGCCGAACTCGATGTGCTGTTCGTTCCCTCCGATGAGGTGAAGAAGGGGTACTGCCACCACACCTGAGCGCAAAGGCACAGCAAGGCGATAAGTGCGGTCGTCCATCTGCGCGAAAGCAATCCCAGTACGAGCGCCAAGGCTGCTGCGAGCCCGAACCACGGCGTGAGCGACACCACGACCGGCAGGTAGGGAATATCCGAGAACTGCGCAGGGATCAAACGTGCGAGTGTGCCCAACAATGCGACGAGCATCAGCAGCCGTGCCGGTACCGTTACTGCCATTCTGATTAACGATGAGTGGGAGCCTCGCTGTGCGGTCATAAACGATTTCCTTTCCATGCATTCACTAGGGTAGTGGCTGAGGCACGGTGTCGGCTGTCAGAGAGACCGGGAGTCCGATGAAGTGCATTGTTTCGGTGGTCGTGGACATTCACTCAGCGTAGGGATGCTTCATGACTGTGGACGAAGACCGCGGGCCGACTGCATGTTCGTCCATCAACATGCCCTGTGCATTCACGTATCCGTTCCGGCATCAATGGTGTGTGCCACAACCGGCAGGCGTTTTCTCCGAATGCGTGTACGATAGAACATCGTTGCCCCGGTAGCTCAGGGGATAGAGCACTTCTCTCCTAAAGAAGGTGTCGTGCGTTCGAATCGCATCCGGGGCACAATCACGGGGCTTCATGACCCCGAAAGGCTTATATCAAGCCAATATTCAAGATTGTCAGAGGGTAACAGCACGGGGTCGGATTGATTACACACGACTGCACAACGTGACGCACTCAGTGGAAGAGCCTTACCAAACTCGTCACTTGCCGTCAGAAGATATGGGAGACTCCTTCGCCTGTGTGTTTTATGATGAGGAGTATTGAGGTTCGGAAGTACTGAAGTGCGGGGAGGTGGTGCATGGTGACTGGTGTCAGAGATTTTCGTAGCTTGGAAGAGTATCGGCAGTGGTTGCGTATGCGCCGCTTGTTCGACGATTACCCCTTGGACGTGATACGGCAAAAGGGACTTGAACGAATTCCCCGTGTGATGAGCAAAGTCAGCGGCTCGTACTACCGGCAGCAGGTAGAGCAGTGGCATCAGGCGTTGCTTGATCCCGATTCCACACGCTTGTGTGAGATTGCGTTGGACACTTCGCAGTATGGTGTGACCATGCGTCAGATTAATCCTTTGTATGGGATTATGAAGCCCGAGGATGTGCGACGAGTGATTAAGGATTCGCGGGATGAACAGAGAAGAGTTCTATCATCTGCTCAGAGCGTCATCGAGCATCATTGAAGATGAGCGTGCGCGACACGGTATAGATACCGTTCGGTCGCCTGCACGGATTCTTGTGCTTGGATCGCAGTCCATCCTGGGTTCGATGCACGAGGAGTATCTTCCTGAGGAGACCACGTATTCCGCTGAGATTGACCTTGCGGTGATGCCTACCCGAGAGGATGTGCTGATAATCCAGCCGAGGAGTTCGCCGATCTTATTGACGCTAGTATCGGAGAGGATACCGCGTTCCAGGATGCTTTCGACGTGTATGCGCAAGGAGTGGAAGAGCACACGGCTGTGCTTCCTGACGGGTGGCAGTCTCGTCTGATCGAGGTACACGCGACTGAGCATCAGATTCGTTCTGTGGTTCTGTGCTTGGATCCGTATGATTTGTGTGCGGCCAAGCTCGCCCGTCTGGCTCCTAATGATCGAAGCTACATTTCCTCGTTGATAGATTCGGGTGATATTAGCGTCAACATTCTTGCCAACCGTTTGAACGAGGTACGTGATCCCAGAATGAGCGACGGAATCAGAATACAAGCAAAAGACTTCCTCGATGCATTCGACACCAAGACAATTAATGCGTCTGCGAAGATTGCTCCCGAATCTGTAAAAGCTGCCTTCCGTTCACGATTGGATGCTGCGACACCTGACGCCACAAGTAAGCAGGCATCAACAACAGAAAACAAGAACAAGGCGAGCAGACCGCGACATTCGTTGTAACAAAGAGACAGCAACGCCTAGTTGATTATTTGTGTATGGCCGCTACGAGAAGAGGCGCATTGTGCAAGAGAGGCGAATCAAATTCCGCGAGGTGAAACCATATTACGCACCGGAGTCATTGGATGAGTTGCACGGCCCGTACTCAGGCACAATTGTGCTGGATCATTCAGTACGTTGGACACCAGGTAACCGAGTTGCCGACCTCGATACTCTCGGCGGCAGGCTGATGGCATATCAGGCACTGCTTGCCGAAGGTCAGGTCAGCGACCAAGTGGCTAGCATCAATCCGCGTCGCTTAATTGAAACTTGGCCCGCTCTGAACTTGGACCCATGTGTTCGTGAGTTGTGGGAATCACGCTTCCCACAACTACGACGCGTGTAGCAATCATCAATAACAACTATGGCAACAAAGTCAACCACCACCGCGAACCCATTGATCTGGCTGAACGGTCCAATCAAGGATTCGACCGGGACATATTTTACGATGTGCTTTTGCGTGTCAAGTGCTGGCTCGCAAAGAGATTGAGCCATACGACATAAATATCTCAAAGTTATGAAGTGGACGACATTGGTATGGGTACCATCTCCGTGATCAAACGGCGCAGTACCAATGTGCGTAACACGCGCTCTTAATTATCGAAAATCTTGGATGAGCGGGCATTAGCTAAGTTCGATGACAGCAGACAAATTCCTTGCGCATCTCAACCTCGTGGTGAGCGCAGATAGCTGGAGGTCTGAAAGGTTATTGGATTTTGTCTCTTTAAGAAATATTGAATATGACGAACCATCTGTTCTGACATTGTATTGCGCTTGATCAATAAGACGAAGGACTAGTGTATTGACTAGCATGTAGGGTTTTAAGAATCGGAAGGTCATGATTTCACCAGCTTCGGCAGCAAAGTACTACCTTGAACAGGCTCGATCCGTGCTACTGGAGCGCGATGATGGGCAAGGTTCATCAGCGATATTGGTATCAAATATACTTGGCTCTTTCCCTGACCAGCTCCCCGTTTCAGAACTGCTGGCAACTTGTCAGGCAACGTTGTCGCTGCTCACTGAGGGATTTAACTCACGAATTGGTGCCCATTATTGGGCCGATGACAGTCGCCAGATGATTCGCACTATCACAATCTTGAACGACTTTTCTGAAGCACTGGGTGCCTCTGCTCTGACACTCCGTTCTCAACCTGCAACATTGCGTGCTCAACTCAGTTCGTATTTGCAATTTCTTGAATCTAGCGGTGGTAGCGAGATTCCGAATGAAACTCCACGGTTGAATGCTCTGATTCTGGAATCGAGCATGGCATTTTATGTAGATGGAATCGGTGATTCTCAAGATTTCGATCTGCTGAAGCGTGAGGATATGCACCTTGACAACATTGGTGCGGGTGCATACGCAACAGTATTCGAGGTTCGATTCGAAGGCGACGCGATGCCATTTGCATTGAAGAGAGCGAAGCCGGATATTTCTGAAGAGGACCTTGTGAGATTCAAAAACGAGTATAAGACTATGAGAGCGCTAGATTCGCCATTTATTACCAGCGTCTACAGGTATTACGAGGCTCGGAATGAATATCTCATGGAATTCATTCCTCAGACACTCTCCGATTTCATGCGCAGAAAAAATGCGCAACTCAAGTTCAATGACCGGAAAAAACTGGTTCTTCAGTTCCTTCGTGCACTGCATTACATACATTCAAAACACTTATTACACAGAGATCTCAGTTATACCAATGTGCTGATAAAGGAGTTTGGGGACGGGGTTCGACAGATAAAGATCAGTGATTTTGGATTGGTTAAAAACAGTGATTTGAACTTAACCAGAACAATGGAATCCATGAAAGGGTCATTGCTCGATCCTGCTCTAAGTGCATATAAGGATTACAGTTTAGTGAATGAAATTTATTCCATTGGTATGATCATGAATAAGATATTTACTGGAAAAAATTCACAAGATAATGCCAATCCCGCGTCTCCAATTATCAGGAGAGCAACTACTCAGAATTTGGATGAGCGTTACGATTCCTTGATTCCGATTTTTCAAGCTGTGCAACAGTTGCATGTTGAGTAGAGCGTGTTCTGACTTCGCTAAGCATTTGCGGAGGAACCCGAATCTGAGTATCCTCCAGCGTTTTCGAGAGATTTCATGCACAGCTATCTAATTGTATTCGTGTGTGTCTCGCAATAATATGCCGTGCGTCTAATGGCGTGTGTTTTCGATTGTCGCTAGATGTTCGTGTAATCCATCGACGAAGTCTTGCATTTTGAGTATTTCTTCTTCGGTTTCGCGTACCACTGTTTTCAGGAGTTCCGGGTCGCCCATTGATGGGATGTACTCGAAGGCGAGCAGATTGGCTACGCGTTTCTGATGATCGGGGACAACGCGCTGGTAATGTTTGACCGCCACTGTCACAGAGTTATGGCCAAGGCTGTTCATGACCTCGCGAAGTGTGCCGCCGTTAAGGATGAGTTTTGTAGCGTGTGTTGCTCGGAGGGAATGGAAAACGATGTCGTCTCTGCCTATATGGTGTCGTGCTTTCCTGAATTGCTGTTGGAATGTGGCCGGTGAGATGATTCCCGACTTGCTTCGTTTCGATGTGAACAGCATGTGTTGCACACGTCTTCGAAGATTGCGCCGAATTCGTTACCTTGGTCATGGGTGTTTGTGATTCTCCGGATGGAGCACGGTAAATCAGGCATCCATTCCAGACATCTGACGATTCCATATTCTGAGACTCCAGGTCTTGAATTTGGATGACGGAGCTTAGACAGAGGAAGCCGCCCACGCACTCGACAATGGCAGTGATAATCGCCTATCAATTATGGGTATAGCTTCCGCCTTGCTGGCGGTGTCTCGTGGTCAATACACTGGGCGACCAACACAGAAATCCAGCGGAATGCAAGGATACCCACATGACTTTCACCTACTATTCACCGAGCGAATTGGTATTCGGCGTCGGTGCCGAACGGCAGCTCGAACGATTGCTCAAAGAGCGCCATGCCACTTCGATTCTGCTGATATACAGCGGTGATTACGTCTTCGACCTCGGCATCCATGACGTCGTGCAGGCCGCCGCCGCATCCGTGCATGCCCATCTCATAGAGAACGGTGATGTGGAGCCCAATCCCCGCATAGACCTGGTCCGTTCGCTGATTGAACGTGCACGAGAGCATCAAGTGGATTTCGTGCTTGCGGCAGGCGGTGCAAGCGCCTTCGACACGGCCAAGGCGGTCGGCGTGGGCGTGCCCTATCACGGCGATGTCTGGGAGCTGTTCGACGGCAGCGCCCTTCCGGAAACCACGCTGCCTGTCGGTGTGATTTCGACCATACCGGGTAGCGGGTCGGAGCTTTCCGATTGCGCGGTCCTGCAACAGGGGCAGGACAAGCGCGCCCTGGAAACACGCGTCGTCATCCCGAAATTCGCCATAGTCAACCCGGAGTACTCGCGAACCGCACCATACCACTATCAGGCGGCGGCGGTTGCCGATCTGGCCGTGGGATTTCTCGAACCGTATTTCACCGCCGAAGACCATCTGGAAGCCGCCGACCGTCTGCTGGAGGGGGGATTCATAGCCGCGCTGACCCAGGGCGAACGTTTTGCACACGATCCCGCCGATATCAAGACCCGGACGGAACTGCACTGGCTTTCCGCCACGATGTTCAATCATTGTTTCCTGGCGACCGGTTCCACGAACGACTGGACGACGCATCGCCTGGAACATGCCCTGGGCGGTCGCTTCGATCTGATTCATGGCGAAGGCATCGCCGCGATATTGCCCTCAATCATCCGGTACGTAGCCGGGAGGCAACCTGAACGTTATGCGCAACTTGCCGTCAGGACCCTGGGCGCGGACCCCTACGATCTGACACCCGAACATGCGGCGAATCTGCTGGCGGACAGGCTGGAAGCGTATTTCAGCGAATTGGACCTGGCCACCAGGCTCCGCGACCTCGACATCACCGATGAGGATTTCGAGGATATCGCGGAGGAGCTTACCCACGGGGATACGCAGACGGTCGGCAACTATTCGCCGTTGAACAAAGCGGATGTGCTCGCGGTACTGGAGCTCGCGCTGTGAACAGGGGATATACCAGGAAGGGGTCGGCATGGCACAGGCCATAGCGGTGAAACAACTCACCAAGCGATACCACGGCGATGACGTCGATACCACGGCGCTGCACGATGTGAATCTCTCCATAGAGGATGGCGATATCTACGGCATCATCGGTCTTTCGGGTGCCGGCAAAAGCACGCTGGTGAGGTGCATCAACGGGCTTGAACGATACAACGAGGGCTCTCTCAGCGTTCACGGTCAGGAAGTCGGCAGTTTGTCGCGAAAGAATCTGCGTCTGCTCAGGCGTGGTGTCGGGATGATTTTCCAGTCCTTCAACCTCATGCCGTCACGAACCGTCGCAGGGAACGTCGAGCTCGCCTTTCGTGACCCCGCTGACAAGGCCGCTCGAAAAGCGCGGGTCGCTGAACTGCTTGAGCTGGTGGGATTGACCGATAAGGCCGACGACTATCCGAGCGAGCTGTCCGGCGGGCAGAAGCAGCGCGTGGCCATCGCCCGTGCACTGGTGAATCGGCCAAGCATCCTGCTCAGCGATGAGGCCACCAGCGCGCTTGATCCGAACACCACCAAGTCCATCCTCGCGCTGCTGCGGAATCTGCACGACACCCTGGGACTGACCATCGTCATCATCACGCATCAGATGGCCGTCATCAAGCAGATATGCAACAAGGTTGCGGTGATCGATCAGGGTTCGATAGTCGAGGAAGGCAAGGTGTTCGATATTTTCGTCAACCCTCAGGCCGAGTTGACCAGGTCCTTCGTGGCCACGACCTCGAATCTCGACAAGATTCATGACCTGCTCGAGAGTGATTCGCCGCTCGTCGCTCTGGACGATGGGGAGGTGCTGCTGCGCATGCAGTATGTGTCGAAAGAGGCCTCCGAAGCCCTGATATCCAGAATCTCGCGCGACTTCGATATCGATGCCAACATCATCTTCGGAGATATCGACCTCATTGAGAACGCCCCTCTCGGTGGCCTTGTGGTGGTTCTCAAGGGCGGCGAATCCAACATCGCGGGTGCCATCGACTATCTGCGCAACCGTCATATAGGAATTGAGGTGCTTAAGCATGCCTGATATTTTGCAGTTGTGGTTTCCCAATGTCGTGGCGCGATTCCCGGAATTCTTCGACAGTTTCGTGCAAACGCTCATCATGGTCGGCATTTCGGGCTTGGCCTCTTTCGTGCTGGCCACATTCCTGGCGGTGGTGCTGACCGTCACCAAAACGGGAGGTCTTGCCCCCAATCCCATCGTTTTCAACATCATCGACAAGATCATCAACCTCTTTCGTTCGATACCCTTCATCATCCTGGCCGCCGCCCTGGTTTCGGTGACGAGGGCACTGGTGGGTACCGCCATCGGCACCAAGGGTGCGATTTTCCCCCTGATCGTCGGTATCACGCCTTTCTTCACCAGGCAGATCGAATCGTCGCTGGCTGGTCTGGACCCAGGCTTCATCGAAGCAGCGGAGGCGATGGGCATGGGCAACGGGGAGATCATATTCCGCATCTATCTTCGTGAGGCGATTCCTTCGATCATCAGGGTCACCATCATCACTCTTGTCAGTCTGATAGGTCTGACCGCCATCGTCGGCATCGTCGGAGGCGGAGGGCTGGGTGATTTCGCCATCCGCTACGGGTATCAGCGATTCATGCCGGATGCCACCTATGCGACCATCATCGTGCTGGTGTTGCTGATCGGACTGATCGAATTCATCGGCAGGCTGCTGGTGGAGATCACCGAACACTGATTGTGACGGGGCGCTGCATGATATCGGCGCGTAGCGTTCCCTAACGGCCTGCATCGTTCGCGATGCTGCGTCCCAAATCGAACTTCCCAACCGGATCTTCCGAACCGTATTTTCCCAACCGAACATCCCAATACGCAATACGCAATATGCAATGAAGAGAAAGAGTAAGAACCATGGCAACAACAAACAGGGCGAAGGCCAAGCGAACCCTCATCATCCTACTGGCGGCGATTGCGGTCGTCATCGTCGTCATCGCTGGCTTCGTCATCAGGCAGAACGCCCAGTCAGCCGGTGAAACGGTGGTGAAGGTAGGTCTGGTCGGCAACTCCGACGACAACGTCTGGAAAGCCGTCCAAGCCCAGCTCGACAAGGACAACGCGAATATCAAACTCGAATACAAGACCTTCCAGGACGGCATATACACCAATCAGGCGCTATCCAACAACGAGCTCGACATCACCGCATTCCAGCACTACGCCTTCCTGAACCAGGAAATCAAGGACAAGGGCTACAAGTTCACCGTGATAGGGGACAGCTACATATCCCCGTTCAACCTCTACTCGGACAAATACAAGAATGTCAGCGAATTCAAGTCTGGGGACAAGGTCGCGATTCCGAACAATGCGACGAATCTCGGCAGGGCACTGAAAGTACTGGACTCCGCAGGTCTGATTACCCTCAAAGACAGTTCGGCGGCCAATCCGACGGTCGACGACATCGCCGGAAACCCGAGCGGCATCGACATCGTCCCCAACGACGCTGCCTCCATCATCAATCTTCTGCCGGACTATGCGGGTGGAATCACCAACACCAACTTCATCATCGATGCGGGGAAAAGCCCTGACGATGCGATCTACGCGCCGAAGATAGACGCCGACAGCACCAGCTTCAAGCCCTATGTGAACGTGATCGTGGCCAATACCAGCCAGAAGGACAACGAGACCTACAAGAAGGTCGTGGCGGCATATCACACCGATGCGGTGGCCACGCAGATCAAGAAGAACCACAACATCCCCTTCTTCGACTGAGCGAAGGCATCGGCAGCAGGCCGGCACCATCTTCGATATTCAGCAGCATCGCACAGAAAGTCAGGAAACAATATGAGCAGTACAGTCCGGGATGCCGTCACCGTCGACCCGTATGTCCAGCAATGGCACATCTGGCGGGCGCAACGATTGGAAGAACTCAAGGCGCCGCACGGTTATCTCGCTCCGGTGTCCATTACATGGATAGCCAATGGGGAATCGGCCACGATCGAAGGCGTACCCGGCTCGTGGAACGCTCGGAATGATGTATTGACCTATGTTCCGGATGCCGACGCATCGTTGTCTGTGAGCAACGCAGGAAGCGAAGTCTCTCAAGCGCTGGCCTTCGTGCCCACGGCATTCGGCGAACAGGCGCTCGGCTATCTGCAGGTGGGAGATCTGCGCGTCGAAGTCAACTCGCAGACCGACCTGCTGAGACAGGAGCTGCATCGTTTCTGGATACGCGTCAAAGACCCGCAGGCTCCAAGTCGACAGCAGTTCCAAGGCATCGAGCATTTCCCGATAGGCAGAGAGTGGAGCATTCCCGCCACGTTCCGCAGGGCGAAGGACGAGGAGCTGGATATTCATGATTCGGTCGTCAAGACCGTGCTGCAGTCATATCCGGTGCTGGGTTTCGTGGACTTCGATTATCAGGGGGAGAGGTACTCTCTGGTGGTGTCGAACGTCTTCGGTCATGCCAGCATCTTCTTCTCCGATGGCACCACGGGGAAGGAGACCTATGGCATCGGTCGGGTGCTACAACTGGATGCATTGAGCTTGGATGGCCTTGACACGATAGATTTCAATTACGCCTTCAATTATCCGTGCGCCTTTTCCGTCTACTGCACCTGCCCGATTCCATCCAAGCGCAACCACCTTCCTTTCGATGTCGCCGCGGGGGAGAAGGCCCCGGCGCAGCAGGCCATCTATGAGTGAGCAGAAGACCGCCCAGCGTACTCGTGAGCTGTCTGGTGACGGGTCAGAAAGTGGTGCGGCTGATAATCCGGAATCTTGGTGGGCATCGGACGCGCACGTTTCGTCGATGGTTGCACACAATGTGCGATTCTTGCCGAACAACGTGTTCTCTGTGATGGATGCCCGTGTGGACGATGCGAAGGCACGCGGAATCGATGTCATTGACCTGAGCAAGGCCAACCCTGACCTGCCTACGCCGGAGTTCATCGTCGAGGCGGGTCAGCAGGCACTGGAACGAATCGAAAACCACCGCTACTCGCAATTCGACGGTAAACCTGCGCTGCTTCAGGCGGCGCAGGAATGGTATCGCCGTGAGCAGGGGGTGGAACTCGACTGGAACAGTCAGTTGCTGGCGACCTGCGGGGCGGGCGTGGCTCTGACCGCATTGACTCAGACGGTGCTCGAGCCGGGCGATGTCCTGGCTGTCGTCGATCCGTACTATCCGCCCTATGCGGCGCTCGCCCAGGCGGCAGGCGCTGAATTGCTGGCCATTCCCTGCACGCGAGAGCAGGGATTTCTCCCGGATTTCGAGACGGTCAGCGACGAACAATGGTCGCGCACCAAACTGCTGCTGCTGAATTACCCGAATAATCCGACGGGTGCCGTGGCCTCGGAGCAGCTGTTCAGACAGGCGATTGATTTGGCGCACCGTCACGGTTTTCTGCTTGCGAACGATTTCGCCTATGCGTCGTTGGGGGAAACGCCTTCGGGGTCCACTGCACGCGGTCCGGCCGGATTGTTGTCGTATGCGGGTTCGCAGGATGTGGCGGTGGAGGCGGTGAGTCTGTCGAAGATGTATGGCATGGCAGGTTGGCGCTTGGGCTTTATCGCTGGTCCTTCCTGGCTGATGCGCTATATCCGCGAGTATCACCACCAGATGTGTTCCAGCCCGACAGGCGCCGTCCAGGATGCCGGAGCCGCGGCATTGCTCAGCGACCAGTCTTCGGTCGAAGGTCTCTCGGCCCGATATGCCAAACGACGCAGCATACTCAGCAAGGGGCTGGAGGGGGCCGGTATCGAGGTGTTCCATACCGATGGCGCGTTATTCGTATGGGCAAAGGCTCCGCACGGGATGCGTGGCGCCGATTTTGCCGAGCTGCTGCTGGATGACGCCCGAGTGGCGGTGATGCCGGGCGATTGCTTCGGAGCAGCTGGAGAGGACTTCGTGCGTTTCAGCCTGTTGGATGACGAGCTTCGACTCGAGGAATGCGTGCGGCGTATCCGAGCACTTGAACTTTGAGTTCGACCGGAGTCCGGTGCCATATTGGTGATGTTCGTTTGCGGCCGGTTTGAAACGCCATGCGAAAAGCTGCGGGTGAGGGCTACCTGCAATGAGGGGTATGAGTGACGGGGGTTTGACAATGAAGGGCATACGACGAATTCGATGAGTACGGCACATGACAGTGATATTCGTAGCGGACCTGACCGCTATGTCAGTGAGCCAGGTATCTCCGGACGACTGGGAGAGTATCTGCAGGCATACCGCAATCCGGTGATCGTCACCGGTCGACGGTCCTCGTCCGCGTATCTGCGGCACACCGGGCTGGCGCGATTTCCCGCGCCCGTCTGGTATTACGACGGCAGCGCAACCCTGCGCAATGCGGAAGAGCTGGCCACACAGGCCGCCGATGCCGGGGCGATTGTCGGCATCGGCGGTGGGAAACTCTCGGACACGGTCAAGAACATCGCGGACATCCTTGCTGTACCTTGCGTGATGGTGCCGACCCTTGCCGCAACCTGTGCCGCATATTCGGCGCTTTCCGTCAACTATGACGAGCAACACCGATATGTGGATGCGCCGATGCATGCGCATAACAGTGATCTGGTGCTCGTCGATGCAGAACTGGTGTCCGCCGGACCCATCGAGTATCTCATCGGCGGTATAGGGGACACCCTGGCCAAATGGTATGAATCCGCACCGGTGTTTGCTCGGAGCGCTTCGCTGGGTGCCTTCGACCGTCTGGCCCAAGGCTCCGCCGGTCTGATACGTGACATCCTGCTGGAGGACAGTGTCCCTGCGCTCGCGTCATTCAGAGCTGGTCGTATCGACGAACATGCGCTCAGGGTGGTGGATACCATCATCGGACTTGGCGGAACGGTCGGAGGCTTCGGGGGAGTGCGGGCAAGGGCTTCCGGAGCCCATGCGATGCATGATGCTCTGACGCTGCTTCCCGAATCGACGGCCATCGTGCATGGTGCGAAGGTCGCCTACGGCATCATCGTGCAACTTCTTGCAGAAGGGCAAGAGGAAGAGGCCCGACGCCTGCTGCCTTTCTACGGCTCTGTGGGATTGCCGCGTTCCTTCGCCGACATGCGACTGGAGGCTTCACCCGAGAATTTCCGGACTGTCGCCCGATTCGCAGCAGGTCCTCGGTCGTCATTCAGTCGCGCTCTGCCTGATATCACCGCATCTCAAATCCAGCAGGCCATGATTCAAGCCGAAAATCTATAAACATTCGGACCATGCGAGAATAACTGCATCATAAGGACGGTTTTCCGATGAAATTTGGATGGCTGAGCCGTTAAGCACACAGCCCAGTGGGCTGTGTGTAGGCGAAGTGAGCGCCCGCAAAGGGCGCGAAGAATCGCTGAAAGCGATTAATCAGCGAGGTTCAGGCGAAACCGTCATGTTATACGTTGCAGGCGAAGTGAGCGCCCGCAAAGGGCGCGAAGAATCGCGTAGCGCTTGCCACACGTCGTAATACGCAACGCAACCTTCCCGGAAGTCAGGCGAGGTGAGCGCCCTTGCGGGCGCGAAGGGTACTCAGTCCAATTTATTCCAAATTGGACTGAGTACCCGCACTGGCTCCGGCGCTGGATTGTGCGGCCTGGGCACCGTCCAGTTTGGCGCGAACCTGGTCCAGTAGTTCCTGGGCGCGTTTGGAGAGGGCCTCTCCGATTTCCCATTGGCGCATGGAGGCATCGAGATCGAGGCCTCCGGCTTCGAGCGCTTGAACGGCCTGGATGAGCTGGTCGCGGGCCTGTTCATACGGCAGTTTCGCGATGGCTTCGCGTTCCTTGTCGCTGAGACTGCTGGCGATGGCTGGTTGCGCTGTGCCGTCTACCTCTGTGCCGTCTACCGCTGTGTTATCTGCAGCTGTCTTGTCCGATGTTTCCTTGTTCATTGTTTCATTATCGGTCATGATTCCGTCCCTCGATGTCTTTCCTTGTTGCAGCACTCGTATTGTGCTGAATTACTGCCCTTGCCTTGCTGGCGTTGTCTCTTCCACGGCTGATTCGGCGGTTGCGACGACCGTTCCGTGCCTGAGCGTGATGGTCAGTCCGTCTCCTTCGTGCACACTGCTCGAGTCATCCACGACGTGCCCGTCCGAAGCCTGAACGACTGCATAGCCGCGGTTCAGCGTGGATTGCGGGCTGAGCGCGGTGAGTGAGGCATGAAGCTTTTCGACGGTCAGTCCAGCGTCGTCCACGATGCGCCGCAAAGCGATGTCAAGTCGCTGCCCTGCCTCGTCGACCAGACGTTGCGGTCGCTCCAGCATCAACAGCGGTTGGGTGAGGCTTGGCCGGTTTGCGTAGCCTTCGATGAGCCGTGACTCGTTGCCGACCATGTTGGTGATGCGGTCGCGAATGCGACGACGTCCTTCCGCAACTAGCTGGAGCTGTTCGTTGACGTCTGGAACGGCGCGTTTCGCGGCATCCGTGGGAGTGGATGCACGCAGGTCGGCGGCGAGATCGATGAGCGTCCAATCGTCCTCGTGCCCGACGGCGGATACCAATGGTGTCTGGCATGACGCGGCTGCCCGCACAAGGCCTTCATCGGAAAATCCGAGCAGGTCCTCGAAACTGCCTCCTCCGCGGGCGACGATGATGACATCTACAGTGGGGTCTGTGTCGAGGCGCTGGATTGCCGCGATCACATCGGGAGGGCATTGCGGTCCTTGGACGTGTGCGTGAACGACCGTGAATTCGATGGTCGGCCACCTCAGGCGGGCGTTGGTGATGACGTCGCCCTCGGCTCGTGCCTGTGGTGCGCACACCAGGCCGATTCTCGTCGGGAATTCGGGCAAGGGTACTTTGCGTTCAAGGTCGAAGAGCCCTTCGCCTTTGAGCTTCTTGCGGAGTTCCTCGATCTGCTGTTTCAGGTCGCCTGTGCCTACGCGGCGGATATCGTCCGCCATGAAACTCAGTCGTGTCTGCTTGACCCAGAGGTCGGGATGTCCGTGGATGACCACGCGGTCGCCCTGATGGAAATCGCGTGCCATGACGGCGAACTGTCTGAAGCCCATCACCGATATGGAGATGTCCTCGAAGTTGTCTCTGACCGTCAGGTAGGCCGATCCGCTGCGTCTGGTGTTGATTTCGACGATCTGGCCTTCGATCCAAGCGCCCGGCCATTTCGAGACCGCGTCATGGAATTTCTGGCTCAATACGCTTACGGGCCATGGTTGTTCTGCTGTGGTGTCTCGTGCTAGCCGTGGTATTTCTGCCGGAGCAGTTGGATTGACGTCGCCGCCAAGTTCCCGGCCCGATCCTGATGAACGGTATCCGGGCTGTGACGATGTTGGGAAAAGCGTTTCGCTCATGGTCTCCACTTTCCGACACCACACGGACATAAACACATGTAAAATATTCTATACAGATGTTTATCCTAGGGAAACCTACTCCGGCAAGGGATTCGTTCTTGTTATTGCGAACCAGGACCCCAAACATATGTGTGGATACGGAATTTTGGGGCTAGCATTCACTACGGTAGAGGGTGTGTCAACACCATGCATGCGTGTGAACACCGTGCGAGCTGCGATGTGCCTGTTGCATCCGGTGAAACATGTGAACGCACGCGTTGTGGAGGTTGGTGAGAGGGGGAGCATATGGCTGATGAGGATATAGAGGTGAAAGCCGGTGCCGATGAAAACCCGGGGCTCCGCCCCCTGCGCATCGGTCTGGACGTGGGGTCCACGACCGTCAAGGCCGTGGTGCTCGGTGACTCGAATAGTTTGCAGGACGCGCTGTTCACTGACTACCGCAGACACCACGCCAATGTCCGACGTTGCGTCGCCGAATTGCTCAGTGACATCCTTCACGAGATGTCCCGCATAGGAGAGGACGAGCATCCTGTTCGTGTGGTCATCACCGGATCAGGTGGTCTCGGTCTGGCGAATCAGCTCGGAGTCGAATTCGCACAGGAGGTGATCGCCGAAACCGAAGCCATCAACACCACGAATCCCGAAGCGGATGTCATCATCGAGCTCGGTGGAGAAGATGCCAAAATCACCTACCTCAAACCCACTCCCGAGCAACGGATGAACGGTTCATGCGCCGGGGGGACCGGTGCCTTCATCGATCAGATGGCGACGCTGCTCAATGTGGATGCGCAAGGACTGAACGAGCTCGCCTCACAGCACAAGACCATTTATCCGATTGCCTCCAGATGCGGGGTGTTCGCCAAATCCGATCTTCAACCACTGATCAATGACGGTGCGGCAAAGCCGGATCTCGCGGCATCCATTTTTTCTGCGGTCGCCACGCAGACGATATCCGGTCTTGCATGCGGCAGACCGATACAGGGCAACGTCGTGTTCCTCGGAGGGCCGTTGTTCTTCATGCCGGAGCTTCGCAACGCCTTCGCCGCGCTGCTCGACGGCAAGGCTCAGCGATACATCGTGCCGAAGGATGCGCATCTTTTCGTCGCCTATGGGGCGGCGCTGATGTCCAAGAACCCTGACAATCCGTCGGCGGATGAGCACGGGCAGACCCCGTTCGCGCTGGAAGACATGCACTCGCTACGTGGCATCATCGCAGCGCTGCATATGCTCGAATCCTTGCCATCGCAGGCGAGGACCCTACGTCCGTTCTTCGCTGACGAAGAGGAGCGCGAAGCGTTCACCAGGCGGCATGCACAGTCCAGCATTCCGGTCGGCGATATCTCGCAGGCGCACGGGCCTTTGTTCCTCGGTATCGATGCCGGGAGCACCACCATCAAGGCGACTCTGGTGGATGACGACAAAACCATCGTCTGGTCCACATATGCCACGCATCAGGAGAATCCCCTGCTGGCAGCCGCCGACATCGTCCGCAGCATTCAGCAGGTGCTCCCGGCGGACTGCACCATCGCCAGAGCCTGCGCGACAGGTTACGGCGAAGGGCTCATCACCGCAGGCCTGCATGTGGACGAAGGCGTGGTGGAAACCATGGCACACTACAGGGCCGCAGAGGAGATCAGCCCGGGAGTGACCTCGGTAATCGACATCGGCGGGCAGGATATGAAATACATGTCGGTGACCTCGGGTGTTATCGACTCCATATGCGTGAACGAAGCATGTTCCTCAGGATGCGGGTCTTTCCTGCAGACTTTCGCGCAATCCCTGGGCATCAGCATCCAGGAATTCACCAAGCAGGCACTCGCCTCGAAAGCCCCGGTGGATCTGGGATCACGGTGCACGGTGTTCATGAATTCCTCCGTCAAGCAGGCGCAGAAGGAAGGGGCGACTCCGGAGGATATCGCAGCCGGTCTGTGTTATTCGGTCGTGCGCAACGCCCTGTACAAGGTCATCAAACTGCGCGATCCGCAATCCCTGGGTTCCACCGTGGTGGTGCAAGGAGGAACCTTCCTCAATGATGCCGTGCTCAGAGCCTTCGAGTTGCTTACCGGACGCGAGGTCACCAGACCGAATATCGCAGGTCTTATGGGAGCGTACGGCGCGGCGCTTACGGCGCGTATCCACTGTGTAGATGAGGACTGTGTAGATGAAAACGGTGTGGATGAAGACTGTGTAGATGAAGACAGTCTCGATGAAAACGGCGCTGGTAAAGACCCTGCACTCCGGCGGCCAATGCGCAGTTCCATGCTGATGGGGAGCGACCTTGATGGTCTGTCGATGGACACCACCCATGACGTCTGCAATCTATGCCAGAACCACTGCAAACTGACGGTCACGGAGTTCCAGGACGGTTCGCGTTTCGTGACCGGCAACCGCTGTGAACGCGGAGGTGACAGAAACAAGCAGCGTTCGGACAGGCCGAATCTCTACGATTTCAAATACAAGCGCGCATTCGCCTATCGTCGCTTGACGCCTGCAAAGGCGACGCGTGGAGATATCGGCATCCCACGAGCCCTGAATATGTATGAGGATTATCCCTTCTGGTTCACTCTGCTCACTTCGCTCGGATTCAGAGTGATGATTTCGGGGCGCTCGAACCATCAGGTGTTTGAACGCGGCATGGATTCCATTGCCTCGGAGAACATCTGCTATCCGGCAAAACTGGTGCACGGTCATATCGAATCGCTGCTCGACAAGGGCATCAGTACGATTTTCTACCCATGCGTGACCTACGAACAGGAGCTTGCCCCCGACACCGACAATAAATACAACTGCCCGGTGGTGGCACACTATCCGGTGGTGATCGAGGCGAATCTGACCGATTTGCAACAGCCCGGCATCCGCTTTCTCAGGCCGTACATCAATCTTTCCGACCGGAAAAAACTTGTCGAGCGGATAATCGACATCTTCTCCTGGGCAGAGGTGAGTGAAGAGGAGGCTCGTATTGCCGTTGCGGCTGCCTATCGTGAGGACGCCGTGTTCAAGAACGACATCCGCCAGGAAGGGCTGCGGGCTTTGGCCTACATGCGCGAACACCATACTCGAGGTGTCGTTCTTGCAGGGCGTCCTTATCATATCGACCCCGAAATCAATCACGGCATTCCCGAAACCATCTGCTCATTGGGTATGGCGGTGCTCTCCGAGGATTCGATATGCGAGCTGAATCCGAAACGTATGCCGGATTTCAGCGCCTTCGTGGATGACAAGGGTCAGCGAGCAATCGAATCGAATAGGAACGCCGATGGTTTTCGTAAAACCGTTCCGGCCTTCGAAGGGCATCAGCGCCTGCCGTTGCGCGTCGAGAACCAGTGGGCGTATCACTCGCGTCTGTACGAAGCGGCGCGTTTCGTCGGAGGGTATGAGAATCTGCAGCTGGTGCAGATGGTCAGCTTCGGTTGCGGCATCGACGCGATCACCACGGACCAGGTGCAGGAGATTCTCGCCGACAAGAACGATGTCTACACTCAGCTCAAAATCGACGAGGTATCGAATCTTGGAGCCGCGAAGATCAGACTCCGCTCGTTGAAAGCCGCTATGGAGGAACGCGACCGAGCGGCACAGCGCGTGCGGTCCGGCGAGGAGGCCGCACTCAAACGCGAAGGCCTCCCGGCACAATCCTTGGCAAAGGCGTTGCAATCTTCGGAGACTGTCGAAGGTGATCCCGCGTCGAAGCGCAAACAGTCGGCATTGGCCAGATATGCCAGACTCCGTCCCTTCAGCAAGGAGATGGGGCATAGTTATACGGTTCTTGCGCCCCAGATGTCACCGGTGCATTTCTCCCTGTTGGAATCGGTGTTCCGCAGCGGCGGTTACGACTTCAGACTGTTGGAAAAAGCAACTCAGGACGACATCAATACCGGTACCAAGTTCGTCAACAACGACGCCTGCTTCCCCGCGATCATCGTCGTCGGGCAACTGGTCAACGCCTTCCTTACCGGACGCTACGATCCACACAAATGTGCGGTGATCGTCACTCAGACCGGAGGCATGTGCAGGGCGACGAATTATTTCGGTTTGCTGCGCAAGGCGATGGAGGACGCCGGATTCGGATATGTGCCGATCATCACGCTCAGCGTGAAGGGGCTGAATGCGAATCCCGGTCTGAAGGCGACACCGGCGTTGCTGCATCGCGCCGTCAAGGCCTTCTATCTGGGTGATGCCTTGATGGAATGCCTGTTGCGTGTGCGGCCTTACGAGCTGGAGGAAGGTTCTGCGAACCAGCTCTACGGCCGATGGAACACCATCATCCGGGAAAGTCTCGAACACCACGGGCATTCGCAAACAGCGAAGAAGACATACGGATTCGGGAGGATGCACTACTCCACCTTGATGCGACGCATGGTCGAAGCCTTCGACGGCATGCCGTTGAAGAATATCCCACGGAAGCCGAGAGTCGGTGTGGTCGGTGAGATTCTGGTCAAATACCACCCCGATGCCAACAACCATGTGATCGATGTGATTGAGGCTCAGGATTGTGAAGCGGTTCTGCCGGGTATATGCGATTTCATGATCAACGGCATATCCAACGCCGAATGGAACGAGGAACATCTAGGTACCGGCGGCAACACATGGGCCAAGAGGATGGCCCTGCGCATCGCCGAACAGTACCGTCGTCCGATGCTCAAAGCCCTACGCCAAAGCCACGGAAAATTCGATGTGCCGGTATCCATCAACGAGCTCAGGCAAAAGGC
Source organism: Bifidobacterium crudilactis (assembly GCF_000738005.1). Lineage (NCBI taxonomy): Bacteria > Bacillati > Actinomycetota > Actinomycetes > Bifidobacteriales > Bifidobacteriaceae > Bifidobacterium > Bifidobacterium crudilactis. Next base: position 1,352,112 of record NZ_JHAL01000002.1, on the reverse strand, counting down.
GGGTACCGTCACATCCCTGGGCGTGCAGGCGGGCGAGGGATGGTTGCTCACCGGCGAAATCGTCGATCTGGTGCAGTCGGGAACCCCAAACATCATCTGCGCCCAGCCGTTCGCATGTCTGCCCAACCATGTGACGGGTCGTGGCATGTTCGGGAAGATACGCAGGGAATATCCCGAAGCGAACATCGTCTCCATCGATTACGACCCCGGTGCCTCCGAGGCGAATCAGCTCAACAGAATCAAGCTCATGATCGCCGCAGCGAAGAAACACGAGACGAACGACGTTGCCGACGGGTGCTGTGCGTGAGTGTCGCGAATCCGATGCCGACGCGCGAATCTGCAATTCGTCATCGATTATTCGTATAGGTGATTTGCATGGTATCTGCGCGCTGCATCCGACGCGTGCAATACCATCGGAGCATGAACACCACACGTGTCAATTTCGCTCATATGCTCGCCACGGCCAACCCGAAGCATGTGGAGAGTCTGGTCAAACTCTTCGAGAGTGGTGCGAAGCCGGACGGTCCCTTCGGCTTCGGTATCGAAATCGAGCATCTTCCGGTGCACAACGGTTCGGATACGGCGGTCACCTACTTTGAGCCCAATGGCATTGAAACGCTGTTGAAGCGTTTGGCTCCGTACTACGATGCCGATAAGGAATACTGGGAGAACGGGCATCTCGTGGGTCTGGCGCGTAAGGGTGTGGCCATTTCCCTGGAACCGGGCGGTCAGTTCGAGTGCTCCTTGGATGTTCTGCATGACCCGCGCGACATCAACGCAGTCTATCGTGCGTTCAGGCGTGAAGTTGACGACATCATCGAGGAATTGGGATTCCGGCTGGTCGAATACGGATACCAGCCGGTCTCATCTTTCGCCGATGTGCCCTTGAATCCGAAAAGCCGGTATACGGCGATGAATGCCTATCTGGGCAGAATCGGCGAATGCGGGCCGATGATGATGCGCTGTTCCTCGGCCACACAGGTCAGCATAGATTTCACCGACGAAGGCGATGCCATCGCGAAAATGCGTATCGCTTCCGCCATAGGGCCGATTCTGGCCTGGTTCTTCCGCAACTCACCGTACTGCGAGGGCGACATCAATCCCTTCCCGCTGTTGAGGCAGCGCATGTGGGACTGGATGGACCCGCAGCGAACCGGTCTGACCCCCGGACTGTTCAATCCTCGTTTCGGTTGGGAGGATTATGCCGTTGATGTGCTGAGCACACCCTTGATGTTCGCGGACCTCACGCACACGCCGGAATTGCGGGACACCGTCGACGACCCTCACGTCATTGCATGGCATGAGAACGCCTCCGAGATATATCCCGACCGTCCTCTCAACGAATACGAGATGAATCATATTCTGTCCACGCATTTCAACGATGTGCGTTTGAAGAACTTCATAGAACTACGGCACTGGGATTCTCTGCCTATCGAACGTGTGGAACGGCTGACCGAAATCATCGGAGAACTGTTCTATGACAAACGACGTTTCGAGCGGCTTCAAGCCTATTTCGACGGACTGACGGAAGAGGATGTGCTGGAGGCCAAGGCGAACCTGCAGGCCCAGGGGCGCAATGCCGGCCCATACGGCCAGCCCCTCGGATTCTGGCAGGAATTCCTCGGACTCGAAGGCATCATGCCCGAAATTCCCGGTGACCCGGCCCATCCGGACGTTTTCCAGGAGTAATCGAGCAGCAAGAAGAGATAACTGCACTAAAAGGACAGCTTTTTGTGGAATTTCTGGGTGAAAAGCTGTCCTTTTAGTGCAGTTATCCTCTGCGCGGAGCCGGGTGTTATGATTGGCTTCGTTGTGGCGATGATCCGTTATCAGCGGGGAGTCTTCGGAAGAACGGTGTCGGTGGTCAAGCCCAGGCTTGTGGCCGATTCCCAGTAGAACCGGCGGGTGGGCCCGAGATAGCCTGTCTCAAGCGGCTTCGGGCGCATGCACATGTGCATCTCACGGGGCAAGCGGGGTGGTACCGCGGTGAATCGCACCACAAGGTGCGGAGCATCGTCCTCGTCAAGTGACTGTTGTTACAGAAGCGACGAACGAGGAGATTGCAGTGAGTGATACCACAGCTTCCCAGGGTATGAATCAGAGCAATGTGTATCCGAAAGCTTCAACGGATGCGAAAGCTCAGGCTGTTACGCCAAATCCCGACTTCCCTCAGATGGAAGTGGACACCCTCAAATACTGGGACAGGGATGATACCTTCCAGAAGTCCATTGACGAGCATGATTCCGGCGAACATTACAATAACGAGTTCGTGTTCTTCGACGGCCCCCCGTTCGCCAACGGGCTCCCTCACTATGGTCATTTGCTGACCGGTTATGCCAAGGACGTGATTCCCCGCTATCAGACGATGAAGGGGCACAAGGTCAACCGGGTCTTCGGCTGGGATACGCACGGCCTGCCCGCAGAGCTTGAGGCGCAGCGTGAGCTCGGCATCGAAAGCGTCGATGAAATCGAAAAGATGGGCATAGCGAAGTTCAACGACGCATGCCGTACCTCCGTGTTGAAGTACACGGAGGAGTGGAAGGACTATGTTCATCGTCAGGCCCGCTGGGTCGATTTCGAGCATGGGTACAAGACCCTCAACGTGCCGTACATGGAGTCCGTCATCTGGGCGTTCAAGCAGTTGTATGACAAGGGTCTGGCCTATCAGGGATATCGTGTGCTGCCGTATTGCTGGAAGGACCAGACGCCTCTGAGCAACCATGAGCTGCGCATGGATGCCGACGTGTATCAGGACCGTCAGGACACCACGGTTTCCGTGGCCGTGCGTCTGAAGGACGAAGACGACGCCTATGCGGTTTTCTGGACCACCACGCCTTGGACCGTGCCGACCAACTTCGCCATCGTCGTCGGTGCGGACATCGAGTACAGCGAAGTCGAAGCCGTGAACGGGCCGAATGCAGGCAAGAAATTCTATATCGCCTCACCGCGCGTCGAGGATTTCGCGAAGGAGCTGGGCGAGGACTATACGGTTGTCCGTACTCTCAAAGGTGCCGAGATGGAAGGCTGGCGCTATTGGCCGGTGTTCCCGTATTTCTCGGACGAGAAGTCGCTGGCCGAAGGCGGCATGCCAGGCGCGAATGCCTACCAGATTTTCACCGCCGACTACGTCGACACCGTGGAGGGAACCGGTTTGGTTCACCAGGCTCCCTACGGCGAGGACGATATGAACACGTTGAACGCCAAGGGCATCCGCAGTGTCGATGTACTCGATGACGGTGCGGTGTTCACCTCGCAATGCCCGGATTACGAAGGCATGCAGGCTTTTGACGCGAATATGCCCATCATCCGCAATCTGCGTGCCGGCGACGGTCCTCTGGCTGATATTCCTGCGGATCGCAAAGCCATCCTCTTCCAGGAGAAGAGCTACGTGCACAGCTATCCGCATTGCTGGCGTTGCGGTTCACCGCTGATATACAAGCCCGTTTCGAGCTGGTTCGTCAGCGTGACCAAGTTCAAGGACAGGCTGCTGGCCCACAATCAGGAGATCAACTGGATTCCCGAGAATGTGAAGGACGGACAGTTCGGCAAGTGGCTGGCGAATGCCCGCGACTGGTCAATCAGCCGCAATCGTTTCTGGGGTTCGCCTATTCCGGTGTGGGTGTCCGACGACCCGAAGTATCCGCGCGTGGATGTCTATGGCTCGCTGGATGAGCTGAAGGCCGACTTCGGCAGCTATCCGGTTGACGACAAGGGTGAGGTGAATCTGCACCGTCCCTGGATTGACAACCTCACGCGGCCGAATCCCGATGATCCGACCGGCAGGTCCCAGATGCACCGCATCAGCGATGTGCTCGACTGCTGGTTCGATTCCGGTTCGATGCCCTTCGCGCAGTTCCATTATCCCTTCGAGAACAAGGAATACTTCGAACAGCACTTCCCCTGCGATTACATCGTGGAATACATCGGTCAGACCCGCGGCTGGTTCTATCTGCTGCATGTGATGGCGACCGCGCTGTTCGATAAGCCCGCCTTCAAGAACGTCATCTGCCACGGCATCGTGCTCGGCTCCGACGGTCAGAAGATGAGCAAGCATCTGCGCAACTATCCTGATGTGAATGGTGTATTCGACAAGTATGGCTCCGATGCGATGCGCTGGTTCCTGATGAGTTCGCCGATTCTGCGTGGCGGCAATCTGATCGTCACGGCGGAGGGCATCCGCAACACGGTGCGTCAGGTGATGCTGCCGGTGTGGAGTTCGTACTATTTCTTCACGCTGTATGCGAATGCCGCGAACAATGGCAAGGGCTACGATGCGCGATGCCTGAAACCGGAAGAAATCGACGGCCTGCCCGAGATGGACCGCTATCTGCTGGCCAGGACGCGTCGCTTGGTGGATAAGGCCCAGCAGTCACTTGACGCCTTTGCGATTGCCGATGCCTGCGAAGCGGCGAGCGACTTCATCGATGTGCTGACCAACTGGTACATCCGCAATACCCGTGACCGTTTCTGGAAGGAAGACGAGCAGGCATTCAACACCCTCTACACGGTGTTGGAGGTCTTCATGCGTACCATTGCCTCGCTCGCGCCTATGGAAGCCGAGGAAATCTGGCGTGGTCTGACCGGCGGTGAATCCGTGCATCTTGCGGATTGGCCGTACACCACGGACGCCAAGACCGGTGCCGAAACCGAGCTGGGACAAGTCTTGCGTGACGACCCGTCATTGGTGTCGGCCATGGAGCAGGTGCGCGAAATCGTTTCCGGAACGCTGTCGCTGCGTAAGGCCGAACAGATTCGTGTGCGCCAGCCGCTCAGCAAGCTCACGGTGATCGTCGAAGACGTGGAAGCCATCGAGCCGTATACCGCGCTGCTGGAGTCCGAACTCAACGTTAAGGATGTGGCGTTCTCCACAATCGAGAACGCTTCCGAACAGGGCTTGGACATCGTTCACGAACTGAGAGTCAATGCCCGTGCGGCAGGACCGCGTCTCGGCAAGCAGGTGCAGTTCGCCATCAAGGCTTCCAAGACCGGTGCCTGGCATGTTGACGGTGCCGGTACGGTGCTGGTCGAGACTCCGTCGGGTGAGATTGCTCTGGAGTCGTCGGAGTATGAGCTCAATAACAGCGTCAAGGAGCGCGACGCGGAGTTGGCCGCCAATTCCGTCTCGGCTTCGTTGGCTTACGGCGGTTTCGTGATTCTCGACACCGAGCTGAACGACGACCTGCTGGCCGAAGGCTACGCCCGCGATGCCATCCGCGTGGTGCAGGACGCACGTAAGGATGCGGGACTGGATATCGCGGACCGCATCACCTTGAAGCTTAACGTGCCCGCAGCTGATGTGAGCAAGATCGAGCAGTTCAAGGAACTGATCGCAGGGGAGACCCTGGCCACGGAAGTCGCAGTCGAGAGTGACGAGGCCGCGCAGGAGTTGAGCGTGGTCGTCACGAAGGCTTAGCTCATCGGCTGAAGAGTTTGCGAAAGAGGAAAGCGCCCTTGTAAGTTGAAGGGCGCTTTCTGTGTAATGCAAGTGGTGTGGGAATTGGACGGTTGATGATATTCAAGCGTGCAGTGTGCCCTGCTAGGCTTCCTTCGCACGGCACTCGAGAAAATGATTCGGTTCTTCACTCTCAGAGTGGACAAATACATGCATGACACGCCGAAAATTGAGTTCCTCATGTAGGCGAATGTGTACTCTCCATACGTGCAGAATCGAAGTACTTCTGATGCGATGACATAATGCAGTATGAACAATATACAGTCAATATTTATTTATGTTCCTCTCGAAAGCCTCTGCTCTGATTGTGAGACTAACCCATTGAACCGTCAGCGGTCCATACGGTTTTGCGACATTCCCCGCAGTGATTTCAGCATTCATTGACAGCATTGTGCTGTGGCGGCTCTGCGCATTGATGGGTGCGTCGGCAGTTTCTCCGATTGCTTTGAATATTTGGTGTTTGCGAGGCTTTCGCTTGTCGCATTGTTGCCGCTGATAGTAATTCACCTTTTGCAGTTGCGAATGGGACGTATGCAGGCGGAATCAATGTCTTTTATCGTGTGGTGTGCATGGCGGTTTCGGTCGTGATATTCACTCTGTTCTATCCCGATGAGAGAAAGAGTTCCAAGTCTGGTGATTGCGAAGATGAGGGTGGGGTAGATATCCAATCGCGAAAAGTCGCTAGCGCACACGCCAATAGACGATGGCAATCTTGTATATGGGGCATGGAGAAGATTCGGACACTAGGGTGTCCGCTGTGAGTAATAATGACGGCGTGCAGAAAGGCTCTAGCATTTTTTCTGCGTAGAAGAACGTTCTACTTAGCAGAATACTGCTGCACCATTGTCGATATTCTGGTCACGGTAATGCAGATATATACGGAGAGTATGATGCTTTTCAGTTGGTCCGTTAAACGATTGATGCGAATCAGTCACCACAATGGAGGATGGCCATGTCACAGCTGTATGCTCGGAAGAATGACGCAGGGGCAGTCCAGACTTTGTTCGATCACCTGCACAACACCGCGCACATTGCGGGAGAATTTGAAGATGAATTCGTTGAGACTTCCGAGGCTGCCGGAATCCATCATGATGGCGGAAAAGCAAAGCGTGATTTCCAGAAGTATCTATTTGACGATAACGCTAAACGAGGAACGGTAATTCACGCTTATCAAGGGGCTTTTACAATTTCTGAGATTCAGACCTCTCATTTGATAGAGCGGTTCACTCAGGAGGTTTTGGAACTTGTTATTGCCAGCCATCATGGTGATCTCCCAGATTGCATATTACCGAGTGGCGACTCGTCATTTTTCGATAAGATGTCCGAAACGAACAAATCGCAGGAGAAATACCATTATCAAGAGGTAAAGGAGAATCTGCCTCGTCTTGATTTGGACACGGACGCTCGTTTCAGACGAAGTGTTTCAGAAAGCGTTGCTTTGCTGGATTCACTGAGGCGCGCAGGGTATGCCAAACGACCGTCTTGCGATTTCGCGCTTGGTCAGTATGTAAAATATATTTTTTCGCGGCTTATAGATGCAGACCGCTTGGATGCCGGGTATTTCGGTTCCCAACAACAGTTTGCTCCATGTAAGCCTGACTGGCGTCGGCTGGTCGATTGCTTTGAGAAAAATATCAGTGATTTTGATAATACGACGTCAATTAATCAGTTACGGTTTGAAATATCGGAGACGTGTAGGAGTGCCAGTAGCAGACCTACTGGTATATACAAGTTGGCAGTGCCTACAGGTGGTGGAAAGACTTTGGCCTCCTTGCGTTTTGCACTCCACCATGTGGTGCAAACGAAGAAGAACCGTATCATCTATGTCATCCCATATTTGACGATAACCAGCCAAACCACCAAGTCTTTTCGAGAAATTCTTGACCTTTCCAAGGACAGTGACATCATCCTGGAGCATTATTCGAGCGTCATGGGTTCAATGGGACAAGATAGGGACGATGATGGTGGCGATGATAAAGATGAAATAGACGGCTCGAAGGTGAATCGTCAGAAACTGGCCGCTGAACGCTGGGACAGTCCTATTATCGTGACAACGATGGTGCAGTTTCTAGAGACAGTGATCTCATCTCATGGTACAAAACTCCGAAAATTCCATAATATGGCCAATAGTGTCATCGTATTTGATGAAATACAGTCCATTCCAGTCAATGCAATCAACCTGTTCAATGAGGTTGTGAGCTTCCTGTCAACAATACTGAACTGCACAGTACTGCTCTGTTCGGCGACTGTGCCACAGCTCGAAAGAATTGGACGTTCCAACCTGTTGTTGTCAGAAAACCCCGACATTATCGAAGATTCGGAAAAATATGCCGCTGCTTTAAAAAGAACCAATATTGTCCCAGTGGAGCAAGAGCAAAACCTTGATGAACTGGCGGGTTTCGTGCTGGACAAAGCTCAAGAAAATGGTAACTGTCTCGCTATCGTCAATCTAAAATCAGAGGCTAGGAAGCTGTACCAGTATCTGAAGCAGCTCAGTGTCGATAATACATTCGCTCTGGTGCATTTAAGTACATCGATGTGTGGCATACACAGATCTGAAGCACTGCAAACTGTCGTGGATGCATTGGATGAAAAGAAACCTATCATCTGTGTAAGTACCCAGTTGATAGAAGCTGGAGTAGATATATCTTTTGCATGTGTGATCAGAGCCACGGCGGGTCTTGACAGCATTCTGCAATCGGCGGGCAGATGTAATCGCAATGGAGAATCCCGAGAACCCAAAGATGTCTACGTCGTCTCGATCAAGAATGAACGAGGTTTGGAAGTGCTCTCAGATATCAAGCACGGCAAAGAGATAACGAGTCGCCTCATGCGTGATTATCCGGACAGAGATTTGTTATCGGATGATATGCTGCATGAATTTTACGAACACTATTTTGCATCTTCGGTAATGCAAAAGAGGATGGATTACCAAACCAAGGCTCCTGACAGCAGTGTTTATGAAATGTTATCCACAAATAGTTATGACAGAAGAAGATTTAATGATCGCACTTCTGAGAAATATGGCCATAAGCTTGCTCAAGCATTCAAAACGGCAAGTGATCAATTCCACGTGATACCTCATCTCGCGCAAGATGTTATCGTCGAGTACGGGGATTCAATAGCGCTTCTGGAAAAATTCAAAGAAGAGAAGAACAAACGCAACAATATGGGCACGGTGATTAGACTGCTGCACCGGTTGCAGGACTATTCGGTTTCCTTATTCGACTATGAGATCAAGAAGCTGTCGGGGACGCGTGCGATAAGCGTCATTGATTCAGAATTTGGCATACTGCTGTTGAACAAGCAGTATTACAACGAAGAATATGGTGTGGATTTGGACTCAGAAATGACCGGCATTTTCGATGATGAATAGGAGATATGTATGCTGAAAAAACGCAATTCCATCGAGTATGAGGTGTATGCTCCGTACGCCCTTTTTTCGGAAGTGGCCACAAGAATAGGAGGGGAGAAGTTTTCCTATCAAGTCCCAACCTATCAAGCCTTGAAGGGTGTCACTGAAAGTATCTACTGGAAGCCGACAATCATCTGGGTGGTTGATAGTGTGCGCGTGATGAACAAGATACAAACAGAAGGAAAAGGAATCCGGCCAATCAAGATGAATGGCGGAAACGATCTCTCTTACTATATGTATCTCAAGGATGTGCGGTATCAGGTGCGTGCGCATTTTGAATGGAATGAGCAGCGCCAGGATCTGGCACAGGATCGCAATGAAAACAAGCATCATAATATTGCGAAACGTTCGTTGACGCAGGGAGGCAGAAGGGATATTTTTCTGGGTGCCCGCGAATGTCAGGGATACGTTGAGCCTTGTGAATTTGGCTCAGGCGTAGGTTTCTACGACGATTACGGCGAGATAAGCCTTGGATATATGTTTTTTGGATTTTCATACCCTGACGAAAACATCCAGCATGATTTCATCTCCAAGTTTTGGCGCCCAGTGATGAACAATGGCGTCATTGCCTTCGACAAACCGGATGCGCCATCACTGGATTGCACAGTGATTCGTGAACACCAGTCAGTAAAGGAATTTCTCGTAGACGAAAACTTCAGTTTGGCACAGGAGTAAAGATATGAGTTTATGGTCGAGTCTGCTTGAGACTTACGAGGAAGTACAGAACGTTGCCGGTATAATTCCCCTCGACAACAGAGGTGAAAAACCTGATGTCAGCAGGGCATTGCTGCCATTGCATCACACGACTTTGAAAACACAACTTTGCGTTACGCTTGACGGTAACGGTGTTCTGAGAAGAATTGAAAAAGATTCGAAGGACGTCACGATTGTTATTCCGTGCACCGAAAAATCAATGGGACGCTCAGGTACTAAACCAGTTCCTCATCCGCTATGCGACCAGTTGCAGTATGTTGACAAAGCTTACGGTGCGAACAGGTTTGATTCCTATATAAAGCAACTTGGTGATTGGAAGAGTGACAACAATAAGCTCAACGCTATCTATCGTTACCTTTCCGAACATAGTATTTCAGTTGATGCCCAACAATATGGTGTAGATCTATGCAGCTCAGTCGATGTGAATGAGAAGACAACATATGAGAAGGACAGGAAGCTGGGAGTTCGATTCTCCGTAGAAATTCCAGGAGACCACACACCATACGTATGGGAGGACAAGACAATACGTGATTTGTGGATCGCTCATCAAAATAACATGGGAGATCAGATCGGAATTGATAATCTAGGCGAAGCTCTGTACGAACTCACCGATAGTTTTCCTAAAAAGATTGTCAGTGTAGATGGTAATGCCAAGCTCATTTCTGCCAACGACAAAACCAATTTCACGTTCCGAGGCCGATTCTCCGCTAAACAAGAGAGCTTAAGAATCGACAAACTGGCTTCGCAGAAGGTTCATTCTACCTTGACCTGGATTGTTAATAACAACGGTAGAACCACAGATACGCAGGATGTCGTGATTTGGGCCGTGGGCGGCGACCCTGCGGATATAATCAATCCTGAGGGAGATTCAGAGGATCTGTTCGCCCAATTCGATATGTCTGATGCGATTACTGAGTCCGATCAGCAGCTAGAGGCGATGCATCAAATTGACACCGACTATGCTCATCAATTTGCAAAAATTCTGCGTGGTTATGGAAATCATCAGATATTGAAAAAGCACAATAGAAAAGTTGTGCTGGTGATTTTCGATGCTGCCACATCAGGAAGGTTGAGCGTAACCTTTTATCGAGAGTTTGATAGCGGAGAATATCTCGAAAACATATTGCAATGGCATATTGATTCCTCTTGGCCATTAACGAGATTCGCTAAGGATGCGGGGGGCAAGGCAACTCTGGTTTATTATATCGGGGCTCCATCATTCGAAGAAATAGTGAGATGCGCCTATGCGGTTGACGAACATTCGAGTGAAAGCTACAAGCGCTTCTTGAAAAACGTCAATAAAACATTGTTTGAATCTGTGTTCGGTACGCACAGTCTCCCAGATTCCATACTCTGGTCGGCATTCCATCGTGTTACCAGACCAATGAGTTATAGCAGTATTCCTGCATGGTCAAGAAATTTTGAGATTGCATGCAGCCTTTGGAAAAAACAGTTCATACAAGAAAGGAAACCCATCACCATGGAACTGGATGAGAAGCGTGATGACAGAGATTATCTCTATGGGCGCCTGTTGGCACTGGCGGATAATTTCGAATCCGGGGTGTTGTATCAGAGGAATATTTCTAGACCGACAAACGCTGTAAAACTCATGAGCAACTTCGTGGCCAAACCCTTTTCAACTTGGGGTAACCTGTGGAAGCAGATCGATCCTTATATGAAGTCTTCTGATCCGAAGTTATTAGGCAGAGCTAAAGCATTTCAAAATCACATTGATGATGTCATGCATCTTTTCAAAGATGGGGAATACGAGCATGGTGGTTCGCTCTCACCTCTGTTCCTTCTCGGATACTCTCACCAACGGAGAGCGAATAAACAACAAAAAACCGCGGCGGCGGCATCGACAACTGATAACGACTAAAGGAGAACAACTATTATGAGTTTGCACAAAAAGATTGATTTCGCACTTGTCATCGCGGCTGAGAACGCGAACCCCAATGGGGACCCGCTTAATGGCAATCGGCCTAGAATCACTTCTGAATCGCTTGGAGAGATTTCGGATGTGGCGATAAAACGCAAAGTGCGTAACAGGCTTCAAGACGGTGGGGAGCGAATATTTGTTCAGATGGAAGAGCGTTCCGATGATGGTGCACGGTCATTGACCGATCGTATGAATACTTTTTTGAAAACTCTGAACGATGCAGATCGAAAACAGAAGAATATTGTTTTTGACGAAGTGTGCTCACAGTGGCTAGACGTGAGAGCCTTCGGACAGGTCTTCGCTTTTAAAAAAGGAGGGGATGTCGATTCCGTCTCCTTAGGAGTGAGAGGACCAGTGTCAATCCAGCCAGCATTCTCATTGCAACCCATCGCCATTGATGATGTGCAGATTACGAAATCAGTGAATAGCGAAACAACGGAGACAGATAAAAAGTCTCCTGACACGATGGGAATGAAATATCGAGTCTCGGGACGTGCAGTGTACCGAACATCCGGCAGTATCAGCACGCAGCTGGCTGAAAAAACTGGTTTCAATGATGAAGATGCCGAAAAGATCAAGGATGCGCTGCTCACTCTTTTTGAAAATGACGAAAGTTCGGCACGGCCGGCGGGGTCTATGGAAGTACTCAAAGTTGTATGGTTCACACATAACAACCTTCATGGTCAATATTCTTCAGCAAAGGTGCATCGTTCAGTGCTAGTAGATGCTGAAGGCAACGTCAACGTTGATGATGCGAGTATTCCAGGGTTGAAGTATGAAGTGTTTGAAGGCCGTTGATTGTTGAATTTCAGATACAGCCTTTGACGGTATGACGTTTCAATGTTGCGATGTGCTGCGCGGTGACGCCTTGGAGCGTTACTGATATGGGCTATTGGAATCAATAAGTAGCAAGGAGAAGGCATGGAAGAGCTAGGTGAATATCCAGAGGATGATTGGCTGTCTCTTTCGGGCCTGCAGCACTATTCCTTCTGCAAACGTCAATGGGCTTTGATCCATATCGAGCAGCTGTGGTCAGAGAATACAAGAACCACAGCTGGCTCGCTGGAGCATCAACGGACAGATGACTACAATCAATCAGAAACTCGTGGAGATCTGCTGATTCTTCGAAGTCTCCGTGTCTTCTCTAGGCAATTAGGCATTACTGGCATATGTGATGTTGTTGAGTTCAGAAAATCACCGTTCGGTGTGGAACTTCAACACCGAGAGGGTAATTGGTCTCCTTATCCGGTCGAATACAAGCATGGTGCCGCCAAGAAAGTGGGCGCTGACCGACTGCAGTTGTGTGCCCAAGCTGTGTGCCTTGAAGAGATGTTGGCTTGTGACATTTCAGAAGGTGCGTTGTTCTATCACGAAACTAGACGCAGAGAAGTTGTCCCTTTGAACGAGTCACTGCGGTCTGAAGTGAAGAATCTGTTGTCCGATATGCATGAAATGTATTCCAGAGGGCACACGCCGAAAGCCAAGCGGAAGCGTGCCTGCAACGCTTGCTCTTTAAAAAATGTGTGTCTTCCAGAGCTGAGTAAGACGAAGTCAGCGAAAGCATATATCGTGCAATGTATTGGTGATGATGAATCGGAGATGGTGCGTCAGTAATTGTAGATATTTCAGGTAGGGGAGAACGGATGAGAAAATTATTGAACACGCTTTTCGTAGTTAGAGAAGACTCGTATCTAGCTCTTGAGAACGACAATGTCGTTGTTCATCAAGATGAAAAGAAGATAGCATCGGTACCACTGCGTTCCATTGAGCAAATCCTGTGTTTCAGCTACAAAGGAGCTTCCCCAGCTTTGATGGGAAAATGTTCCGAGTTTGAGGTCGGGATTTCATTTTTCTCTCCACGAGGAAGATATTATTGCTCGGTATTGGGGGAGAGGAATCGTAATGTCTTGCTGCGTCGTGAACAGTTCAGGATGGCTGACGATGAGCAATATAGTCTTCCCATTGCTCGTTCGTTTATTGCGGGGAAACTGTTCAACTGCAGGTGGGTGCTAGAACGCACCAAGCGGGATCACGCAATGCGTGTCAATGTTGAACGTATTTCGTCCAAAAGTATGGTCCTCCATGAAGCGATTAAGACACTTAGCGGATGCGTTTCAGTAGATGGTCTTCGAGGAGTGGAGGGGAACGCTGCTAAAGAATATTTTTATGTATTCGACGATCTGATCCTGCGCGATAAAGAGTCTTTCTTCTTCGAAACGAGAAGCAGAAGGCCACCATTGGACAGAATGAATGCTTTGCTTTCTTTCGTTTATTCGCTACTTACCAGCGACTGTGTGGCTGCTTTGCAGGGTGTTGGTTTGGACCCATATGTGGGTTTCTTGCATGTTGATCGTCCAGGTAGGGCATCGTTGGCGTTGGATTTGATGGAGGAATTTCGACCTACTGTGGCTGACAGATTTGTTTTGAGCCTCGTGAATACTGGGGCTATCAAAGCTTCACATTTTGAAGAACAGGAAAATGGTGGTATTTTCCTCAACGAGCAGGGGAGAAAAATTGTTCTTACTGCATGGCAGCATCATAAGACTCAGATAATTACGCATCCGTATTTGGGTGAGAAAATATCGTGGGGCTTGGTTCCGTATGTTCAGGCTTTACTGTTAACGCGAATGATAAGAGGAGATATTGATGCATATCCGCCATTCATGTGGAAGTGATACGCCATGCTTGTTATAGTCGCTTATGACGTCAATGTCGGAACTCCGCAGGGAAGACGAAGGCTGCGGTTGGTTGCCAAAATGTGCAAAAAGTATGGCCAACGTGTGCAAAATAGTGTATTTGAGTGTTCAGTAACTCCATCGGACTATCTAGTTTTAAAGCACAACCTGCAACAATTGATAGATACGGAATCAGATAGCCTGCGGTACTACAACTTGGGAGCGAACTATTCAAACCGGATTGAGCACATTGGAGCGCAGCGGCATTTGCCAACTGATGACGTCATGATGGTGTGATTACTTTTTCGAATGAACTATGTGCAGTCGGGTTAGGAGCGAGCGGGTGTGGGCAAAGTGCTGTGCGAGAACAAAACACTCATGAATATGCCAGGGGTTCGCACCTGAGGTCACTGACCCTTCTGTAAAGAACTGTGGATTATTGGTGTGTTGCTGGTGCAGCAAGCCGCAAATGAAAATATTTCATCGCAAATGTGTATTCAAACGTCATTCTCCAAGAATGTCCCTATTGCTTAATACATTGTTAACCGCATATTGGAAGAGTAGATTCCATTTCTGCAGTCGCTCCCTCACGGGAGCGTGGATTGAAATTGCTGGGTGTTGCGGCTGGTGCAACCGCTGGACGTCGCTCCCTCACGGGAGCGTGGATTGAAATCACGGACGCCACTGGTGGACGTTATCAGCGTAGTGTCGCTCCCTCACGGGAGCGTGGATTGAAATCGTCGAGCGACTGAAACCACGAGTCCCTATCCTGGTCGCTCCCTCACGGGAGCGTGGATTGAAATCACTTCCTCGGCGCTCGGCTGGTAGTCGAGCCAGGTCGCTCCCTCACGGGAGCGTGGATTGAAATGATTTCAAGGGTACCCCAGTAAGAACAGTGACAGTCGCTCCCTCACGGGAGCGTGGATTGAAATCACATTAGTTGCGATAACTCCAAAAAAAATGACCGTCGCTCCCTCACGGGAGCGTGGATTGAAATGTCGGGTCGGCCCTGTTGTTGGACGGGTATTGCACGGTCGCTCCCCTCACGGGAGCGTGGATTGAAATAGTTGGCGCAGCATCGACGTCACCAACGCCAACGTCGCTCCCTCACGGGAGCGTGGATTGAAATAAAGATACTGTGAGGAATGGCTACCGTGAAGCGGGTCGCTCCCTCACGGGAGCGTGGATTGAAATAGATTATGTGCAGTGTTTGAACTCACAAACAGGGTCGCTCCCTCACGGGAGCGTGGATTGAAATTCGTCACGGAGCCCCCACCCAACCTCAACCGGCGGTCGCTCCCTCACGGGAGCGTGGATTGAAATCGCTGTGGCTGCCCGGACGCAACTACGAATGCGTCGCTCCCTCACGGGAGCGTGGATTGAAATGAAGAGATCGTCTCCTATCGCGCCCACCAGCAAGTCGCTCCCTCACGGGAGCGTGGATTGAAATTCACCCTGAGCTTGCAGAGATTGAATCGCCTGATGTCGCTCCCTCACGGGAGCGTGGATTGAAATAAGTAGTACATGGTTATCTCCCCTCTAAATATCGTCGCTCCCTCACGGGAGCGTGGATTGAAATACGGACGCACGTTCACCCAGAACGCTCGGACTGGTCGCTCCCTCACGGGAGCGTGGATTGAAATTGTGAGTTGTCGGTAGCTGAGGGCTTGACCACGGTCGCTCCCTCACGGGAGCGTGGATTGAAATTCTTCGGTTCGCTTGGTGAATCCTGCGAATATGGGTCGCTCCCTCACGGGAGCGTGGATTGAAATTGGATTAGAGGCCGACTGGTCGGGTGAGACCGTGGTCGCTCCCTCACGGGAACGTGGATTGAAATCTGATGAATACGTGATGATCCTATGATAACCAGGTCGCTCCCTCACGGGAGCGTGGATTGAAATGCTGACTGGTTGGCTTCGCATTATGAGCAGGTGGTCGCTCCCTCACGGGAGCGTGGATTGAAATATGACAGGACTACGGGCGGCTTTCAGCTTCAATGTCGCTCCCTCACGGGAGCGTGGATTGAAATACCGACGTGGTGACCATCAGCACCCGATTTACGGGTCGCTCCCTCACGGGAGCGTGGATTGAAATTGGTTGCGATACGGGTACTATGTACAGCGATTCAGTCGCTCCCTCACGGGAGCGTGGATTGAAATAGGAAGTACTATTTCAAACCGTTGAGACTGATAGTCGCTCCCTCACGGGAGCGTGGATTGAAATTCCGGACTGTTCCATTCAGGAGTGGCGCTCATGGTCGCTCCCTCACGGGAGCGTGGATTGAAATCTCGGTCTGAACGATGACGCTTTCGGCGGCGGCGGGTCGCTCCCTCACGGGAGCGTGGATTGAAATAACAAGACCCACAAGGACGCGAAGAAAGAAACCGTCGCTCCCTCACGGGAGCGTGGATTGAAATCCTGACCGACGTGGGCACCATCTTCGGTAGCGTCGGCGCTCCCTCACGGGAGCGTGGATTGAAATTGATATGGAACGGAATACTGACCATCGACATACCGTCGCTCCCTCACGGGAGCGTGGATTGAAATTGCGACGGACATAACCACTACATCATCCAACACCGTCGCTCCCTCACGGGAGCGTGGATTGAAATCACAAGTGGAAGCAGAAGCAGAGTCTCAAGAAGGTCGCTCCTTCACGGGAGCGTGGATTGAAATATGCGTTGCACCGCGTGGAATGACCTAGCCGAACAGTCGCTCCTTCACGGGAGCGTGGATTGAAATTCCCATACCCGTAGTTGACGGCGCTGAGGAATTTGTCGCTCCCTCACGGGAGCGTGGATTGAAATTGGCTGTGGTTGCTGGCTCGGTGTACGGCTACGGTCGCTCCCTCACGGGAGCGTGGATTGAAATACCGTGCCCGCGATGGCGGCGTACTCCTATAGCTGGTTGCTCCATAGCAGAGTATGGATGGAAATCTTGACAAGAGGATAAACCGGGAATGCGCTTGCATAGTTCACTGCCGAAAGAATCAGATGAGATATCGAGAGCGTGCAGAGAATTCCCTACATTGTCATTTGCCGCGCATGCGTGGGGATGATGCAGACTGAACAGGATTGAACCGTTCAAAGCCGGAAGCACTTCCTCGACTCATCTTCCAGTCCTAAGGCTGACTGCGTGGTGCCTTTGACATCATCAATTTATTGGTTTTGGGCGAGTATGCCTAAGTGAATGAAGGATGTCATACCTGTCACCGCCTGTGTCGTGGACGATATTAACAGGTGTTGCCTTCTACCGCTGCGACACCCACCACGGCACCGACGCAAGGCGCTTCATCTCGAAGGGCGCAACGCATCAACATCGTGATGCAGAGGGTATTGTAAGGCGGGATAGCCGCGCACGATCGGGGGGTGCTTGATGAGTACATTATTTCTGTCGTCTTCGTTCGAGGACGTCGCACAGTTCTTTCCTGATGTCGTCGGTAAGGATGTCGAAGGCAAGACGGCGTGCCTGATTCCTACGGCGAGCAACAAGGACAAGATTAATTTCTTTGTGAACTCGGACCGCAACGCTCTGAACGGCATGGGCATCAAGGTATCGGACCTGGACATCGCCGAGGCGTCCGAGCAGGAGATCGGCGGCAAACTTGATGAGGCCGATTTCATTTTCGTCTCGGGCGGCAACACCTTCTACCTCTTGGAGGAGATGCGCCGTTCGGGGGCGGGGCGCATGATCGTCGAACAGATCAACGCCGGCAAGCCGTATATCGGTGCTTCGGCCGGTTCGGTGATTCTCTCGCACGACATCACGTACATTTCCCCGATGGATTCAAGCGATGTGGCGCCGAGTCTTGACGGCGATTTCGCCGCTCTCGGGGTTACGGACTTCTCGGTACTGCCGCACGTGGGGAACATTCCCTTCAGGAAGGCCGCGAACACCATTCTGAAAACCTACGGTGACCAATACGATTTGCGCCCCATCAGCAACAACCAGGTCATTACGGTCATCGACGGCCAGACACAGATTCTCACAGCCTGACATTCATGACATTCCCGGCATCCCTAAGGTCCCAGAGGCAAGACACGTCAGCAACATCGTAGGGATTTCATACCGGTGTATTGCTGTGGAATCCCCACTTCTGGAACCGCTGTCGAAGGATTATGCCTGACCGAGCTTGTCATCCGAATGGGGGACAGCATCCTGTCCTTGTGGATGACAGCTGGGACAGGGGACTTGCCATACCGTCTTACATGGTGAATGAGGCGACCGCCTCATCCGTGTAAGGAAGGTCCTCAAGGTGCCCATAAATAATTTGACACAACCTGGCGATGCCGGGTATGCAAGTGCATCACATGCTGCGCTCATTCAGGGGAAGAAGCGCAGCATGCCGCTGATTCTCCTAGGTCTTATCGTCGCCGTCTCCATGAGCTCCATCGACCAGACCATCGTCTCGCTCTCCTATAGCGCCATTCAATCAGGGCTGGGTCTCGATTCCGCGGGCGTCGCAAGGATAGTGAATTCCTATCTGCTTGCTGCCGCCGCGTTTTTCCCATTGGCGGGCAGACTGTCCGATGCCATCGGTTACAAGCGCATGATGCTGCTCGGCATCGTGGCGTTCGGCGCAGGAAGTCTGCTCTGCGGTCTGGGACCGCAAAGCGGCATCGCCCTGACGTGGATGATTGCATCACGGGTGATTCAGGGCATTGGTCTGGCCTGCATGTTTCCTTCGGCGGTCGGCATCATCTTCACGTATTCTCCGGTGGAGAAACGGGCGAAATCCATGGCCTTGTTCTTTGCCATCACCGGCGCCATGACCTCCGTGGGGCCAATCGCAGGCTCGTATCTGATTACCTTCTCATGGCGCTACGTGTTCTTCATCAACGTTCCGCTCGCGGTGGCCGCATTGTTGCTTACCGCGTGGCTGACTCCCGGTGACGATGTGCTGGTCGACAACCGCACCAAGAGCCACCTGGATTGGCCCGGAGCGATTCTGGCCGCCCTGGCAATGATCGCACTGATCGTGCCTTTGCAACAGGGTGCTTCGGTCGGGTGGACGGATTTGCGAATCATAGGGAGTCTAATCATCTCGGTTGGCCTGATTATCACCTTCGTCGCGGTAGAGCTGCGTAGCACCCATCCGATCATGAATGTCAACGTTTTCAGAAATCTTCGCTTCTCGCTCTCCGCGCTAGCATCCCTGATAGCATCCGTGGTGTTCATCCCCGTGATGTTCTTCCTAAGCGTCTACGGGCAGTTGAGCCTGAATCTCAGTGTGGCCAATGCCAGCCTGCTGATTCTGTATTTCTTCATAGGTTTCATGATTGCCGCCCAGTTGGGAGCCAAACGTTTCGGTCACAGGGGCATCCGCAGCGTATTCGTCGTCAGCGGCATCCTGACGATCATCGGTTTCTCGGGAATCGCCAGCGCCGTCACCGCAGTGCAATCCGGCGTCCCGGTACACGCGGGCAGTCTCAATGTGATGATCGGCCTGGCCGGTGCCGGTGTCGGGTATATGTTCAGCCCGGCAGCGACGGATATGGTGAACAGGGCCATCAATGCCTCGTACGGTGAGGTCACCGCCTTGTCTCAGTTGCTCAAGAACTTCGGTGGCGCTTTGGGTATGGCCGTGCTCTCCGCAGTGTCCTCTTCCATGTTCGCCGACAAGCTCTTTTCGGGACTTCACGGCTACGGCATCAGCAGAAGCGATGCTCAGAATATCGCCAATTCGGTAGGTTCGGGCAGTGGAAGCCATTCATCCACCCAACTGTCGAGTTTGCCAGAGCAGATACAGACGCAAATCATGAACATCGTCCGGGCGTCCTATGCGACAGCGGCCGGTCGCGTCTTTACGGTGATGGCCTGCGCCGGAGTGCTGTTCATTATCATTGCGCTGCTGTACCCTCGCGAGAGCAATGTGGAGGATGTTCCGGAGAATGTTGAAGACCTTGCCATCAACGATCGTTCGCTGCAGGATGCCGCTGATACCGGGAATGCCACTGATACCGGGAATATCATGAGCACACAGCGTGGAAGAGGCTAGTCTGGGTATCCAGCAGGAGTCGAAGCGGAAGGAGATGCTGCCTATGGGAGGATCCGGTGTGGAGCGTATGCGAGTTTCCACCAGTACCGTGCACAGTCGGTGGAATATGTATTTCGCTATCGCCACCCCCTTGCTGATCGTGTCGATAGTGCTGCTCTCCCGGATACCTTGGTATGAGCGTGCGGCTCTGGTCGTACTGCTCGGCTTGCCGACGGCGGTCTTCCTTATCTTCGTGGACCCCTACTCCAGCGACGAGGTGCGGACTCCAAGCAAAAGCGGGTTTCGAGGTTGGTGTTTTGCCGCGCTGAGTGTCGCCTGTCTGGTGGCGGCTGCCGTAATCAATCCCTCCGTGATGTTCGTGCAGTTCATCGTGGTTCCTCAGCTGTTCATCGCCTTCACGTATTGGCCGGCTCTTGGCATCGTCGCATTCATGAATTGCGGTTTCATCATGGCGGCGTGGATACAGACAGCCGGGTTGTACGGGAGCAACTTCACGGATACGATCGTCGAATCCCTGGCTTCGGTGTTCTTCAGCGGCATGATCGGGATTGCGAACGATCATCTTGCCGAGGTCAATACGCATAACCTCCAGCTCATAGAACGGCTTCAGAGCCAGCAGGAGATTATCGGGCATCTGAGCCATGAGGAGGGCATCGCCGCGGAACGGCAGCGGATGGCTGGTGAAATGCACGACACCATCGCCCAATCGCTTACCTCGATGCTGGCCTTGTCCCGCGCGGCTCTGGGGGAGATGGGTGATGAACAGGACCGTGATTTGGCTCTGAAGCATCTGCGTATGATCAGCGTGATCGCCAAGGAAAGCCTTGACGACACTCGCGCCTTGATTGCCAACAGCACGCCGGTGGCTTTGCAGAAAAGCGGCTTGCGTGATGCCTTGGCACGCACGCTGAGCAATGGCAACGATGGCAGCGGCAAGAGCTTCGAGCTCCATGTGGATGAGGATCTGCCGGTGTTGCCGCTCGCATTGCAGGTTGCGGTGCTGCGCATCGTGCAGGAGGCGGTGACCAATATCCAGAAGCATTCCGACGCCCGAAGCTTCACGGTGAATCTGGAGAGGAACAAGGATGTCCAAGGTATTCAGGGTATTCAGGGCGCTCAGCGAGGGCGGGACGAGCTATGCCTTCGTATCGAGGACGACGGCATCGGTTTTGAGGCTTCCTCGATTTCGGAGGAGCAGACGAGCGTGACCGGGCACGGATATGGGTTCATCGACATGCGCAGAAGGGTCGAGGAACTCTCGGGCAGCTTCGCTTTCAGCTCGGCACCAGGGAAGGGCACTCGCATCACGGCCTTGTTTCCCCTGGAAGGCAAGGCTCAGGTCCAGGTGAATGGAGGCTCTTCATCATGATTCGCATCGTCATCGTCGATGACCATCCCATGGTTCGTGAGGGTATTCGCAGCATGCTCGAACGGCATGCGGATATGGCAATAGTTGCCGAGGCTTCAGGAGGCCGGCAGGCTCTTGAACTGGTCAGGCAAACCGCGCCTGACCTGCTGCTGCTCGATCTGAGGATGCCTGATATGAACGGCCCCGAGGTCACGCGCAAGGCCCTGCATATTCAACCGAATCTCAAGATACTTATCCTCACCACCTATGACACGGACGGCGATATTCTGACGGCCATCGAGGCGGGTGCGCATGGTTATCTGCTCAAGGACGTGGAGCCGGAGTTTCTGGCCGAGTCCATCCGGAACACGGTTGCCGGAAGAACGGTGATGGCGCCACGCGCAGCACAGGCGATGGCCGATCATCTTCATCCGCAGCGGCAGCGGCCTCAGCTTTCGGAACAGGAGAGGGCGGTGTTGGAGTTGGCGGCCGCGGGGCATACCAATCGTCAGATAGCGTCGCAGCTGTATCTGAGCGAGGCCACGGTGAAGACATATTTCAGTAGGATTTTCGCCAAGCTCGGCGTCAATGACCGCACCGCTGCGGTGGCGGTCATGCTGGGCGAGTACGGTTCGGATTTCTGAGTCCGCTTGCTCCTTATTGAGTGTCGATGCTTCGCACGCTTGTCGGCTGGTCGGTGACGTCCGGGACGATGGTTACAGCATCGCTTCGCTTGTGGCGGGAGATTTCTCCGAGAGTGTGTAGTCGCCTGGTGGGCTACGATGGTGCGAAAGGGGGATGAGCATATGGTAAACGAACATGATTACAACGACGATGACGTGCAGTCCGATGAGACCCGGGCCGAAGACGGCGGCGAGTTTCAGGAGTCGCAGGACTCCTATGGCTGGGATGATGAAGGGAAGGACAAGAAGTGTTCACACGGCAAGCTGTGGTTGGCGATTGCCGTGATCGCCGCAATCGCGGGATACTTCTTCTTCAAATACCGTTGCGCCTCGGGCCAGTGCTCATCGGATCTGTGCGGAACGCTGGATCGTAAGCAGAGGCAGGCTCAGAAGATACTCGCGAAAACCGTGCAGAATGCTGGTTCAGCGGTCGATGACACAACCGACAAGATTCGGGAGTCGGTCCAGCAGCTTCTCGCCTGATTCAGCCTTCGACAAGGGTAAGTGCATCATCGGTACGGTTACGTGGCATCTTATGCCACGGTACGTGTATCGGCGGTGCACTTATGCATTTCCGGCATGTTCTCGGCAGGGCATTATCAATTCGGGCGATACCCCCTCATAGAAGTTCTCTAGAACGTCGCGGCAGTGTCGCCGCGCCATGACACATACTGTTGCTGGTAGTGCCGACCACCCCCACGATTCCGCTTTCTCGGTGATTGTCGTGGTGTGGGGATGGACAGGGCTCGAACGCGAGGAGAACAGCAATGACGACCGGTCTGCCATATCGTCTTGGAATCATCGGTGCAGGCAACATGGGTCTGGCTATCTTGGCGGGTGCGCTCGACGGTGGAGTGCTGCAAGCCGGCGAGGTCGCCGTATACGACATCGATGCTCGTGCCAGACAACGGGCAGGTGCGTCGGGAGTGGCAGTCCTGTCGGATGATGCCGAGGTCTGTGCGCGCAGTGCGATGGTCCTGTTCGCCGTAAAACCCCAGCAGATTGCAGAGGCTTTACGGCAAAGCGGCACGTCCATTGAGAACAAGGCCGTGATGTCGATTGTGGCCGGGGTCGATTCGACCCGATTCAGGAGCATGGCTTCGGGTGACATCAGATTGCTACGCGTACTGCCCAATACTCCGGCCTTGGTGCGTGAAGGAGTATTCGCATTGGCTTCGGATACGGATTTTACTGCCGAAGAGCTTGATTGGGCTGTATCCTTGTACACATCATTAGGCATTGTCGAGCGGCTTCCTGAAGCGCAATTGGATGCGGTGTGCGGATTGTCCGGTGGTGCTCCGGCTTATGTGGCCATGTTCGTCGAGGCTTTGGCGGATGGAGGCGTGAAGCAAGGGCTGTCACGCGAAGTTGCGTTGCGTCTCGCGATGCAGAGTTGTCTCGGTTCGGCGAAGATGCTGATTGATACGGCGATGCATCCTGCACTGTTGAAAGACATGGTCGCCTCTCCTGCGGGAACGACGATTGAGGCTTGTTCGATTCTGGAGAAAGGGGCTTTCAGAGGGACTCTCATCGCCGCGGTTGCCGCCGCGAGTGAGCGATCCGAGCAGCTGGGAGCACCGGCTTCTAATTCATAGGGGTTTGCATTCTTAAGGTTGTGCATCTGAAAACAATCACACATCGATAGCGAAAGGGAACACATCATGAGCGAGAATCTTGCTTGGGACCATACGATGATCAACGTTCTGGACATAGACAGTCAGATTCGACGATTCGCCGATTTGGGAATCGACTTCGTACGGGGCGGCAGCCATAAGGTCTGGGGTACTCAAAACGCTCTCGGCTATTTCGGTCTGAACTACATCGAGCTGATTTCCGTCGGGGACAGGCAAACGGCATGGTCCTTCCCCAGAAAGAACGCTTCCGCCGTCTACGACGCGACCCATGATTACCAGGAGGGCGTGGAACGCATCAACACCATCGCCATTCGCACGCATGACATCGAGAGCACCCATCAACGCCTGAAAAAGGCGGGCATCCCTGTGGGTGACGTGGTTGACGGCAGACGCCTCGACGAATCGGGTCATGAGATACGCTGGTCGATTTTCTTCGTGAACGACACCATCAATGGGCTGCCGTACCCATTCTTCCTGGAATGGCCGGGAACCGACCAGACACGTGAGGAACAACTGGTGCAACAAGGGCTGATCGTCGACCATCCGGCGGGAAATCTGCGTGTCAAACGAGTGATTTTCGAGGTTCCCGATGTGCTGGCGACCGCGGAGGTGTGGTCCTTGATTACCGGAAGCGATGCGGAGAGCATCGAGCATGACGGAGCCATCGTGCATTTGTGCGACCGTGAGCTGGTATTCCGGACAGGTCCGGCCAATCACATCACGTCCCTGGAATTCACCGGAGCGGGGGAGAGCCTTGCCGGTAAATCGTTCGGCATCGGCGAATCGTCGCTCAACTTTCTGTGAACGCGAAGCGCTATTGCGGATGCAGTATGCGCACTGCCCGGCCACTGCACATCGCAGAGACCGGGCAGTTGCCGAACGGAGCGCATACCGTGGGCTGCAGGCTTTGGCGCGTCGGCGTGGGCTAGTTCAGCAGAGCGTAAGCGGCATGGGTGTAGTAATCGATGGCGTAGGGCAGCGCCGCGTCCTTCGCTATGAAGTTCGGTGTGTGCCAGCCCAAAGCATCGGGGTCGCCGTTCGAACCGATGAAGCTGAACACTCCGGGTATGCCAGAATGCTGGAAGTCGGCGAAATCATCTGAGCCCAGGCTTGGCACCGGTTCGATGACCTTCTGTGCATAGTGCACTGCTTCGCGCCTGAGTGTTGCCGCGATGTCGGGATCGTTTTCTATGGGAACGGCTCGGACGCTCCAATCGAGGTGCGAGGTCACACCATGTGCCTCGCTCACTCCTTGAACGATTCTCGTCAATCGTTCCTGAATCAGTTCCGCTGTCTGACGGTTGAACGCTCGTGCCGTGCCCTGGAATTCCAGTACGGAGGGGATGATGTTCCAAGCCTGCCCTGCCCGAATCTGCGTGATGCTGACCACGGCGGGTTCGAGTGGCGCGATGTTGCGGCTGACAATCGTCTGAATCTCCGAGGACATCGCGGTGAACGCGGTGATGGGGTCGGCGGAGTCCTCAGGTCTGCTGCCGTGCGCGCCTCGACCGTGAATCGTCACATCGAAACGATAGTTTCCGCCCATGATGGGGTTCGCGCTGATACCCACGGTGCCCACGGGCAGGCCCGGATGATTGTGATACCCCACGATGAGGTCGACACCGTTGAGCCAGCCAGCCGCCAGCACCTTCTGAGCGCCCAGCTCCGCCTCTTCCGCAGGCTGGAAGAGCAGCCGAACGGTTCCACGGAATCGGTCACGATGCTCCTGCAGTTCGCGTGCGGCACCAAGCAACGAGGCCATATGAAGATCGTGACCGCATGCGTGCATCATCCCGGGATTCAGGGAGGCAAAGGCGTGGGCGGAATCTTCGACGATTGGCAGTCCGTCGATATCCGCTCTAAGCGCCAGCGTCGGACCGGTGCCAAGCGAACCGTGGATATCGGCAATTACTCCGGTGGTCAGAGGTGCGGAAGAGTTCCCTGCATCATCGGCGGATGATTGTTCCTGGTCGTGACGGTGCGTGGCATCAATGCTCTCGATGCCATATGAGGCCAATCGTTCCTTGAGGTAATGCGTGGTGTCGAATTCACGCAATGCCATTTCAGGATGACGGTGAAGCCAATGCCTTGCCTTGACGGTTTCTTCGAGCGTCGTCGTGTCAATATCTGTTGGCCCTGCGATAACAGTGCTCATAGGTCACCTCCGATGACTATCGGGCTTCTTTCCCCAACGCGGTGGTGCGATTGACGGCTGCAAGAACCGCACTCTGCACCGATGCCGCGAAGCCCGTGCTATTAAGCGTATACGCTTGGGTGATTCCCACGCCGCCGGGTGAATTGTTGATGTTGAGCAGCACCTGCGGCAGCACGTCCTTCTGCTTCAGGAATTCCGTTCCGCCGATGAGGGTATCCAGGGCTATCGCTTTGGCGATGTCTCGGGGAAGACCGGCGAGTACTCCTGCGTCGACATAGGCATCGATGAAGTGGTACACGAGATTCGGTGGATAAAACCCGGTGATGACGTCGATAAGTCGTTCCTCGACGTACAGGGGCTTGCCGAAGGTCCGCAGGAAAGCGTCGATGTCGTTCTCGCTGGCCTGGTCATTGAGAGCAACGCCGCTGTAGCCGTACCCGGTCGTGGTGAGGGTGTTGGGAATGATGCGTGCAAGGCGGAAGTCGTGGCCGAGATGCTCTTCGAGCTGTTCGATGGTGTATCCGGCGACAATCGAAATCACCGTGGTCCGTTCAGGGCTGAAACGCTGCGACACCGATTCGAGCACCGTTTTCAGGTCGTCCTGCGGGCGAATGCCGATGATGACGATATCCGCATCCGGTGTGCTTGATGGGTCCGCAGCCAGCACACCGAAGCGTTGCGCCAAATCCTCGATGCGTGCCTGGGAAATCTCCTGCACGTACAGTGCGTCGACAGGGTAGCTTTCCGATTTGTCCCGCACGGCCTCGATGATGGCCGTCACCATGTTGCCTCCACCGATGAAATAGAGCGTTGATGCCATGTGTGCCTCCTTCTGTGTCATCTGCGGATGGTTCGTGCGATGCGCTGTCGCCATCTCTCGCAAATGCATTGGTTCTTGTCTGGATGTGTACGTGTGGATGTGTGGATGTGTACGCCAGTGATCAGGTAGCGTCTGTGGCCTAATGTGTGGCCTAATCTGTGGCCTAGTCGGTGTAGGCCTGTTCGAAGGCCTGCTCCAGGTCGGCAATCAGGTCGTCAGGGTCTTCCAATCCGATGGACAGACGGATGAGATTGACGTTCAGTCCGTTCTTCTCCCAGAATTCGAAGGGAATCTCCCGATGAGTGGTGCGGGCGGGGTTGACTATCAGGGAACGGACATCGCCTACGTTGGGAATGTAACTGAACACTCGGGTCGCGTCGATGAAACGGTTCACGCGCTCCTCCGAACCCTCCAGCTCGAACGAGAGTATCGAACCGATGCCCCGTGGGTAGAGTCGTGCGACCAATTCAGCCTGCTGACTGTCGGGAAGCCCGGAATAGTTGACTTTGGTGACATGACCATGGCCTTCGAGGAAGGCCGCGATGCGTTGCGCCGATGAGACCTCCTTGCTCAGGCGCTCGCTGATGGTCTCCAGACCGAGCAGTTCAAGATACGCCTGCTGCGGGCCGAGAACCGCGCCCAACAGACGGAGGCACTTACATCGCAGCCGCTGATGGAAGGCCTCGTTCCCGAAGGCCTCGACGAAACTGCGCGAATGGCCGATCTGCTCGGTGTAGAGCGTGAATTCCGGCTCGGAGAACTGCGGGAAACGACTGCTCGACCAATCGAAGCGCCCTGCGTCGACGATTAGACCGCTGATGACGTTGCCATGACCGTTGATGGCTTTCGTGGAGGAATACACCACCACGTCGGCACCGTGCTCGATGGGTCGGAAGAGATAGGGAGTGGGGAAGGTGTTGTCCACTATAAGCGGGACTCCTTCCTCGTGCGCTATTGCCGCCACCTGGTCGACGTCGGTGACTTTGGTCAGCGGGTTGGTGACGCTTTCGACGTATACGGCCTTGGTGTCAGGGCCGATGGCCTTGCGCAGTGCGACGGGATCGTTGATGTCGTCCACGAAGTCGAACTCGATGCCGAGCTTCGGCGCAAGGCTGATGAATTCATCCAGACTGGCGCCGTAGATGTCGTGGTGGGCTACGATTCTGCCGCCGCCCTCCGCCACGGTGAGAATCGCATTCGATATCGCCGCCATGCCTGACGCGACCGCCACTGCGGACACGGCTCCTTCCAGTTCGGCTATTCTGCGTTCCAGAATGGACACCGTCGGATTGGCTACACGCGAGTATGTGTATCCGGGCTCGCGTCCTTCGGCGATGTCCCGTCCGCGTTGAGCGCTGCCCATGGTGAACGCCGCGCTCAGATAGATGGGCACGTTCGAGGCGTATTGATGCTCCTCGGGGCGATACCCTCCGTGAATGCGTACTGTGTCAAAGCTGTTGTGATCGCTCACCGTACTGCGGCTCCTTTGTGGATTGGCGTTCATCATGCCGGGATGCTCGTTGGCATGCGGCATCACGACTGTGGTCTGTACGACTCATTATTCAGCACTTCGACCATGCGCCACGAGAGCGGAGCTATAGGCATTATTGATACTCGGCGCTAAATGCGCCGGATTGCAGTGTCTTATGAAGCGCTATAACAAACGTCTCTAGCGCCATAGGCGATTCGAGGTTGACGCAAGGGCCCGAAATACGCTTTCCTGATGCTTACCGGTTGCGCACGTGGCGTCACGATGTCCCCAAGCTGCGCGCTGACACCGTTCGATTCGTTTCATATACGACGCTTCACGCGTCTTCGTAGAAAGGAAAATCATGGCAGCAGATCGCCGTCGGATATTCCATGACATCGCCCGCAAGGACGACAATGTGACGACACCGTATCTCGTGGGCGGCTGGCAGCATCTCGTCGGCCACGAGTATGGGGCCTCGGAATTCGCCAGGGCATATGTTGATTTCGTCAAGCGCTGGGACTGGGAATGGGTGAAAATCAATCCTCGTGCGGTCTACTATGCCGAAGCCTGGGGTGCTACATTCGACCCCGAGGACTACCAGGGCTTCGTCCTGCCGAAGAAGGTCAGTTCGCCTATTGCCGAGCCTTCGGATATTGCGAAGGTCACACAGATTGACGTTCTGAAGAATCCTTCGTTCAGCGAGGCGATAGAAGCCGCGACCCTGATAAGGCGCGGACTTGAGGATAGGGCGGTGCTGCAGACGGTGTTTTCGCCGCTGTCGGTGCTGCTGCAGATAGCGGATTTGCCCTTGTACCCATCCGATACCTATGCACATTCCGATACGACCGTCCGGGAACTGATACTGGACCAGCCGGTGGCCGCCAAACAAGCCCTGACGAATATCGCTGATGCCTTGGCCGCATATGTGACCGAGCTGGTGAAACCGGAATCCGAGGGCGGCGCAGGTCTTGACGGCATCTTCTTCGCTATCACCGGCACTGTGAGCGAGGATTATTTCGACCGTGACCAGTACCGCGAATTTTCGGAACCGTATGACCGCATCGTCATCGAGGCGCTGCGCAAGGCCTCGAAGGACGCCGTGGTGCTGTTCCATACATGTCAGGCGCATTCGCATGCCCAGTGGTTCGACGATGGGCAGACGGAACTGTTGCAATGGGACCCGTTCCTCGACGGCAATCCTGACGTCGATGAGCTGCATCAGGCAGTTCCCGTCGTAGGTGCCGGAGCTCAGGATTTCGCGGTCGACGGCAGTCCGGAAGACGTGGCTGCGGAACTGGACAAGACCATCGCCGCGCTGATAGGAACTCCTTTCCTGTTGGCTCCAAGCTGTACGGTGCCCACGCCGGCGAGCGATGCCTCCTTGCAGGCGCTCAGCGACGCTCGTGTGTTGGCGTCTGCGGAGATTCGCTAGCACCCCGTCGTTATCGAGTGCGAATCGTTGCGGCATGGAGCGCAGCGGTCCGAAGAGTTTATCGAAGAGTTTATCGAAGAGAGAGAATCATGAACAAGCAGATTTTTCATCATTGGAAACAACCCTTGCGAACAGCCGCTGCGCTGGTAGTGGCCGCCGGGACAATCGTCGGGGCGTCCGCCTGCGGGCTTGGCGGTGATGCTTCGTCATCGTCTTCCGCCGCCAGCGGAGATACCGTCAACATCGGCGTCATCTACCCCAAGACCGGCCAGTACGCCGAATACGGCAAGCTGTTCGAGCAGGGCTTCAACCTCGCTATCGAGAAAGTGAACGCGGACGGCGGGGTCAAGGGCAAGAAGCTCGGGCTGAAGTATTTCGATACGCAGTCAGACGCGAAACAGGATGCGGCTGTCGCGCCGAAGCTGGTCGCCGACAAGTCGATTATCGCCGTTGTGGGCGATTACGCGTCACCTGCGTCAGCGGCCGCTTCGCCGATTTTCCAACAGGCGGGTCTTGTGCACTATGGATTCAACAATTCCGCCCCGACCTTCACGGACACGGGCGACCATGTCTGGACGCCGCAGATCGGTCAGGACAAGTATCAGAAAGCGAATGCAGACATCGTCGCCAAGAAGGCCAAGAAGATTTCGGTGGTGTACATCGAAAACGATTGGGGCAAGCAGGCATACCAGTATTTCAAAGAGGAGGCTGAGAAGAACGGCACGGAAATCGTATACGAATCCTCGTATCTCGCCGATTCCACCGATCTTTCGCCGATTCTGATACCTGCGCGTGACGCCCAACCGGACGCCGTCGTGGACATCGGCTACGGACCGGACGGAGCCCTGGTGCTCAATACGCTCCGCGACAAGCTCGGTTTCACCGGACAGTACTTCGGTGGCCAGGAAACCAAGGAATTCCTCGACCTTGCGGGTGACAACGCCAACGGCACCATCATCACCGGCAGCTTCTCCGCCACCGGAACCAAGGACGATAAGGCCAAGCAGTTCGTCAAGGATTTCAACGCAAAATACGGCAATAACCCCGGCAATTTCGAAGTGACCGCATATCAGGCGATTATCGATCTGGCCTACGCTGCGAACAAGACCGAGCCGACCCGTGCGGGAATCCAGAAAGCTCTGCAGACCGTGACGGATTTCCCCCTGTATCAGGGTAACGGCGGTACCTTCAAATTCAACCAAAGCAACCGCCGGGCGGATAATATCGATCCGATTCTCCTGACCGTAGAAGACGGCAAATTCGTCCAATACGAAGGCTGAGCACATGAGTCTATGCGAAGCACGGTGTGCTTCGCATAGACGAGGTGAGCGCCCGCTAAGGCTGAGCCGTTAAGCGCACAGCCCAGTGGGCTGTGCGTAGGCGAAGTGAGCAGCCGAACCGTAAAGCGAATGCCCCAGTGGGGTATTCGTAGGTGAGGTGAGCAGCCGCTAAGGCTGCGAAGGTAATCGCTTTGGCGATTACAAAGGCTGCGAAGAATCGCTGAAAGCGATTACTCAGCGAGGTCCACTCGAAACTGTGATTGTAAACGTCGTAGGCTCGGTGAGCGCCCATCAAGGGCGCGAAGAATCGCTGCAAGCGCGTATTCAGCGGTGTTCAAGTGAATCCGTCACCGGCAGGGGCTGATGAGTGGACCACGGACGGTGACCGCACGCGGTCACCGTCCGTTCGGCGGCTCGCAGCAGGTGTTTCGTTGGAGATATGTTGCGGGGTGCGTATTCAGCATCGAAGTGATATCAAGGAAAGTTCGGCATATGATTGATACATTGTTTTCAGGTCTGATACACGGCAGCGCCTATGCGTTGGTGGCCGTGGGCATGTCGCTGATATTCGGCGTGACGAATGTCGCCAACTTCGCCCAGGGTTCCATCGTTGCGGTCGGTATTATGGTCGCCTGGTGGCTGGGCTCTTCCTTGGGGTGGGGCATTCTGCCGACGATTCTGGTGGTTATCGTCGTCACGGGCCTGCTCGGTCTGCTGATGAACACCGCGGTTATCGCGCCTTTGGAAGGGCGCAAGCCCATTGCGGCGTTGCTCGCGACCATTGGTATCGGGCAGATTCTCGACAATGGTCTGCAGATTATCTTCGGACCGCAGACCAGACCATTTCCCAAACTGTTGCCGACCTATAACCTTCAGCTCTTCGGAGTGCGTTTCGGCACCTCAGATGTGGTGATGGTGGTGCTTACTGTCGTGTTGATGCTCGGTCTCTGGGCCTTCTTGAAATACGGCAAGACCGGACAGGCGATCCGCGCCACTTCGCAGGACCCTGAAGCCGCCAGGCAGATGGGCATTCCGGTCAAGTCCATTCGCAACATCTCCTTCGTCATCGGTTCCGTGCTGGCCGGCATATCGGGTATTTTCGTCGGCCTGTTCAATGCCAACATCAATCCGATGAACGGCGGGACCATCGGCATGACCGCTTTCGTCGCCGCCACGATAGGCGGATTGGGTTCCATCCCGGGCGCAGTGGTGGGTGGCTTGGTGCTGGGCGTGGTTGAATCACTGGGCATATCCTGGCTGGGTGACGGAGCTCATGACCTGATCACCTTCGGCGCGTTGCTGCTGATTCTGATTGTGAAGCCGCAGGGCTTGCTCGGTCCGAAGAACGACGTGAAATCCGAACCGCTTACCGGCACCTTCCTGGGCGGGGGCCGGCCTATTGCTCTTCCCTGGTGGGCGAATGCCGGTTTGGCTGTCGCTTTGCTGGCGACACCGTTCTTCTTCTCCGACTATCTTGCCGGTGTCGGCACGCAGATAGCCATCTACGCCATTGCCGCCGTCGGTCTCACCCTGATATCCGGTTCTGCAGGACAGACGATTCTCGGTATGGCCGGTCCTCTGGCGGCCGGTGCATACGCCTCGGCGATTCTGACCACGCAGCTGCACTGGCCCTTCCTGATTGCGCTGCCGGCGGCGGGTATCGTCGCGGCGATTGCCGCAAGCATCCTGACATTCCCTGTGTGGAAGCTGTCAGGGCATTATGTCGCCATCGCGACCATCGGCGTCGGTGCGGTGATGGTCGCGATCATCAGATTGTGGGAGCCGCTGACCAAGGGATCTCTGGGTATACAGGGCATCCCTTTCCCCACGATTTTCGGGCAGGTGCTGTTTACCCAGCAGATGCAGTATCTGATGGATATCGTGATTCTCCTGTTCGCGCTGGTGGTGGTGATGCGCATTCGTTCCTCGCATCTCGGCAGGGTGTTCGAGGCCGTGGGTTCCGATCAGGAGGCCTCGCAGGCGCTGGGGGTGCGCACGAGTGCATACAAATCGCTGGCATACGCGCTGGCGGCCTTCTTCACAGGTCTTGCCGGGGCGTTGCTCGCTCACCAATACACCTATATCGATCCCACGATATTCACCTCGAGCGCATCGGTGCTGATTCTGACCATCATCGTTCTCGGAGGCATGAATTCGTCTCTTGGCGCCGTATTGGGTTCCATCATTCTCATTGGCGGACCCGAACTGCTGCGTATCGTTCCCGATGCCAGAATCATCGTGTACGGGGTGCTGTTGGTGCTGGTCATTCTCTTTAGGCCGCAGGGTCTTTTTGCAAGGAAAGGTTGAGCGTCATGACGAATCAACAAAGCCAGGCAACGGTCGGCGACAGTGCCGCAGGCAAGGCGGACGCAGCCACGGTGCCGAGCAACGCCGAGCATCGTAGGGCGGTGCTGGAGGCACCGGTGGTGCTGCGAGTGCGTGATCTGGAAAAATCCTTCCAAGGGCTGCACGCCGTGAATGCCGTGTCGTTCGATTTGCATGAGGGCGAGATCATATCGATTATCGGGCCGAATGGTTCGGGTAAATCCACCACCATCAATCTCATTTCGGGTTTCATAGCGCCGGATTCGGGCATCATCGACATCGACAACAATCCGGTTGCCGGCTTGAGTGCGGCGGAGGTCGCCGATAGGGGGGCTGGCAAGGACCTTCCAGAACGGCAGAGTGTTCGCCGGACTGACCGTAGATGAGAACATCGGTCTTGGCTATCATAAAAAACTGCAGTCTCAACGCCCTTTGAAGGGTCTGCAGCGTTTCCCGATCATTCGCTGGCTGTCCTTATTGGCGGAAACGGGGGTGGCCTTGCTTCCCGGTCCACATGCCAGACGGGAGAGCAGGGAAGTCGATGAGCGTATCGGGCGTGAAATCGACCGATTCCGGGAACGGTTTGAATCCAGAAGGAATGACCTGGCTTATACGCTTTCATATGCGAATCGCCGTCG
Organism: Bifidobacterium crudilactis; assembly: GCF_000738005.1. Taxonomy (NCBI): domain Bacteria; kingdom Bacillati; phylum Actinomycetota; class Actinomycetes; order Bifidobacteriales; family Bifidobacteriaceae; genus Bifidobacterium; species Bifidobacterium crudilactis. The sequence continues at coordinate 1,318,133 of NZ_JHAL01000002.1, read as the reverse complement.
TACGGAGATAGCGCGCGCCCATATCAGCGAACCGCAACTGCTGCTGCTTGACGAACCGACCGCGGGCATGAACCAGTCCGAAACCGCCGAGGTGTTGCAGCAGCTGCAGCATCTGAAGGCGCAAGGGCATACGATTCTGTTGGTCGAACATAAAATCGACCTGGTGACCGCACTCTCCGACAGGGTTCTGGCGATGGACGGCGGTCGTATCATCGCGCAGGGCGACCCGGACGAGGTCAGGAAGAATCCTCAGGTCGTCGAGTCCTATCTGGGCAAGCGTCGGGGCACGGGCAAGAAAAAAGCCATCGATCAGCGTGGTGTGCTGAATATCCAGAACGCCTTGCCTGCTTTGGCGGTCAAGGAGATCGCCGAGGGAACTGACGGGCGTGCGGAGGCAACGGTGTCGGGGGATGTCGGTCCCAACGCCGCCCGGCAGGCAGATGGCGGCGTACCCTTGCTGACCCTCGATGATGTGGATGTGTTCTACGGTCAGGTGCACGCTTTGCAACATATCTCCATCGAAGTGCCTCAGGGGGCAATCGTGTCGTTGCTGGGCGGCAACGCCTCGGGCAAGTCCACCACGATGAAGACGATTCTCGGTCTCAAGCATCCCAGAAACGGCAGCATTCATTACGGGGGCGAGGACATCACATCGGCAAGCACCAGGCATCGCGTGATGGCCGGTATTGCCGCAGTGCCTGAAGCCAGACGGGTCTTTCCTCAGATGACCGTCCAGGAGAATCTGCTGGCAGGGGCCTACACGCGAAAGCAGTCGGGGGAGCGTTCGGATGACGTGGCTGAGATGTTCGAACGTTTTCCTCGCTTGAAGGAGCGTCGCAATCAGCAGGCGGGAACGATGTCCGGAGGGGAGCAGCAGATGCTTGCCTTCGCGAGGGCTCTGATGAGCCACCCTCGTCTGATCTGCATGGATGAGCCGACGATGGGACTGTCTCCGCGCCTGGTGGAGGATGTGCTTGACCAGATAGCGAAGCTTCGCGACGAGTTGGGAGTTTCGGTGCTGATGGTCGAACAGCAGGCAGAACTGGCCCTGTCCATTGCCGACTACGGGTATGTGTTGCAGAACGGCAGTATCAGACTGCAGGGTGAGGCGTCCGCATTGCTGAACAATCCGCAGGTGCAGGAAGCGTATCTCGGTGGTGCGCGGGAAGGGGAATGATATGGCAGCTCATAAGAACACGGCCTTGGTGACAGGTGCAGGGGGCGGAGTCGGCGGAAAGCTGGTGCGCAGTTTGGTGAAGCACGGCTTCAAGGTGCTGGCGGTTGTCCGCTCCTATGAGGATGCGGCGGAGTTGAATGCCATCGACGGTATCGAGGCGTTCAAACTCGATCTGCTGCATACCGATGCCTTGCCGGCATGGGCCCGGGAATTGGCGTTGCGGGAAGAGGACGGCATCGATCTGCTGGTGCATGCGGCGGCAACGGCCGTGGTGGGCAAGGCGGAGCAGTCGACCGCAGAGGATTGGCGGCAGGTGCTGGACACCAACGTCATCGCACCCGCCCTGCTGACGGCGGGATTGCTGCCCGTGATACGCAAGGTGAAGGGGACTATCGTATTCGTCAACTCCGGTGCGGGGGAGCGTGCGGTTCCCAACCATTCGGTCTATGCGGCGTCAAAGCACGCTTTGCGCGGTTATGCGGGCACCCTGCGCTTGGAGGAATCTAGGCATGGCGTACGTGTAGGCACCGTGTACCCCGGGCAGATCAACACGAAGATGCTTCGTGAAATCGACACGCACCTTGGCGTCGATTTCACGCCGGAGTCGTATATCGACCCCCAAACGGTGGCCAACGCCATCATCTGGATAGCTCAGGCTTCGCCGGATGTGCACATCACCAATGTCGATTTGCGTCCCAGGCAGGAAGTCTCAGCCAAATTCAACGTCTGAGAGACCATGATGACCTGTGTGCGGCCCCCTCCGACAGTGGTAATGGGGCCGCACACAGGCCACCCTCGTTTGTGTAGTGATTTGCGAGTTGACACGAAGAGAATGGCGATGACGTTATTGGAATACGAACAACCTCATCGCCCCTGTACAGCCGTTCTGCAATACAATCCCTACACAAACGTCAATTGTCGCGTTCAGGCGACTTTCGCGGACACTTCATCGAGCTTCGAGAGTTCTTCTTCGCTGAGCGAGAGCTTCGTGGACTCAAGCAGGGCGGGCAGCTGCTCGGGTATGCGTGCCGATGCGATGGGAGCGGCGATCTGCGGTTGGTGACGCAGCCATGCCAGGGATACGGTGGCTATGGAGACTTCGCGGGCCTTGGCGATGCGGTCGAGTTCCGCGACGACCTCAAGTCCTGCGGGGGTGAAGTAATCCTTGACCATGCCGGAGCGCTGTTTGCCCTTCAGGTCTTCCTCGGTGCGGTATTTGCCGGTGAGGAAGCCGGAGGCGAGAGCGAAATACGGGAATACCGCAAGGTTCTCCTGTTGCGCGACGGGCAGCAGGTTCTCTTCATAGTTTTTGCGTGTGACCAGATTGTAGTGAGGTTCAAGCGTCACGGGAAGTGTGAAGTCGTTCGCCCGTGCGATGTCGAACCACTGCCTGATGCGGTCGGCGGAATAATTCGAAATGCCTATCGCACGCACCTTGCCTTCCTTGACGAGCTTGTCGAAGGCCGCGACGGTCTCTTCGAGCGGCGTCTTCTCGTCATCGAAGTGTGCGTAATACAGGTCGATGTAATCGGTGCCGAGTCGCAGCAGCGATTCATTGGCGGCGGCTTCGACGTTGTCCGCCGAAAGACCTTGGTACTGGGGATGCTGGCTCACCTTGGTGGCGATGAGCACATCATCTCGCTTGGCGCGGGCCGTAAGCCAGCGGCCCAGGACGATTTCGGATTCTCCGCCGGAATTGCCGGGTGCCCAAGCGGAATACACATCCGCGGTATCTATGAGGTTGCCGCCCGCCGACACGAATTCGTCAAGGACCTCTCTGCTCGTCTTCTCGTCGCTGGTCCATCCGAAGGTGTTTCCTCCTAGAACCAGGGGGTATATGTCGATGCCTGAATTGCCAAGTGTGGCCATGGTGTCTCCCTATCGTTATGCGTTGCCTTCAGCGCACGGTCATGTAGCCCGCGCATATACACCACTCTGTTTTACCCGCATCGCGACACGCTTCCGAGTGATTCAGCGTATAGCTCTTGCGGTCGTCGGGACTTGCGCGGCGCAATGCCGAGGAATTTGAACCGCCTATAACTTATGTGTATGCGTGCAGGCTTGTCATTGAGGGCAGCACCTTGCTAGCGTCAAATTCATCAAGCGAAACGTCTGATGTTCTGTGGCAGAGAGGGCGCATGCCCGTGCCGCGGCGGAGGACGTGCGACGATCTGAAGGATGCAGGGGGAGAAGATGGCACGTTTCAACACGCAACTCGTTCATGGTGCGAATGTGGAGGACAACGCCACAGGAGCCGTCAACCCTCCGATATACAACTCATCGACCTTTGCCTTCGCGTCCGTGGATGACGCTCCTCGATGGGATTACGCCCGCTCCGGCAATCCAACCCGAGAGTTCCTGGAAGGGCAGATCGCACAGTTGGAGCACGGGGTACGAGGATTCGCCTTCGCCTCCGGCCTCGCCGCGATTCATGCGGCGTTGTCGTTGTTCGAGCCCGGAGACCGCATCGTGGTAGGCAACAACATCTACGGTGGCACGTACTCGCAGATCCATGAATACTTCGACCGCTGGGGATTGCGCTTTGAAGCGGTCGACACACAGGACCCGGCCAAGGTCGAAGAGGCGTTGCAGGGGGATGGCGTCCCGGCTAAGGCGCTGTACTTCGAAACGCTCACCAACCCTCTGCTTCAGGTCAACGACGTGCACGCGCTCGCCGAGATTGCGCATCGTTACGGTGCCGTCGTCATCGTGGACAACACCTTCGTGACGCCGTATCTGCAGCAGCCCTTGGATCTGGGAGCGGATGTGGTGCTGCATTCGGCGACCAAGTACCTTGCGGGTCACTCGGATGTGGTCGCAGGGTTGGCGGTTGCGGGAAACGATGAACTCGCACAGCGCCTGTATTTCGCGCAGAACAGGCTCGGCGGGGTATTGCCGCCGGCCGAAAGCGATGCGGTTCGTCGAGGATTGCAGACGCTTGCCTTGCGTCTGGACCGTCAGCAGGATAATGCGCGGCGCGTGGCCGAATTCCTTGACGAGAATCCCCTGGTGGCCAGCGTGCGTTATCCGGGGCTTGGCGATGCGGCTGAACAGCGACTTCTGGAAAAAGGATTGCACGGTGCAGGCGGGGTGCTGTCCTTCGAAGTGGTACCCGGCGTGAATCCCAGCGTGATACTCAATCATCTGCAGGTCTTCCGTCTCGCCGTGAGTCTTGGCGCTGTGGAAAGTCTGGCGGAGCTGCCTTGTCGCATGACGCATTTTGAAATTCCCCGTGAGGAGCGTCTGAAGGTCGGCATCACCGATGAACTGATCCGTCTGGCGATCGGCATCGAGGATGCCGAAGACCTGATCGAAGACCTCCAGCAGGCATTCGAGCTGTCGGGTGAGCAATTCGTCCAATCCGCGTCAGGTGCCGATGAGGTGTCGCCCCGCCAGTCCAGGACGCCTGCGCTGCAATAGCTCATCAGCTCTGGCCGGATGGGCTGATGCAACCGCCCGTCGGATTGGGGAATCTGATTGGCTATCTGTTTGGACAATCTGTGTGGAGAATCTGACGTCACTGTCGGAATTCCCTATGATTCCGCGCTGATAGACTGTCTGAAGGAGATGTCCTATCAGGGGTGTCGACACATCGCCAACAAGGGCGTTGCTACTCGGAGGGGTGAGGGAGTATGACGGGCGGATTAGTTTTTTTGGTCATATTGGTGGTTCTGGTGTTGTGGCTGCTGTTCTCGGCGCTGTATATCGTGCCGCAGCAACAGGCCTACATCGTGGAGCGCTTCGGTAAATTCAAAACGGTCACCTTTGCGGGACTGCATGCAAAGATCCCGGTGATCGACCATATTGCGATGAAAACGAATATGCGTGTGAACCAGCTCAATGTGCAGTTGGAAACGAAGACCCTCGATAACGTCTTTGTGACCGTGGTGGCTTCCACGCAGTTCCGTGTCAACCCCAAGGATGTTGCGACGGCCTACTATGAGCTGCGTGATCCGGCAGGACAGCTGCGTTCCTATATGGAAGACGCACTGCGCAGCGCCATTCCGGCGCTGAAACTTGACGATGCCTTCGCCCGCAAGGACGATGTGGCCTCCGATGTGCAGACCACGGTCGGTACGGAGATGGCACGCTTCGGATTCTCGGTCATCAAGACCCTGATCACTGCGATTGACCCTTCACCTCAGGTGAAGAACGCGATGGATTCCATCAACGCCGCCCAGCGTGAGAAGGAAGCCACCAGGGAACGCGCGCAGGCCAAGCAGATAGAGATCGAAACGCAGGCTCAGGCAGATGCGGAAAAGACCAGACTTCAGGGCGAAGGCCAGGCGAATTACCGCCGAGAAATCGCCAACGGCATCGTCGATCAGATCAAGAGCCTGCAGGCCGTGGGTATGGATATCGCGGATGTGAACAATGTGGTGCTCTTCAACCAGTACCTCGATGTGATGCGCACGCTGTCCGAGTCGCCCAATGCAAAAACCGTGGTGCTTCCGGCATCGACGCCAGGCGGATACAGCGAGCTCTTCAACCAGGTCAGCAGTGCGCTTCTCGCTACGCAGGAAGGCAAGGAGCCCAAGCCTCCTGTGATCGGTCGCTGAAGTAATTTGCAGTCCACAGGTAGGTATGGTGTGCGGTCACGCCGCAAAGCCCGATAACTGCACTAAAAGGACAGCTTTTTGGGAGATTTCCAACCCAAAAGCTGTCCTTTTAGTGCAGTTATCTCCTCATATGGTTGACGTTACCCGGGCCAGTTCCAGCGGGTTCAAGATGTCCGTCAGAATCTCAGGTCGTATGCTGCCTTCGCGCTCGGCCGCCTCGTGAACGCTGATGTTCTCGGCCATGGCGGTTTTGGCCACCTCCACCGCCCTCTCGTATCCGATATGCCCTATCAGTGAGGTGGCCAAGGATGCGCATCGCCGGGCTTTGCCTAGGGATTCATCGGCGTTGATGGTGATGCCGTCAACGCAGTTCGCACGAAGCGTGTCCATCGCTTTGCTCAGTATGGTGATGGATTCGAGGATGGCGTGCGCCATCACCGGTTCAAAGGCGTTGAGCTGCAATTGCCCGGCCTCCGCCGCAAAGGACACGGTGGTGTCCAGGCCCATCACCATGAACACGCTTTGATTGACGCTTTCGGGGATTACCGGGTTCACCTTCCCAGGCATGATCGACGATCCCGCCTGACGCGCCGGAATGTTGATTTCGGCGAAACCCGCACGGGGGCCGCTGCTCAACAGACGAAGATCGTTGGCGATTTTGCCGAGGTGAGTGGCGTGACGTTTCAGCAGCGAGGATGTGGTCACGAAATCACCGACATCCGAGGTGGCCGCAATCGCATCGGTGGCCGCCTTCACCGGCAGGCCGGTGAGCTTGGCGAGATGGGCGACGGCATATCCGCGAAAGCGTGTATCGGAGCATATTCCGGTCCCGATGGCCGTGCCTCCCAGATTCACTGTGGACAGCGGCTCACGCAGGTCTTCAAACGCCGCGATATCCGTTTCGAGGATGCTGGCGAAGGCCATGAACTCCTGGCCGAAGGTCATGGGAACCGCATCCTGAAGCTGCGTGCGACCTATGGTCGCATCATGCATCGTCTTGTGCGCCAGGCTGCGGAATGACCGGCTCAGGCCCCTTGCGCTGACGATGAGTGCGTCCAACGCCTCGATGATCGCCAGACGCGCCGCCGCCGGATAGGTGTCATTAGTCGACTGCGATTTGTTGACGTGATCGTTCGGATGGATCAGTGCATACGTGCCCTTCGGATGGCCTGCAAGTTCCAGGGCGCGGTTGGCGATGACCTCGTTCGCGTTCATGTTGGTGGAGGTGCCTGCACCTCCTTGGAGCACATCGGTGGGGAATTGCTCGTCGAACTTTCCGGCGGCCACGTCCACGCAGGCCGCGTCGATCAGCGTCCACTGCTCTTTGCTGATGCCGCCGAGATCGCGGTTGGCCAGAGCGCAGGCACGTTTGACGATGCCGAAGGCATGGATGAGTTCCGGATGATGGCTGACGGGTATGCCGCTGATCGGGAAGTTCGTCATGGCTCGTGTCGTGTGAATGCCCCAGTACGCATCAGCTGGTACCGGCATGGAGCCTATGCAGTCGTGTTCGATTCGGTTGGCGTCCGGTGCGCAAGTCTCAAGTGATGGTTGCCGGGCTTCGAGCGCCGGCTTCCCGAAGGTCGTTGTGCTTCCTGATGCTGGTTGAGATACACTCTGCGCCATTGATATTCCTTCTCGTTGTGGAGGATTTCGCTGCAGGACAGTCGATCACCATGCTGTTCCTATCACCACGAGCAAGACTATGCAGTTGTTTTCCATCGCACAAGACGGGGATATCCTTTGTATCGTATAGGTTTAGACTATGACGATTACACAGGTACGGGCTTTCACCCTCGCGGCGACGCTGGGATCATTCACTGCGGCCGCGGAATATATGGGTTTGACACAGCCGACCGTCTCCGAGCTGGTCAAGAAAATCGAGGAGTCGTACTCCATCACCTTGTTCGTGCGCGGCGGAAGGCGACTGGTGCTGACCACCGCCGGTCAGACCCTGCTGCCTTGGGCGAGGCGTCTGCTGGACGCCGAGCTGGGTGCGGACAGCGCCCTCACCGCGTTGAACACCGGAGAAGGCGGAACGGTGTCGTTCGGCATCCTGCAGAATGCCAGCTACTACCTGCTCTCCGACCTGGCCACGGTCTTTCATAAGTCGTACCCGAACGTGCGTGTACGTCTGGTCGGACAGAACTCATTCGAAGTGGCGGATGCGGTCCGCAACGGCGAGCTTGAGGCCGGACTGCTGTGTCTGCCCATTCCGGCAGAAGGCCTGCAGATACTGCCGCTGATGCGTCATGAAATCGTATGGGCGAGCGCCGATCCGGAACGTTGCCGGAAAGCGATGGCCATCGCGGACATACCCAAAGAGCCGTTGATTCTGTACGATGCCCATCACGGCTGGAACGATCCGACACGGCACCAGCTCGCGCAATTGGCCCAGTTGCACGGGGTCACGCTCGAGCCGAAGATGGAGGTCGAATCCGTGGATGCCGCAGTCTCCCTGGTGGCCAGCGGGCTGGGGGACACCATCGTTCCCAAGGCGGTCGCCGAATCGGACACCTTCCCTGCAGAGGTCTATACCACGCGTCTGGAAGAGCCTATCTACGACACCTTCGCTCTGGTGCAGCGCACGAACTGGGAGCTCTCACCCATGGCCAGCCACTTGGCGGAACTGGCCGTCGACATGCTCACATCCAACGATGCGGGGCTGGGCGAGATCCTTCACCCGCGTATGAAGTCGCCGATCGAGGAGGCAAAGGCGTAGCCCTTGCGATACATGCGTCCCAGACCTTCGTAATTCTTGCTCAAGGTATCCAGACCACACAGATCGTCCGGGGCGACAATCAGCACTCGGCCCTCCTGCTCGTACCGTTTCGCGAGTTCCACTTCCTCGTTGTAGAGACGATAGCGGTTGAGCAGGAGCTCGGCAGCCTCCGGGTAATGACGACGGAGAATTCGAGCAGGCAGAACGTCCTTGTGCTGTGTTCTGGGAACATCCTTGAGTCTGGTGAGCACCAGCACGATTCTGTCGCAGCCGTCCTCGATGGCTTGCGCAACGGGGACGGGGTCGGCGATGCCGCCATCGAAGTACGGTACGCCGTCGATGACATACGGTTCGCATGCGACGGGCACAGCCGACGAGGCTTTGAAAATATCGTAGTGATCGTTGGTCACGTCGGACTTGTCGAAATATTTGGTGCTGCCATCAAGGGCGTTGCAGGCGACGACGGTCAGCTCCGCGGGATTGCGCTGGAAAGCGTCGAAATCCATCGGGTCCTCCCCATCGTGGTTCGAGAGGGTGCCGTATACGTAATCCAAATCCACGAAGTTGTGTTCGCGCACGAAATTGCGCGGGCTGGCGTATTCCTTGCGGAAAGCATACTGGGTGTAGAAGCGATAGGTTCGCCCCGGTTGTCGAGCCATGAAGGAGGCCAGATTCGCGCTGCCTGCCGAAACGCCGTAGCAATGGTCGAATTGCAGATCGTTGTCGGCACAGTAGTCGAATACTCCGGCCCCGAATATCGCCCGGTACCCTCCGCCTACATCAATAATCGCAGTTTTCGACATCAGCATCCCCCCAATTCGTGTGCAACCATCCACCCTACAACCGTGCATGCGACGCGTCCAATGGGCAAGGAGGGGACGTCGAGGACCGTCGGTATCAGAGCAGGTGGAACAGGTCTTCTGAGCGCTTCGCTACGGCCGGGGAGGTGTCGGAATTCGCTATGGTGATGCCACCCGTTGCATCGCTCGGCGCCAGATCGCCAAGTGCCTCGAGTATGACATGCAGATGGCGGATGGTGCCCTGGTTGCCGTCGATGATGGCCACGCTCTCAGGGCACATCTCGGTGAAGTACTTGCGGAAGAACACAAAATGCGTGCATCCCAGCACCACCGCATCCACGGCATGCCAGTCGAAGCCTCCGAAATAGCTTCGCACCGCCTCCCGTGCCTGTGTTTCATCGAGTATCCTGCCGGATTCCACCGTGGTGACCAGGTCAGGACAGGGGAGGGGCGTGATGTCGTGATCCAAGGTGAAACGGTCCATCAGAGCGGCGAATTTATGCTCATGCAGGGTCAGCGGCGTGGCTGCGACGATCACATGCTGTCTAACTCCCTGCCCACGGTCACAGGCGACCTTGAGCGCGGGTTCCATCCCGATGACGGGAACATCGTATCGTTGGCGCATATCCTCGACGCAGGCGCTTGTAGCGGTGTTGCAGGCGACGACCAGCGCCTTGACGCCCTTCGCCGTGAAGTCGTCGGCTATGGAGAAACAACGCTCGCGAATCTCGTCGGGTGTTTTCAGCCCGTAGGGGGCGTGAGCGCTGTCTCCGAAGAAGAGCACCTCTTCGTGAGGCATGTCATGGCGTAGCTGAGCCGCCACGGTGAGCCCACCGAATCCTGAATCGAACATGCCGATGGGTGCTGCCGATGTCATAGACCCTCCAATGCTGACGACCATTCCGGCTTTCCATCGTAGTATTCGCTTGTGAAGAGTCGGTGGTGGACCGATGCCGTATCGTCTTGCGCCGCGTTTAGGCTACAGTCATGAGCATTCCTGACACGGTATTCAAGGCGCATGGCACCGGCAATGATTTTGTGGTCTATGCCGATCCGGAAGGCAGGTATGAGCCCAGCGAGGACGAGGTGGTGTGGCTGACGGACCGTCACAGGGGAATTGGCGGGGACGGTCTGCTGAGAATCACGCGTCCACGTTTCGTGTCCGACCTGAGCGAGGAAGAGATTCGTTCGGCCGAGCAATCAGGCGCGCAGTGGTTCATGGATTACCGCAATGCCGACGGTTCCCTGGCGCAGATGTGCGGCAACGGCACACGCGCCTCTGCGCTGTTCATCCAGCGTATGGATCTGGGCGATGGTGATTCAGTGAAGGCTGCTGGACATGCGGACTGCATCGCGCTGGGCACCCGTGCGGGCGTGAAGACCCTGACGCCGTTGGGAGACGACGATCTGCTCGGTCATGATGTGTTCCGTGTCGACATGGGGGAGTGGCGCATCGGCCCCCTGATGGAGCATACCGTATCCATTCCCGGCATCGACGGGAGGATTCGCGGCACATACGTCGATATGGGCAATCCTCATGTGGTGTGCCTGATTGGGGATCGCAGCAACGATTTCGCACAGGAAGTGGCGCGTTCCTCATCCACCCTGCCCGAACTCGAAATGTTGGAACTGACTCGCAAACCTGTGGTGGAACCGGCGCTGGCCGAGGGGCAGAACGTCGAATTCGTACGTGTCGAGTCGGTGGACACCGCAAAGGATGCCGGTACCGCAACCATGAGGGTACATGAGCGAGGGGTCGGCGAGACCCTCTCCTGCGGAACCGGTCTATGCGCCACAGGCGTCACTCTGCGTGCGCTTACCGGAATATCCCATTGGACGATTCATGTGCGCGGCGGAGTCCTGCAGGTCGATGTCGATGATGATGCGGTGCGTCTGACGGGGTCGGCCACCATCGTCGGCACGATATCGCTGGCACCCCGGCGCTGACGTTTACCGCAGGTCAGAAGATTGCAGCACCCTTGGTGACGAGAATCAAAGCGATGATGGCCACTATCCATACGACGTCAAGCATCAGGTCGAAGCCGAGACGGTAGTATGTATTCAGTCCCCTGCGAAGACCGCCCAGCGAGCCGTCGGCTGAGGGCAGATTCTGCACCGTCACCGTCGCGTGGCTCAACGACATGAACTGCAGCGTGGTGGCGAACAGCAGGCCCAGGCACCATGGGCACAGGGCGTTGATGACGAACATTGACTGCGTGAACAGCCAGTATGCGTAGAGGGCCGCGGCAAGACCGCCCCACCATGTGGCTATGGAGAACCATTTCGGCAGACGAACCTTGGCCAGGCCGAGCACCGCAAGGGTGATGAAGACCGATTCGGCGGCGATGCCGAAGAAGGCGTTCGGGAAGCTCATGGAGCCGAAATGGATGAATTCCGCCTGCCAGGAATTCGCAACCGCGGAACAGGACACGACCGCGTTCACATCACATCCGAGCTTTGCCGAGGGATGACGCGCCAACTGTAGCGTTTCGGCCGACAGAGCCAAGGAGACCAGCAGTGCAGCCAACGATGAGAGCAGCATCACCAGATAATTCCATGTCGCCCCGTGCCGCCATCCACTTATTGACGGTCGTTGAATCTCGGAAATCGTGGAATCGCTCATCATCACCTCATATCTGCGCGTGCATGTTCTGCCGCATCCTCTGTCGAAGCGCTCTGCGAATCGCGGGAACGTGAATCGTCGGGAGCATAACACCACGTATAAGCATACGATGGATACATGTTTCATGTCGCAGAATGCGGAGAGCTGAGTCAGGCTTGGGATTTGCATTGCCATACGGTCTATTCCGATGGGACGTACACGCCCGAACAGATGGTCAGACTAGCGAAGGACTCCGGTTTGGCGGGAGTGGCGATAACGGATCATGACACGACGGCAGGCTGGAAGGATGCGGCTGCTGCTGCCGTCCGGTATGGTCTCCCGGTTCTGCGCGGCAGCGAGATCACCGCCGACGACGCGGGTGTGTCGGTGCATATGCTTGCATATCAGTATGACCCCGGGAATGCCGACATCACGGCGGTGTTTGCTCGAACGCGCCAGGCACGCTTGAAAAGGGCCAAAATCATGGTCGCCTCGATGGCGAAGGATTATCCGATTACCTGGGATGATGTCATGGCCCAGGTCAAGGAAGGGGAGAAAACCACCGTCGGACGTCCCCACATCGCGGATGCCTTGGTTGCGGCGGGCATCTACCGCGGTCGTACCGAAGCCTTCTCGGGCCTGTGCTCATCGAGAAGCCCCTACTATCTGCCCACGCCTTCGCCAACCGCGCATGAGGTGGTCGCGGCTGTTCGTGCCGCAGGCGGGGTGAGCGTCGTCGCTCACGCGGGGGACAGGAAACGCAACCGGACATTGCTGAGCGACGCGCAGATCGAGGTGCTCATCGGGGAGGGGCTCAACGGTCTTGAGGTCTGGCATCGAGACAACGATGACGAACAACGCAGACGGTTGCTGGGCATCGCCGAGAAGCATCATCTTCTGGTCACAGGGGGCTCTGATTGGCATGGCGCAGGCAAACCGAATGTGCTGGGCGAAAACACCACGGACGAGGGCACTGTGGAGCGTATCAGGGAGATGGGCAGCATCCCCTTGTGCTGAAGATAGAGGTAATACGAGATAACTGCAACAACAGGATAGCTTTTCGTGCCAAATCGGCCTGGAAAGCTATCCTGTTGATGCAGTTATCGTAGGTGAACCCGAGTGTGAGCCTATAACGCGCCGAAACCGACTGGGTGCGAGGTGTCCGAGCCGATGATGGCGTATCCGAGTGCCTGGGCAGGGACCACGAAGCGACGGCCTCGGTTGTCGGTGAGATCCAACGCTTTGTCGGAAGCCAGCGCCTGCTCGATCTTCTGAGCCACGTCCTCTGCGGACTCGTCGGTGCTGAAGCTCACCGTGCGTGTGACGTTCCTGATGCCAATCTCAATATCCATGATTTCCTCTCGTCGGTATTACTCAAGGCCGTGTTCCTCTTGATGTGTACTCTGCCAGACATTCACGACCAAAGGGCCATACGGTCCATGGTGCCATGCCTATTATTCGCCCGGATTCGATTGTTCGCCGTCAGCGTCCGAATTCCTTACGTTGTCATGCCGCGCATCGTGATCGGGCCGGCTCTCTTGATTATCCTGGGTGTTCTGGCCCTGAATCGCTCCGAAATGAGGAATCATGATTGTTTCCGCGGCATCATCGCCTGCCCGGTGCTCCGCAGATGGTGGATTAGGGGCGGGTGCGGAATCCGGCACAGCTGTTGAAACCGGCACTGGTGTGGAATCCGACACAGGGATGGACGTATCTGCGGGTGCGTCCGTATGCGTGGACGTCTCGTGCAAGTGCACTGCACTGACCACGATGGTCGCCGAACTGACGTCTTCCACTTCGTCCACATGAGCTAGTGGAGTCTCGTGTGCTTGTGCGTGTGCTTGCGGTTGCGGCGGAACCTGTTGGTTTTCTTTGGCGGCACCGAACGGTGAACCGTTTGTGGATGACTGTGCTGCGGGAACCTCTTTGGAGGACTGCTGTGAGGACTGCGCGGATTGTGCCGATTGTCCGTCCGATTGTCCGTCCGCATCTGCGGATTGAGAGCGCCCTGTGGCCTGGCCAGCGGCATACTGTCTCGACCGGTCCGAAACCCTGGACGGATCGTCGAGCAGCGTGCCAACGGTAATCGTCGATGGGGCGTGACGGTTGCGGGTGGCATCGTCGAGGCGCTGCTTGGCCGATTGCCGGGCCACGAGTTGGTGAGCCAAATGCTCGACCTGCGCTTTGAATTGAAGGATACGTTCGTTGTCCGCATGGTCAAGGGCACTGATGAATTCGCCGACCTGCTCCATCTGCAGCCACAGATTGGCACGAAGCATAATCATCTGGTCGAGATGCGAACCCATCATGCGGCCATATGCTGCAATCAGGGCGTTTCGACGGGTTTCGTCAAGTTTGGCGAACATCCAGGCCAAATCTCTTGCCGGGTCGTTGATCTGCATGTCCTGCCAGTTGTAGATGGCCGTCAGTGTGGTGTCGGAGAACAGGAAGTCGCCGTCGTCGAAGCCCCCGTGGACGGGGCAGGTGGTGAATGACCACAGACCGGAGGTGTTCACGATGTCGGACCAGCTGCGAATGATCTCCTGGGGAATGTGCCCTGCCTTGCTGAGTCGTGAAATCCATGACAGCAGCTGCTGTTTGATGTTTTCCGTGGTGAATACCGGATACGATGCCTCTTGAAGGAATGTCCCGCGAAGACGATGTATTGCGCCGATGGCGGTGCCGATGGCGATGCAGTCCTGGGTATCGAGCGCGTGCAACGCCACCGAGCTGCCTGCACAATGGGAGAACACGGCCACCGAAGTGGTCCCCGTGGGGCCGTCTGGATTATCGCCCGCCTGATAGGCGACGACTCGTTCCATCGCGAATCCCAAACCGCCCGGTTCCTTTGCCTGGGCAAGCGTATTCGCCGCCTTGACGCGACGCAGCAGACGCGCCTTGCCTTCATCGGTGTTGCTGGCAGCTACGTCGAGCAGTCGCCCCGGCCCGTCCTGGATGATGGCGAGATCAATTCCGGCTTCGATATCGCCTGCGCTCGCCTGATTAGAGGAACGCGTGCCGGAAACGGCGATTCCAGGCATCGTTGCGGATGCGAGTGCTGCCAGTGTCAGATTGCTGCGATGAGTCACATTTCCACAGTAATACACATTATGGCGCAATTGGGGTAGCAAGATGCCACAATGGTGCGTGTGAGTACCCAATCGGATGATTTTCTTGACGAGCTCGATGCTTCCCAGCGTGAGGCCGCGGTGACGACCGAAGGCCCGGTGCGCATCATAGCCGGTGCTGGAGCGGGTAAGACCAGAACAATCACCCGCAGAATCGCCCATGCCTGCGCAGTCGGCGACTGGAATCCGGCACGGGCCGTCGCCGTGACCTTCTCGGTGAAGGCGGCTGATGAAATGGGCCAGCGACTCCAGCGGCTGGGGGCCCCAAGCTCCATAACGACCTCCACATTTCACTCCCTGGCTTTGCAGCAGTTGCGCGGGGTCTGGCATGAGCTGTGCGACACTCCTTTTCCTCATCTGGTGGAAAAACCGGGCGCACTGACGTTCAGAGCGATGAAACGGGTGCTGCGCAGCTCGGATATCGATGATTCGCAGGTGCGCGACGTGATGGCGGAAATCGCCTGGCTCAAGGTCTGCCTTATCGATCCTGACGACTATGCAAAGGTTTGCGCGGCAATGCACCGTGAGCCTCCTGCGAATCTTGACCCTGAACGCATGTCCCAGATCATGGGCATGTTCGAGGATGAGAAAACAGCTCGCAACCAGATTGATTTCAATGACATGCTGCTGATTGCATGCCATGTCCTGCAGACGCCGGGGGAGCTGGCCAGCTCAATCCGTTCGCAGATAGGCACGCTGACCGTTGACGAGTATCAGGATCTGTCGCCGCTGCAACATCGTCTGATGCGATTGTGGCTTGGAGACAACAGGAATATCTGCGTCGTAGGAGACCCTGCCCAGACGATTTACTCATTCGCAGGTGCAACGAGCTACTATCTGCGTGATTTTGCGAATGAATTCGCTCCGGTGACCGCGGATCTCACGTTGAACACCGATTATCGCTCCACACCTCAAATCATCCGCTATGCGAATAAGGTTCTTGCGGCTTCCCCCGAACGAGAACACTACATCAGGCTGGATGCATCGAGGACCACCGGTCGGCGGGTGCAGGTCACGGGGTATGCCGATGACGTGGCTGAGGCCAGAGCTGTGGCAAGAAGAATCGCCAAAGCCGTTCAGCAGGGTGAAAGGATGGGCGATTGTGCTGTGCTGACGAGGGTGAATGCACAGCAGACACTGATATGCAGAGCTCTGCACGAGGAAGGCATCAGGTACAGGGTCCGTACGGAGTCGGGATGGCACAATGCCAGCATGCCGTCGACTGAGCAAGGGCGTAAAGCCTTGATGGAGTCGTTGGAACGTGGCGAGGATCAGGGTGTGGCCACGGTTTCCACCATTCACGCCGCCAAGGGTCTGGAATTCCGACATGTCTGGATCGTCGGATGTTCGGAGGGGCTCATTCCATTTTCCTCTCCTGCGGCAGGGGAGACCCTTGAAGAGGAACGTCGTCTGTTTTATGTGGGTGTGACCAGGGCCGAGAACAGCTTGCACCTGTCATTCTCACAGGGTTCAGGCACCTCCGCCCTGTCGACGCGTCAGGCCAGCCGCTTTCTGCTGCGGGGCTGAGGTCCCGTCGAACTGCCTGGGGACCGCTTGCCTCGGTGAACGATGGCATGCGTGGGACGCTCAGTGCCCGCCTTCGTCACCCGCATCAGGGTTGTTCTCGTTGCCCTGGTTCTCCGGCCCTTGTTCTTCGCCGGTGCCGTTTCCTTCGCTGTCGGGTCCCGTGTGTTTCGTGTCGCCGGGGTGCGTCGAATCACCATCGTTTGCCTGCGGGGAAGCGTTCTTCGAGGAATCGTCCTCCTGAAGGAGCTTGCTGAGTTCGGCATCCCAGTCGACCCCACTGTGGTCGTCGCCGGTCTGCGTTGGATTCGCGGCACTCGTCGGTGCTTCGATCACGCTGTCCGCATCGCTGTCGTCCTGAAGCAGCGGAAGCATGTCCGGGTGAGACCAGTGGGCATCGCGTGAATCCTGACCTTCGGTTGCAGTGATGCTCTCCCACAGCTCGGAAGCCTCACGCAGACGGCGTGGTCTGAGCTGCAATCCGAGCAGGGACTCGAAGGTGAGCTCTGCAGGACCGCCGGCCGCTCGCTGACGTCGGGTCATTTCCCTGAGCTGTTCGATATGCGGCAGATGTGCCATTCCGGCACGCCATACGATGCAATCGACCCATCCATCCACGAGAGCCAACAGATTTTCGAGGCTTTGCAGTGCGGAACGCTGTTCCGGGGTGTCATTAACTCCCACATTCGACAGGTTTACCGCACCTGCGATGGATTCGGGATTCATTTGGTTGGCCTCGCGCAGCTGTTCCTCCATGGCATCGAGGTCTATGGAGATGCCTCGCGCATATTTCCCGATGAGCGCTTCGAAACGAGGCATCAGCCAAGGAACCGAAGCGAAGAGCCTGGCATGGGCCAGCTCGTGCAGGGCGACGAATGCCGTGACCTCCGACGGGTCGATTTCCAGGGAATCCGGCGTATGCCTTGATGTTTTGCGGAATGAGCGCTCCTGCGGGGGATTTGAGCAGGGCTATGCCCTGGTCGAAGCTGCCGAGCACTTCGCTGGAAAGATTTCCTGCGGCCTGACCGAGCTGCATGGAGAAGGAGGTGTTTCCGAGCAGCTTCATCAGCGTTCCTGGGTCCTTGAGGTCGTCGGGAATCGGGATGGGGACGGGGCCGGCGAACATACCGGATACCTCTCCGTCCAGCGAACCGCCAAGACGCTCCTTGAACACGGACGCCAGGGCTTCGTTCATCGAGCTTGCGACGGGAGCCGCGAATTGCGCCCATGCCTCTATGGTGCCGTCGAGCCAGCCTTCGCGTGTAAGCAGTTGGGTCTCGCCTGGTGCGGGGTTGAACTTGCATACGGAATCCAGCCAAAGTCCGCTCTCGCTGAGGGTGGAACGGACCTTGGCGCCTTCCTGTGCGTCGACGGAGCTTTGCGCGCCTTCTTCGCTGATGCGTTTCGACGCGATGGATTTCGCCAGACGAATGTTGATGGGACCGGCTTCGACGGTGCGTTGCACGTCCCCTGCCGTGTTGAGGCCTCCTGCGGTGAAGGCCTGGATGAGAGACTGCACTTCGGCGGGTTTGGGCAACCCTTGCTCTCCCTGAGCGCGAATCTGGTCGCGAAGCGATTCAGGTAGTTGCGAGAATTGCTGCCAGGCAGCTTCGCCCTGAACCGGCCCGAAGCATTCGATCAACCATTGGTGGATTGCATTATCGTCCATAGCGCCGCCATACTCCGTATTCATTGAGATTATTGTGCTGACCAGCATACTCGTCTTGCTTGTCCATAGTATTGGAGGTATGGCAGATCAGCACGGAAAAAGTGGAATGTCCGCCGATGGCGCATTCTCGGGGTATCTCAAGATGTACAAGGCGACGCCGAAGAAGGCGAAAATCGGTGTTCTCGCGGTGGTGTTGGCTTTCATCGCGTTGATGCTTCCGAGCCCTTACGTGGTGGAGACCCCCGGGCCCACCCAGAATGTGCTGGGCAAGTCCGGTTCTTCGACTGTGATAAGCATTTCCGGCGTGAATACGTACACGGATTCGGGCTCTCTGCTGATGACCACGGTCAACGCGGTGGGGGTTCCCGGATATCCGGTGAACAATGGCCAGGTGCTGTGGAGCTGGTTCGACAAGCACAGCATCGTGATGCCCAGAGAGGCGATTTTTCCACAGGGGGAGACCGTCGACGAGTATAAGAGCGAGAACACCAAGCAGATGAGCTCCTCACAGGATGCGGCCACTTCGCAGGCGCTGAAGTTCCTTGAGGCCAAGGGGCATGATGTGTCATCAGCGAAAGTCAGCATTCAGGTCAAGGATATCGGCGGCCCTTCGGCGGGGCTGATGTATACCTTGGGGACGATTGACCTGCTTACCGAGCAGAACGAGACCGGTGGCAAGGTCATCGCCGGTACCGGAACGATGGATGATGAGGGCAAGGTCGGAGCAATCGGTGGCATTCGTTTGAAGATGTTGGGTGCCAAGCGTGACGGAGCCACATGGTTCCTCGCTCCTGCGGCCAATTGCACCGATGTCTCCGGGCATGTTCCCAGCGGTCTGCGTGATGTCAAGGTCTCCACTCTCAGCGAGGCCTACGATGCAATCGTTGCCATAGGCCAAAACAAAGCCCAGTCTCTCCCACATTGCTGAGCCGTTAAGCGTACAGCACTGTGTGCTGTACGTAGGCTTGGTGAGCGCCCGCCAAGGGCGCGAAGTCAATCGCTGTGGCGATTGCGAAGAAGCGCGCAGCGCTTGCCACACGTCGTAATATGCAACGCAACCTTTCCGGAAGTCAGGCTCAGTGAGCCGCTAAACTAGATAACTGCACTAAAGGGACAGCAATTTAGGGAATATCCCCGCAAAAAGCTGTCCTTTTAGTGCAGTTATCTCTTATATGTCTCCTATATATCTCTGAATATCTCGCTGTGTTAACGCGCTGTTCGCCTATGTTGTTATGCTGGGGGCTGTGGCTGATACGACGACCCAGAAAGCGGAAGAATTCGGATTCCATCCCGGTGGCATTATCCAGGAATGGATGTGGGACGACGATGTGGATGATGACATTCGCGCTCGAATAGAGAAATGTACAGGCGAAGAGATCGTTGATGAAGATTACGACTCTGCGATTGACGGAACCATCATCTGGTGGCGCGATGGAGATGATGAAGACGACCTTGCCGACACTATTGTGGATGCGTACACGGTTCTAGGAGATGACGGTCCCTTGTGGATTCTGACTCCCAAACCAGGGCGTCCGGGTGCTCCGAATGCGAGCACGATTCAAAATGCGGCGAAGACTGCCGGAATGAATGCTGCGATGCCTTTGAGAATTAGTGCTGATTGGAATGGCGTCCGGTTGAGTGCTTTTGGCAAGGGACGCTGAACAACGGCTCTCATGACCGCCGATGGCGGGCATGAACTACTGAGGTATCGTTTTATCGTTTTCCAGGCGGTTCTAAAGCATCGCGCTGTTGACGGCGCAGGGCCAGCAGTGCGTTGCGCCAGTATGATTGTGCCGGCTTTGATGGTTTGACGGTTTGACCTGCCGGTTCGTGGAGCCCTGGGTTGGTGACGGGTGTGCTCAAAGTGCGGTGCGATGCGCGAATGCTTTCATCCATGTGTCGATATCGCTCAACAATCTGGATTTCCGGGCCGGTGGGTCGGCTAACATTGTGGTTAGTGATTCGGGGCTATGTCTCCCAAGTTCTTGGGGTTTGGCTGAGCAGAAAGATTGACGGAGTTGACTGAAAACGATGATACGCAGATTCTGAGTCCTGTCGGTGATGGGGCCGTCCAAGGCAGTTCACAGATGAATGCCCCGTCCAACACCTCAGGTGCCGATGGCGAAGACCCGGATGCAGGGCACACAGGTGGCGGAAGACATGGTCTTCGTGTGCTTATCGCGGTGCTGGTGGCGGCTGTCCTCGTGGCAGCCGGTGTGTTCGGTGTGAGGGCTTTCAGCGGGCATATCTCCGAACTCCGCCAACGGCAGGCTTTGTCCTCGTGCGAGAAGAATCTCGCGGCGTATGACTCGGCTTTGAAAAGCTTCAACGAGTCCACGGCCAAGGCTTCGACCACCAAGGCCGTGACGCCGGAACAGGTGGATGATGCTCAGACCGTTAGTGATTTGAAGGACGCTCTGCAGGCCAAGGTTCCCGCCCGTAAGGATTGCCCTGCCGCAGGGGAGACGGATCAGCTCAATGCCAATGCCGCGGCTTTGGATATGGCCGCAGGAACGCTGAAGGAAAATGCCGGGACGGTGGACAAGGCAAGTGCGGCGGTCAGCAGCAGCCAAACGCAGAAGGGGCTCAGCGATGCGAAGAATGCCCTCAACGACTCGTTGACGTCCTCGCGCAGCGTGCTGACATCCTCGGAGGGGAAAGTCGCTGACGATGCAAGCAGAACCAGCCTCCAGGAAGCGATAACCGCGGCCGAGAAGGTTCTGGCCTCGAATGATGTTTCGGATAAGCAGCAGTATGCGGACGCCCAGAGCGCCTTGCAGAAGGCCGTCGATGCCGTCAATGCCAGCATCAAGACCAAGGAGGAACAAGATGCCTCCCACATTACGACGGACAGCTATCAGTTCGACATCCCAGATTACTGGAAGGGCCGCGTCACAGTGCAGCAGGATGGGGATACGGTGACCGTCTATTCGAAGCAATACCCTTCACGGGCGATTTGCCAGTTGCGTGTTGTCGAGACGAGTCAGATGACTGGCGGAGACATCGGCAATGCCATGGTGGCGAATGCCACTCTGGACTCCAATCGCAGCGTGGCCATATGGACCACCAGGTGGGGGTATGTGGCAGCCAAAGGTCAGCTGGGCGGAGGCGGGGAAAGCATCGGCGCGGACGAGGCACAGGAACTTGTGGATTTGCAAACCGGTGGGAAAGCCACCTATCAGCAGATACTTGACGCTGAGTCGAGTGGTGATAGCAATTCCTCGCCGTTGCTGACTTTAGGCGATACTTTTATCCAGTCGACCGTATTCTCATCATTGAAGGCCAAGTGAAGCGTAGTATCTAGGTCATCGATTCGCGCTCATCCGGTAAGTAGATGTCTGTCCTGCAGACCGCCGGTGCGCGGGTCCATGTATGTGCACCTGACGGTCGAGGGCATAGCGTCCTCTGTGGCAAAGGATGGTCATGACAGATACGCTGTTGGAAAGCAATCCGCTGATTCTCCATGCCTCGGACCTTCCCGAGGATGTGGGTCGAGCGTTGAGAGCGGCCGCCGCCATCGTAGGCGATGCCGAATGTGCCGATACAGTGCTCATAGTGGTGAACCACACCGCCATATCCGGACTGAAAACAGTGAGTGCATCCGATATTCCTGACGGCGTCGGTCTTGTGGCGTGCGCTGCGGCGATGAGGAGCCATCAAATCGGTGAAGAGGATATTCCCGAGAGCGTCAGAATCGTCCCATCGGGCATGGTGTTCCTCGCACGGATGCAGCCTGTGCAGTCAGGCTATATTCGCCTGTAAACCCTTGCGGTTTTCGTACGCTCTTCGCTCTATGCAGATGGGGTAGGTCGGCTGTGCCTGCGAGGGGATTCTTCACCGGGCTATGTCGTTCATATGGTTATCGTCATCAGGGCGTGCGTCATCAAGAATTCACCTATTGTTGCATCTGTGTTGTCCCCGATTCCCCGTGTGCTGCATTCCCCAGGATTAGTGTCGTTTGAGGTGTTCCAAAGGGGTTCACGATGCGGTTTTGACGCTGAAGGCGCCGTGACTGAAGAAGGGGAATATGTCAGAAAACAGAGATTTCAGACGTGTGCCGCGTTGGGCGGTGGCGTTGACCGCCGTGGCGGTGGGACTGACGACGATGAATATCAGTGCTTTGACGGCGGGTACGGCCCATGCGGATGAGGCAAGCACCTATCAGAGTGCGACGGCGACCGCGGCGGACGCGTGTTCGGCGAATGTGGGCATGCTCGGATATACGGATGCCTTGGATAATGTGACATACAACAATGAGCGTGTAGGTGGGCTTTCCTCATTGGCTTGGGATGAGCAGAGCAACTCCTATGTGTCGAGTCTCGACAACAACGGTGACACCACCGCCCGCATCTGGTTCCTGGGCAGCGACATGAGCAAACCGTCGGTCTCTCGTGAACCCTTGATTCTGAAGGACCAGAACGGGAACGCATACAACGGCTACAATTCCGACAACGAGGGTCTTGCGGTGCTGCCGAATGGTGATTATCTGGTCAGCTCCGAAACGGAACCATCGATTCGCATCTACGGCCGCGACGGTGTGCAGAAGAGCGCTCTTACCGTGCCCGACCGTTTCATGGTTCACAATGACACCACGGCTGCAAGCGGAGAAGCGACCACGAATCTGACGCTGGAAGGCCTGACGATTTCACCGTCCGGACATCAGATCGTCGCCGCGATGGAAGGCAGCCTGTCGGGGGACGTATCCGCAAGTGACACGCTTTCCCGCCGATTCCTCGTCTATCGCGATGACCAGGCAGGTACGCAAGGACAGTGGAAGCTCACGAAACAGACGGCTTTCAAAGTCGCCGACGCAGCCAAGGGCATCTCGGAGATTTCGGCGCTGTCAGATGACAGCGTGCTGGTGCTGCAGCGTTCCTTCGCGAAAGCCAGCGGCAACGACGTCATCCTTTCCAAAGCCAGCGGGCTGACCGCTGCTCCCGACGTAAGCGGCGTGCAGAACCTTTCCGCAGCTCCGACCACGGATTTTCTGAGCTCACAAACCATGGCGAATCTCACCAACTGCAAGACGCTCGGTGCCACAGCCAAATCCGGCGCGACTCAGAAGAATCCTCTGATGGACAATTACGAGGGTATGGCAATCACCAAGCAGGACGGTGATACCGCAGATGTCAGCATCATCAGCGACAACAATTTCGGTGCCACACAGACCACGCGTGTACTCAATCTCAGTGTGGACACCGCCAACTACGAGTCCGACAGCAATCAGCCCGACCTGGTCTCCTTGCTCTCCGATTTCAGTTCACTGTGGAAAGCCTCGACGCCTTTCGTGTCGAGTGATGTGAGCACCTTCGGCAAGGGAACCGTCGGCAATACCTCGGTGCTCAAGCACAACGACGACATGACCAAGGCCATCAACAACGCGGCGGCCGCAGGCTCCACCGGCACCACGCCCTCCGCCCAGCAGCAGCGAGCATTGGTCGATTCCGATTACAAGCTCGGAGAGACGCTCCCCGACGCCCTCGGACCCGTGCTTGGCAAATACCTGTCACAAGGCATCTCCGACGGAAGCCTCCCGACGTTCACCAAGCTCTTCACACAAACGAACCAGACCGGTTATGGTGTATCGACGCTCGGTGACTATGTGTCGACGTCCAAGGCGAAGAACACCTTCAACCACCCGCGTCCCTACGTCGACCGCACCAACGGCGGCTATCCCGCAGCGGGCCTCGACAAGACCGTCGGCATCGAGAAGGTGCAAGCCTGGACCGATTCCACCGGTACCAAGCACGACCCTTCGTACGATGCGATGACCACATCGGGCTCATTCCCATCCGGGCACACCACCTACGCGACTTCGGGTGCCGTCGGTCTGGCGACCTTGCTTCCTGAGCTGGCCCCTGAAATCCTCGCTCGTGGTTCGGAAGCCGGCAACAACCGCATAGTTTTGGGCGTCCACTATCCGCTGGATATCATCGGCGGCAGAATCGACGGTGACGTCGCCAACGTCGCGCGTTGGTCCGACGCGACGTTCGTCAAGGATCAGCTCGAGCCTGCGCGTCAGGAGTTGGTGAACTATCTGACGAAGGAATGCAAGGCGAACGGTTACGGCAGCACGTTGAGCCAATGCATCACCACCACCGAAGCCAATGGTTCGAAGGGCTATGCCAACAGCTTCGTGGACCCCGTATCCACGCAGCCGGTTACCGATCGCGCATCGGCCATCAAGGCGTACCAAAGCCGCATGACCTATGGGTTCACCGCCAGCGGTAACCAGACCACGACATTTCAGAAGGCAGTATCCACCTCGGTGGATCAGGTGCCTGCAGGTGCCGAGAATCTCCTGACCACGGCATATCCGACTCTGACCGGCGCCCAGCGTAGGCAGGTGCTCGCCCAGACCGCTCTGCCGGTATCCGGCAATCCTTTGCAGTCGTCCTCACAGGGCTACTACAACATGGATCTCGCTTCCGCGATGAGCGCGAAGGTGACTCTGGATGACAAGGGCAATGTGGTTGCCGTAGCTGCAGGTCAGAGCGCGCCCAGCGTGGTGAAGGCTGCCGATACCAACAACGGCAACAATGGCAACAGCGATACCAACGGCGGCAACAGCAATAACGGTACCGGCTCGAATACCGGAACCGACAAGGGTCAGGCTGGTGCCAACACTGCGACGCCGAAGGCCGGTGCCAACGACAAGGCCAAGGCGTCGAAGCAGGGGAAGACCGCATCGCCACTGGCGAAGACCGGAGCCGATGTGGCGATGGTCGCGGTTGCTGCGCTGATCGTACTGTTGGCAGGCGGAGCCTTGATTCTGGTCAGCATCCGACGCAGAAAGCAACGCTAACCCGGGGCTGCTTCCAGCACAACGCTGCATAAAGCGCCAGGTCACGGTGCATCGGGACGGGGAGCATTCCCCTCGTATCCGATGCACCGTGATTGTTTTCACGGTGGTTTCCTGGCGGCGTCTACCAGCCGGTGTCTATCTGCCCGTGGCAGCGCCGATAAGCGGCAAACGGCACGCCGCTCGGTGTTTCGAGCGCTTGCGGGGTTTGTGGTCTCGCCCGGATGCGAGAGGATGTGGCATTCGTCGTACTACAGCGGTATTGATGGTGATATGACCGAAGATGACGAGTGCGGTGGAGCTAAGAGCGATGTGCCGGGGACACGAGTGACGGCGCGGCAGGCTGCTGGGGTGGAGATTGCCGGGGTGGAGACTGTAGAGGTAGGGATTGCCGGGGAAGAGAGTACTCGGTCAGAGGACCGCGAACCAGCAGCTATGTTGTTGACGACGGTCGCGCCGTCGCGTGCCGATGGTGGTGCACGATGATAGACCACATCACCCTGCATGTCGACGATGCCGGACGCTCGATAGATTTCTACACTCGTGTTTTGGCTCCGTTGGGATATGTCCGCAAAGTTCGGCATGGTGAAACCGTCGGTTTCGGGATGGAGGACGGGACTCCTCATGCTGATTTCTATGTTTCCCCGCGAATCTCGAAGGCTCAGGAGTCTGCTGAGACCTGTCGTAAGGAGTCGACATCACCCGTCACCCACATTGCCTTTCGCGCGGGCGACGAAACGGCGGTGGACCGCTTCCATGAGGAGGGGCTTGCCGCGGGCGGTACGGAGAACGGCGAACCCGGGATGCGCGACTACCATCCCGGCTACTACTCGGCCTTCATTCTCGACCCCGACGGCAACAACATCGAGGCTGTCGTCGACTGGTCGCATTCGCTGGGCTGAGCCGCCGCCCTGCGTTTCTTGGTGAATCATCGCGGATTCCATGCCGAGATGAGACGTACGGCCCGTTGCTCAGGCAAGCTCCGACTTCGTGAGATACTGGGGCGCATGACTGATTCATGGGATGACAAGATAGCCGATTTCTGGGCTGCTGCGGACGGTATGGAGCGCGAGTCGGCGATTATCGCCATGCGCAATCTGGTTGGCGAATTGCCGAAACACGATCCGCGAGGTGCATTCGAGTGGGCCTCGGTTCACGATTTCCTCGGCTTGGAGGAGCAGGCGATTCCTCTGTACCGTGCCGCGCTTGAGCAGGGCCTTTCCGGTGCCAGACGCTCTCAGGCGGTTATCCAACTCGCGAGCTCGCTGCGCAACATCGGCGATGCGGAATCGGCCATCGCGATACTGTCTCAGGAACCGGGCAGCGAAGAGACCGGTGACGCGGCACAGGCCTTTCTGGCACTTGCCCTCCGGGATGCCGGACGCTGTGACGAGGCCCTCAGAGTCGCGCTCACCGCGCTCGCCCGTACCTTGCCCATGTATGCACATGCCGTCGAACGTTATGCGGCACAGCAATAAGAACTACGTAACGGTGGCATCAGGCTTGCATGAGGTGCCGCGTCACAGGGTTACGGTGCGATTGACGTTGCGCTGCCAAGCACGGTAATACCGCCATGTTCGGGGATGACCACAGTCAGTACGCTCGGGCGCCCCACATGTTGTCCCTGATGAATGGTGATTCCGCTCTCCGCGCTGGCATACCCGATGGAACGCAGATAGGCACCCGTCGAGGCCGCAGCCGAACCGGTCGCCGGGTCTTCGGTGATACGACCTACGGGGAACAGGTTGCGGGCCTGGAATTCTGCCGGTGCACTCTCATGCAGCACCGTTACGGTTCCGGACCACCCCTGGGATTTCATAAGAGCAGCAACCGCGGGAGGTGAGAATCGGAATTGGTTGAAGATGTCTGCGTCGCTGAGAACAAGGATGGGGTGCCAGTTTCCGGCGAAAGCTTCTCGTGGCGGGAATCTCGAATCAAGGTCGGTAGAATCGAGGCCGAGAAGTTCGAGCAGTGTGGTCAGTGTTTCCGAGTCGAAATCACGAATGTCGGGTTCCACGCTCGTCATGGAGACCTCGACCTGCCCGCTGGCGGAATGGCTGGTCAAAATCGGGATGTCACCGGCAAGTGTGTGCAACACGAAGGGGCCGGTTCCGTCACGTTCCGCGAGAGCGACTGCAGTGGCCACGGTGGCGTGCCCGCAGAAGGGGACCTCAACGGCAGGCGACCAGTAACGGACGTGATACTCGCGGTGTGGCCGGTTTGCTGGTGATTGTGCGCTTTTCCGTGATGCTTTGCTGGATTTCGCAATGGTGGAGGAGACCAAGAAGGCCGTTTCCGAATAGCCGAGTTTCGCAGCGATTTCCTGCATCTCTGCATCCGTGAGCCTGCTTGCGTCCAGCACCACTCCCGCCCGATTCCCGCCATGCGGGGTTTCCGCGAACGCTGTATATCTCTGCACTTCGGTTGTTATCGCCATATCTGGTCAACTTGACCTCATTGTCTGCTATTCCTGCTTCGCCGTGGGTGGAAGACCATGTATGACGCACTTGTCGCACTTGTCTGACTTGCGCTATCGAGCGTGTCTGCAGGCAAGGGAGCTGTCCGCTGTTCCGTGACGTGTGTGTATTTCGAGTTTTCGTCAAGGTACTGCAGCTTGGCTCAAACAGTCTGTAGACGTTTACACATGATGTGGTCGGTCTGCTCATCATCGCCGAGCATGAACACATGCTGCCCCGTCTTCACGAAGCCCCTGCTCGTATAGAAGCTCCTGGCCGGTTCATTATGCTCCCACACGCCAAGCCATATGGTCGATGCACCTTGCGCCATGGCGGTTTCTTCGGCTTGCCGGATGAGAGAGGTACCCAGTCCGTGTCGTTTGAATCTGGTGAGAATATAGAGACGTTCAATCTCCATGGCGTCGTCGTTCATGACCTCGGTCTGTGCGGTCCCCGTATTGAGTTTCATGTATCCGGCTGGTATGCCGTCGATGTAGGCCATGATGAAGGTCGACCGGGGATTGGAGAGCTCCGAGTCCAGTCGTTCCGGCGAGAAGGAACGCTCAACGTAGGCGTTCATGTCCTCAGGACTATTGTCTTTGGCAAAGGTGTCGGTGAAAGTGTCGATGCACAGTGAACGTAATTCATCAAGATTCGCTGCGGTACAGGTTGTGAAGGTGATGCCATCCATGAAGAAACCTCAATTCTTAATCAGCGAGTGAGTTATTCGGCCAAGGGCGGGTTGATGATGGACTGCTCAATGAGCGAGCTTGAGTCCGATCACGCAGGCGACCAACCCGCATATCAGCAGGGCTCGAAGAAGACTGAATGCCTCGGCGCCGGAAATCATCGCGTAGATAACAGTCAAGGCCGCTCCGACGCCAACCCATACCGCGTATGCGGTGCTGGCGGGAATGTCACGCATGGCATAGGCGAGTCCCACCATGCTCAGCACCAAGCCGACGATGAAGATGATATCCGGGACGGGTTTGGACAATCCCTCGGACTTGCCGAGGGCGGTTGCCCATACGGATTCGAATACGCCGGAAACAATGAGAACGACCCATGCGAACATGACTGACCTTTCGGCAAGTCTTGTCGCTGTCCGGGTACTTGACCATCGTCCGGGGACCCATACGGGTTCTGAGTGGATATGGTAGCACGCGGTCAACAGGCGAATCAGATGAGTGCCGCGTCTTCACGGCAGCATCGATATCAGCAGTGCTATGCAGCCAAGCAGGGGGAGAGCCATCTGCTTCAACGCTGCTGCACGCTTATCGGGGCTTCCGACCAGCAATACGACAGCAGCTCCGACCATCGGTGCCGTTCCGGCAAACATCAACGTCAATCCGACCGTCTGTATACCGGACAGGTATATGACGGAACCGATTACGGCAGTCACTCCCAGGAACAGGTTGTAGAAGCCCTGATTGAAGGCCATTTCGCGTGTGGCCTCTGCCTCGTCTCGGGTGGAAATCGAGAAGAGGTCCATCGTCGATTGCTTGGTCCACCTGAAGGATTCCAGAATGAAGATGTATCCATGAAGCAATCCTGCCAGCAGGACCAGAATCGCTGCGCTTATCTCAAGCATGACGGTTTCCTCTCGGTAATGATGTGTTGTGATGGTTTGTCACTGGAGCAGCGTGCGCCCGTTCGGGGTCCGTTGCGGTCAGCGCCACCAAGTGAGCTCCTCTGCGGGAAGCCTGAATGATGTATGACCTTCGGAGTCCGCTTTGCCAATCGACATGATCAGTACCGGCACATATCGTTCGGCGTCGAGTCCGAAGGCTTCGGCGATGCGATCCTCTTCGAAACCGCCGATGGGATTGGTGTCGTAGCCATGGGACCTGGCTACGAGCATGAATTGCATGGCGAACAGGCTGGAATCTATCTTCACCACATCGTTCATTTTGGCCCGGTCGTATTTCCTGTAGGTCGGCACGATGACGGACAGCTGCGTTTTTGCCATGAGCTTCGGCATGATGCCCTTCTCCGCGGACTCCGTGTAGATGCGGTCGGCGTATTCGTAGCATCGCATGTCTCCGAATACCACGATCATCGCCGAGGAGCTCTTGTTCTGGCGCTTGTTGAAACGAATCAGCGGTTTGAGGGTCGCCCTTCCCTCCTCGGACTGCACGATGAGGAATCTCCAGGGCTGCATATTTACGGACGAAGGTGCTTTCGCCGCTTCATTGAGCATCTCCAGCATCTCTTCACGGGATATCGATACCTTCGGGTCATACTGACGGATCGAGCGTCGCCCCTCGAGTATGTCGGTGAAATCATTCGTGGTGAGGTTCGTCATAGGGTTCCCTTGTCGTCGGTGCTGCCGTTGTCGGCGATGGTTGAGTCTTTCCGAACGCAGAGTTCTGTTGCCCGGTCGAGATGTGATTCCATGGAGGACACGATGTCCAGCAATGTGGTGAGTTCACCGTGGCTGAGTCCTGCGAACAGTGTTGACAGGAATGACTCGCGATTGTTCTCACAGCCTTTGAGTAGCTGCATGCCTGCAGGTGTTATGCTCACCGCAACGTTTCTCTGGTCCCCGGGTATGCGTTTTCTTGTGACCAGGCCAGAGCCCTCGAGGTGCTGCACATGACGTGTCACCGCGCTCGCATTGATTCCCAAGAGGCGGCGCAGGTCCGTCTGAGAGAGTGAGTCGGAGTCGCTCAGGGCATACAGAATGCTGAATCTGGCCACGCTGCTGCCCGTGTAGCTTTCGAATACGTTGCTTACGCGCGCCTGCAAACGGCTGACTGTCAGCAGCACTTCCATCCGGTTGTCCGTCATGGATTCCTTCCTTGCTCCGAGCGTCAGATAGGCAAGTTGACACTAAAATTGATATATCAATGATTGACTTGTCAATAGAAGAAGTATAGGCATCTGTGACGCCGATGCACCGAAGCTAAACGCGATTCGACCCAGGGCGAAATTCCGTGAGCTCCGGCTGTGGCGATGCATGTGCGCGCGCCGCTTATGCTCCTGCGTTCACTGTGGTGGTGACGACCGTGCTCTTAGCGTAGATTCTGGATGGTGGAGCGTATTTGCCGATTCACTTCGACAGCGAGGTTTCCCAACGTACTTCACCGTCGACAATGGTTTCAGTAGCGCTCAGTCCCAGTTTGTGCGCTACTGCTGCAGAAGTCTGATTCCTCGGGTGAATATGGGCGATTAGGGTGTTGACTTCTTGCGTGCACAGCCATGCGACCATCCGCCTTGAGGCTTCAGTGGCATAGCCCTTGCCTTGATGTCGCGAGCCAATCACCCAAGCAATCTCGGCTCTCAATGATTCGTGCGTGCAAAGGACGGTGGCTTGCACAAAGCCTATTGCTGCGGCAGTGTCTTGGCGGCGGACGATCCAGTTGAGCCAGCCTTGTTCCCCATCGGGAGAGTGTCCTAGCGATTGCCGGGCATATCGCTCCATCAGCCGCTGTAGCGTTGGCGGCGTTCCGCCAATGTATCGATAGAGACTGGTATCGCTAAGCACATGGGACATTTCCCGAGCGTGGGCGATGTTCAGGGGTTCCAAATGCAGCCGGGTAGTGTCAAGCGGTTGAGCAACGGGCCAATCATTCATTGCTTAGCAGTATCTCACACAAGTCCCGGTCTCCTTGCTCGCTTCGACCAAAGGGGTGCGAGGCGCGCTGGTTGTGGCTGCAGGCGAGGCAGGAGTGTGTGCCTTCCATAGTCTGGAAGGGCGTGGCGGTACTTGGCTCCGGCTATTAGTGTTGGCGGTTCCATACTTACGACACCTACGACAGGAAACATGCTGCAATGGATATCACGTACACCACGGAACGGAACTTTACCAAGGATGACGTGCGGGAACTGTTCTCGTCCGTGGGCTGGGTGTCAGCCAATTACCCGAAACGTTTGCTTGCCGCGCTGATGGGCTCTTCCATGGTGTTCACCGCATGGAAAGGCGTGCATCTGGCCGGGTTGGTTCGAGTGCTTGATGATGGGAGCATGACCGCCTACGTGCACTATGTGCTGGTCGATCCCGAATACCAGGGCCACGGTATAGCCGGCCATCTGATGTCAATGGTCAAAGACCACTACAAGGACTATCTCTACGTTGAGGTCATGCCTGAAGAAAGCAGGAACGCCTCGTTCTACCAGCAGCATGGATTCAGCATCATGCAGGACGGCATCGCCATGCAAACCGTCAACGATAACTTCGCAGACTGAGATGGTGCCTTTCGGCAGAGAATCTAGCCCGCATCAGATTATCCGAATTGTTACCTGGAGGAGGTTTTGACAGTGCTGAGCAGTAATGCAGGTCACCTGTATCTCCAAGGCTGTCCAATACCGGGCTCAAATCGCTCTAACACGAGAATGGTAATCGGAGACCAACGAATGCTCACATGGGGCTAGTGCTATATGAAATGAGGAATACTGTTCTGCGGTTATCCTCTCTTAAGGTTGAAGAAACGGCTTTCGCCATCATCGACCGGCATTGATGTCGGTGTTCAGCCTGCATCCGATACTGAATATTGATTTTCAGCATCTGAATCGCTTGGGCGCCGAGAGCGCTGGCGGACAGAGTGTGGTGTTGCCTGTAGAACAGCTTGATCATATGTTCGCCAGATTCGGGGCATCACATGCTTCGCGCTTGTATCGGATTTAATGAACGTAGCCGTACCTGATTGTTTATCGTAGTGGAGTATTGCGTCGTATGGATGCGGCATCGTATACCTGCATATCGTCACGGACACTGACCACGAGGATTGTCATGGTTTGGGTTGCGCGTTCAAGCATGTAGACGATTCTGATTCCTTCGGTTCGGAGTTTGAGTTTTAATAGGCCGGTGAGATTCTGCCCATGTTTGTTTCCAAGGGGTTTGCCGTATCCGCCCTCGGTGATGGGGACTGGGTTGAGTGACGCTTTTCTGGCGGCTTTGCGCGCATGTGATACTCGTGTTCGCTATTCGCCCGTATTACCTGGCTAAGCGTGCCGAGGCCACTGCCAACCTCATCTGACCATTTCTTACGGGAACTGTGCATAAGAGCACGCGGAGTCCGCTATCTCGCTGGCTTCGCGTGCTCTTATGCACAGGTGGCCACGCATAAATGGAGCACGTCATTCACTGTGGCGTATGTAATTCCTCTTTCAGCCCCCGACTGTTTCATGTGACAATAGAGCTGGAACAGATAGTTGAGGTATATGGTACCCGGCGGCGCTCGCCGGAATCCTTATGAGAAACGGACGTAAGTGAATATGGACAACACAACGCTGCGATTCATCCGTGGCGTGAGTGTGGACTGGAACGCCATGCCCGAGGATTCATATCTGCGGGATATCCCGGCCATCAGAACGCTTGATTCCTTGGCATTCGATGCGCCGGTGACCTTCCTGGTCGGAGAGAACGGGACCGGCAAGTCGACAGTGCTTGAGGGTATCGCCACCGCGTATGGCTTTAATGGCGAGGGTGGCACGCTGAATTACCGGTTCTCAACCTACGATGATGTTTCGGAACTCGGTCAGGCCCTAATCGTCGCGCGAGAGCGTGGCAAGGCTCGTTCGAGTTATTTCTTCCGTGCGGAAAGTTTTTTCAACTTGGCGACGGCGGCGTTGAAATACGGCCCGTCACCTCGCTCCACTGCGTCCTTTGCTAATCTGCATGAGCAGTCACATGGAGAAAGCTTCCTGTCGTTTTTCAACGCCTTCGAATCCGAAGGTCTGTATCTTATGGATGAGCCCGAATCGGCGCTGTCAGCACAGCGTCAACTGTCATTGCTGGCGATGATTGACGAAGGTGCGGTTCGTGGGTCGCAGTTCATCATCGCCACGCATTCGCCGATTCTGCTTGGCCTACCCGGTGCGACGATACTCGATTTCGATAATCCACCTATCCGTCCGTGCGCTTACGAAGAGACTGACGCCTATCGGATAACGGAGACCTTCATCAACCATCGTGAGTCGGTGCTGCATCATCTGCTACGAGAACAGGGGTGAGCGGTCTTCCTATACGCACGCTGCTCGTCTTGGTCCTGACCTGAGTCCGGACGATTCTTACAGGATGCTGCTGTGCTGTCATAGTGAAAGACCGGTTTTCATATCACTTCAGACACTGCGGACATCGTGAGAATAGACACTCACTGCCAATTGTTATCACGCAGCCGTTTTCTTCACTTTTGTGAATGTGAACACAGTCTTACTATGACGAGGACAGCCTTCTGTTCTACAAGGATTTAGGCACCTGGTGACTGCTGATTTCAAGATTACCGGTTCGATATCGACACGGTTTATCAATGCTTGTTGAAGACATACGAAAACGCCCAACACCAGAACACGCCGACAAATTCACCCCCCCCAGCCTCCAATTAAGCTCTTGCAGTGTGTGCTGATGGCCCCGCATGGTGATGGTGCATATGCGGTGGGCTTCAGTGCAGATTTGCCAGCCAAAGGGACAGCGTTGCGAAGAATATGCACAGGGGCACACTGACCAGTCCGATACCGGTAAACCGCGAGAGTGCGATGTGCTTCCCCCTGCTTTGCACAATCCTTCTCCATAGTATTGTCGCCAGAGAACCGGCGTAGGTCAGATTGGGGCCGATATTGACGCCAATGAGCACCGCCATCACCATGGTCGAGCCGCTGGAGGCGGCCAAGGGTATCAGCAGCATAGCCGCCGGCAGATTATTTAACAGATTCGACGCCAGAGCAGAGGAGCATGCCACAATCAGCAGCTTCATCAATGTCTCTTCCCCGGAGAACAACGGTGCAAGGAGGCTGCCCAGACCATTGTCGGACAGCGCAGACACCACAACAGCAAGAGACAGCACGAATATCAGAAACGACGGATTCGCATCCTTGGAAACCTGCCGAGTCTCTGTTCCAAGGACGGCACGTTCGCGAATCACCCTATGCGCGAACAGCACCAGGCAGGCCAGCATGGCGACCCAGAACGGGGGAGCCCCCAGCGAACTGGATACCATAAAGCCAATCAGGGAGGCTGCCACCACGAATAAGGCGAAGGTGGGGACGTTGTTCTTCGTGACACTTCTGGCATCGTCACCATCGGAATTGTGGCTGGCTATGAGCAGGGCGTCGTCTGAAAACGATGAGTGGAACGCTACGCGTATTACGACGTATTCAACGGCCACAGCCGCACACCACGGTAAGAACATCGTGCGGGCAAAACCGAGAAAATCAAGCCCGGAGCTGTTCATTGCCAGAAGGTTCGTCAGATTGGACACCGGCAGCAACAGTGATGCGGTGTTGGCCAGATGGCATGCGGCATATGTATACGGACGATAATCCGCGCCTGCCCGATCCGCCATATGCAGTATGACCGGTGTCAACAGCAGCACGGTGGTGTCAAGACTCAGCATGGCGGTCACTATCGCGCATAGGAGAAACGACAACAGAAACAGTCGTGAAGGATTGCCATGGGAAAGCCGGACGGTTACCTCACCGAGATAAGAGAACAGGCCTTCTCGTTCGCATAGCCCGGCGAGAATCAGGCACGCTCCCAGAAACAATGCGGTCGGCATCAGCTCATCCATTTGTGAAATGGCGGCATTCGTGGTGGTTGCTCCAACAGCGATGAGCAGCAAAGCGCCTGCGAAGCCTGCCAAGCCCTCAGGTATGCCACGCGGTTTGACGATTACGACCGCAAGCAGGCATATGAGCACCATGACGGCTGCGATTTCATTAACCAATCCCGCCATCTAGGCCTCCCAACGATTTGCCCATGTATGCGCCACTTTCCGACCGGAACCAGAATACATGTCAACAGTGGTATCCATGTCTGGCGGGAAGAAGGAGAATCCTATACGCTGGTGGGTGGCCGGCTCAGACCGGTACCGTCCTAAGACCCGTTGGCGCGGCAGGACACCATTAGCAGGGATGCATACATGATTACGGCAATCGATACAGACAGACTCACGCTGAGGAACTATCGGGACCGGGACGCGGCGGCGCTCCTCGAATACAGGGCACACCCGACCGTTCATTGCTTTGCGCAAGAGCGATTGGACTCCATGGCCGAGGCGCGACGGGATATTCGCCAGAAATCCGGCGATGACTTGCAATTGGCTGTTTGCACCAAGGATGGTGACCGGCTGATCGGCAGCGTGTTTGCGGACTTCGAGGAACCGGACACCTACGGTGTCGGGTGGAACTTCAATCCGACATTTGGCGGTCAGGGATACGCGACTGAAGCGGCCGTCGCCTTCCTGAATCACCTGTTCCATGACCTACGGGCACGCAGAATATATGCCTATGTTGAGGACGACAACATCCCGTCACAGCGCTTGTGCGAACGTCTCGGCATGAGACAGGAGGCCCTCTTCCACGAGTTCATATCCTTCGTCGACAATCCGGATGGCACGAAGCACTACGAGGACACCAGAGAATACGCCATACTCAGCAAACAGTGGCGACACATGCGATGATGCCTCGTGTGCGAACCGCCTAACTGGATACGGTATGCAGCTGTCTTGCACTATGCGGACATGCCTCTGTCGGTGTGCAGTTAACGCCGGCGGGCAACATGTGGGCAGAACGCAGGTTATGGGCAAAAAGAAAGGCTGAAACCGTTGGTATTTCAACGTTTTCAGCCTGTATCCACGGGTGGGCGATGAGGGGCTCGAACCCCCGACATCCACCGTGTAAAGGTGGCGCTCTAGCCAACTGAGCTAATCGCCCGCAACGAACTACAATACAGTATCACTGGACGGAACTGCGTGTTGTGTGCGACATGCGTCATGAACAAGGCATGTCGCGCGTCCCGTGCCTATGATGTGGATATGCTTACGGTCCCGATGCAGAGCCCTCACAGCTAAGCTTCAGCCGTTATCCGTGTTGTATGTATTCGTTATGCTTAACTGAATGAGTCGCAACAATCACGTAGTGTTGGTTTGTCTGAGTCTGATGCCCTGATGGGGCGGGAGGTCGATGTCCTATGGCGCAAGAGCCGGATGCCGAGAAACGTGGGTCTGTGATTGCACTCGCTGGAAAACGCAAGTGGGGTTACAACACAGCGCAGGTCGATGCTTTTCTTGAGAAGGCTCATGCCTTGTATGAAAGCGACGAGCCACGGCTCGGGCAGAGTGATATTCAGAATGTTTCCTTCGAACTGGTTAAGAACGGCTACGTCATAGCTCAGGTGGATGCGGCTCTCGCACGTTTGGAACGCGCAGTCGTCGACAAGAGAACCACTTGGGAGATTAACCAGCATGGTCGCGTCGCTTGGCGCGCGCAGACCGAATCGATGTTCAAGAAATACTCCGAGCATGCGCAGCGTGCACACAAGGAACGATTCAAACTGGGGAAGTCGAAGCAGCCTTCCTACAAGTGCGCACAAGTGGATCGTCTGATAGATCAGATTACAAAGAAGCTCTCGGTTGAACTCAGCCAGCGGCGACATTCGGACGAAGCCAAAGATCTCGTTGATTTGAATGCCAAACGTGTTTCCAACGTGATTTTCACGCAGTATCGCGGCAAGCGAGGATACGACGAACGCCAGGTGGATTACTTCCTCAATTACGCGGTTCAGCTCTTGTCGCGCGTTGAATCCTATGCGCGTCTGAACGACTATGTGAGCTCTGAGGACGCATCCGCCGACGCAGACGCTTCAACAGCTTTCGGGCAGGATTCCCAGGCAACAAGTGCGCTTTCCTCAGGCGCTGACGCAGGTGTGGGCGAAACGCAGGTTGTTGCGCCGCTGTTCGACATGTCAGCTAGGGGAGCGCGAGCCGAGGACGGCAATGAAGCCAGCGCTTTCGCGGTCGAGCCTTTTCAATCCTCATTCGACTCTGAGACAGCACAGCAGGATGATGATTTCCATCGGCTGAATGCGGCGGAAAGAGCTATTTTCCAGAGCTCAGATGCCGTTGACGGCAGTGACGGCAATCGAAATTCAGTTGACCTTACAGCTGCGGACCGGACCACTCCTGATTCTGAAAGCTCGAGTCAAGCCCATCCTGCACAGGATGAAACCCGGCCAGACGGCAGTGCCCGCTCAGATGTCGCTTTGGATGACGTGCCGGCATCCGCTCCGAAACAGGAGAGCGACGCCCGCGGGCTCAATGACTCCTTGTCTTTCCCTGGTTCGGCAAACGCCTCTCTTGCAGCACTTGCGCAGACTCAGCCGGTGCAGAGTGCCGTCCCTGAGGGTTACGGCGCTCAGCAGGACAACAGTGAGACGCAGCTTTCAGGATCGGTAATCAGCGACAATGGCAATAGGTCTGTGGGCGAGCAATCCGGCCCTTCGGTGGAGGATGCGGCCACGGAACGGTTTGACCCTCTGAATATTCAGGGGGCGGAACAACCGCGTTCTTGGCAGCCTCAGCAAGCGTCATCGTCTACATCCCACCCCGCAGAAACAGCTACAAGCGGATATCGAGGCAGTGCCGACGTCGAGCATTCGGCCGGTGCCGCTGGCGGTCTTACACCAGACAAAGCATCTGCCGTAACCTCTGACGCTCAACGAGCTTGGGATACCCAGCCGTCCACGCCATCAGACTTCTC
This sequence comes from Bifidobacterium crudilactis, assembly GCF_000738005.1. Lineage (NCBI taxonomy): Bacteria > Bacillati > Actinomycetota > Actinomycetes > Bifidobacteriales > Bifidobacteriaceae > Bifidobacterium > Bifidobacterium crudilactis. The sequence continues at coordinate 1,280,218 of NZ_JHAL01000002.1, read as the reverse complement.
ATCTGCCGTACCGCAATCCGCTGCAGTGCCTGTGTCCGCTACCGAGCCGGACCCCTCTCAAGGTGCACAAGAACGTTCCACGGCGGCATCCGAAAAGCAGAGTCAGGACCCTGATCAGTATTTGGCGAAACTCACCTCACTCCTGGACAGTTCGACTTTCCCGAAGGTTGATTTGGATATTCCGGATTTGTCTTTCCCCGGTTTCGACGAGGGGAACGGCACAACCGATGCATCGAAAGCACAAGACGCCAAGCGGTAGTCGGTTCGCATAGCGCTTCCACGAGCCAGACGACAGACAGACAATCTGAGTCGGTACTGCTTCGGTGGATGCAAGGGGCCTTCGATCCGAGCAGTCCCGAGGGCATTCCTTATCGGATGGAATACCGGGGACAAGCACCTCATTTTTCGACAATGTGTACATAGTGTCGAAAAATGAGGTTTTGGTATGCTTCGACCGCGCCGAACGGCAGAGTGGAAGTGTTCTCATGTTACTTTCACCGCCAACGGAGTCGATAATTGATACAGCTGCACCAAAGCAAGCGTTTCCAGCCCTTGCGAATATCTGAGACCTGCTCTGCAAGTGCTGAAACCGTTATTTCGACGCGAACGTCAACTTCAGTGCGAGTATCCACATCGGAGTCATTGACCATCGCGGGCACAGAGCACTCCGATAGGCGTTCAGTGGTGATTCTCGGGTCAAGCGGTTCCATAGGCACTCAGGCGCTGGAACTCATATCCCGTCATCCTCAGCGTTTTCGCGTGGCCGGTCTCGCCGCATACGGCAGCAGAATTGAGCTGTTGGCACGGCAGATAGCCCGATTCAATGTCCCTCACGTAGCAGTGGAAAATCCGGCCGCCATTGTTCCTCTCAAGCGGTGCCTTGATGAGTTGAATATTCGGGGAACGAAGATTCTGTCAGGGAAGCACGCCGCAGCGGAGCTCGCCGGTAGCGGCGCGGACATCGTGCTCAACGGCATCAATGGATCGGTGGGACTGCAGCCTTCGATAATGGCGTTGCGAGCGGGCGCGCAACTGGCACTTGCCAACAAGGAATCCGTGGTAGCGGGTGGACATCTGCTTTTCGAAGCCCAGATAAGACCTCATCAGATACATCCGGTTGATTCGGAGCACTCCGCGATCTGGCAGTCCATGCGGGCAGGCACCCGTGACGAGGTCAGCAGACTCATCCTGACTGCCTCGGGCGGGCCTTTTCGCGGTTGGAGCAGAAACGATATGCAGAGCATCACACCCGAACAGGCGCTTCGGCATCCCACCTGGAATATGGGTCCGGTGGTGACGGTGAACTCGTCGAATATGATGAACAAAGGTCTCGAAATCATCGAAGCAAGTCGTCTCTTCGATGTCCCCGGTTCTCGCATCGAGGTCAGCGTGCACCCGCAATCCATCGTGCATTCCCTGGTCGAGTTCACGGATGGAGCAACGCTCGCGCAGATGTCCCCACCTGATATGACATTGCCTATCGCCCTCGGACTGTCCGCGCCCGAGCGTCTGAAGCACGTCTCGCAGGCCTGTGACTGGTCTCGCGCCAGCCAGTGGAGCTTCGAACCCGTGGATGATGCGGCCTTCCCCGCGATTGCCCTGGCCCGTGAGGCTCTTGCCGCATCGGAAAATCACACAATCGCCATGAACGCGGCCAATGAACAGGCGGTACAGGCATTTCTGGGGCATCGACTGTCCTATCTCGGAATAGTCGATGTGGTCAGGGCTGTCCTTGACCGGATGGATTCGCGGTTGAAGGCAGGTGGGTCGTGTGCGGATGTGGCAGAAGTGCTCGAACTCGAATCGCAGGCTCGCAGCACTGCCGATTCTTTGGTGGAGCGTTTGTAAAGCATCACCATCCAGAAGCGGGGCGGGGGAGATGAGCAGCGGAGATTCACAGGCGCCGAAATCATGGAAACTCGAAATAGTGGGGTCCGACTCCACAACCACAGTCAAGGATGTCGCCGTGAAGGGAACCACTATGAATGATGTCACCGTGAAGCGCGCCACCGTGAAGGACACAACCATGGAGGACGCCACCATGAAGGACGCCACCATGGAGAACACCACTGCCAAAGACGTCGCACGCTTCAGACCCACGACCCCACCTTCCTCTGATTCTCCACTTCATCGGCGTCGTCAATCCAGGCGGATTAGGGTCGGTGGCGTTGCTGTTGGAGACGGAGCGCCGATTTCTGTTCAATCGATGACCAACACGAGAACTTCGGATATCGACGCCACACTGAGGCAGATAGCCGAATTGCATGCTGCGGGTTGCGATATCGTGCGAGTCGCCGTGCCCCAACAGGAGGATGCGGATGCCCTGGCGTCGATTGTCGCCAAATCTCCCCTTCCGGTGATTGCCGACATTCATTTTCAAAGCAATTACGTCTTCCGCGCCATTGATGCCGGGTGTGCAGCTGTGCGGGTGAATCCAGGCAATATCAGGAAATTCGGAGAGGTGGGGCCGAGAATATGCCAAGCGGCGCAAGCTGCAGGCGTTTCGCTGCGTATCGGCATCAACGCGGGGAGTCTGGATCAGGACATCTACAGCCGTTTTGGGGGAGCGACACCTCAAGCCTTGGTCGAATCAGCGTTGAAGGAAGCGAGATTGTTTGAGGATGTGGGCTTCCGGGATTTCAAGATATCCGTCAAGCACCATGACCCCGTGGTGACCGTACAGACCTATCGTCTGTTGGCAGGCGAAGGTGATTGGCCTTTGCATCTTGGCGTCACGGAGGCAGGTCCGCAATGGCAGGGAACAATCAAATCCTGCGTGGCTTTTGGAGCACTGCTTGCCGAAGGTGTCGGCGACACGATTCGTGTTTCTCTGTCGGCACCTCCTGTGGAGGAGGTCAAGGTCGCCTGCAAGATACTTGAATACATGGGCTTGCGTGAACGGAAATTCGACCTGATTTCGTGCCCGAGTTGCGGCAGGGCTCAGGTCGATGTCATCGCCTTGGCGAACGAGGTCGCCGAAGGGCTCAAGGATATTCAGGCCCCGCTTCGCGTTGCCGTGATGGGGTGCATCGTCAACGGCCCGGGTGAAGCGAGGGAAGCCGACCTTGGTGTGGCGTCGGGCAACGGCAAGGGGAGGATTTTCATCAAGGGAACCGTGGTCGAAACCGTCCCGGAAAATCGCATCGTCGAGACCCTGTTGCGGAGGGCATCCGAAATGGCCGAGGATATGCTGACGGGTTTGTCGGACGGCGCGGGCGCGAATGTCGGGCCTGTGGTGGTGCCGGTGAGTCCTCAGCTTCCCATCATGGGTGTTGAGCACGACGGTCTAACCCACCACCGTTGAACATATCGTCATGTGTCGCCCGTGTCAGGCGTGGTATTCGACAGCGATTGCTCTGTGACGCTGATTGCTCTGTGGCACTTTGCGGTGTTCATGGGGATGTTCGGCATGACTGAGGTGAAGGAGCGTCTGCGTGTCGGTGACATCTTCAAGGTATTGCAGCTTCGAATCGTTTAGCGATGTTGAGACGGTGTACGGGCAGTGAGGTTACAATGTCTCCCGTGTCGAATGATGAATATACCGTGAAGGCCAACAGGGCTTGGAGCCGTTCCAGGCGGCTGATGGTCAGCCTGCCGATATTTATCATGATGATAGGTATTCTGACATCCGTATCGCATATCACCACGGTGCCTTGGAAGAACGAACCCACGAACCAAACCGTCGCAACGCTTTCCTCCGACACCGGCGTCACTTTCTCGAACCCCTCGAACCTTCATCTCGACAAGGACGGGGATTACCAGGTCGGCGAACGCCACGAGTCCTTCGTCGCCACCCAGCCGTCCACAGGTGACCGGCAGAACATCAACATGCTGATTCGAGAACCCGTTGGTGCCAGCGGGCAACGGCCGGCAATCGTATTCATGCACGGCGCCGGATACGGCACCAGTGACAATTCCTTCGGGGATGTGGCGAAAACCTTGTCTTCCGCAGGCTTCGTGACGGTGGTCATCGACAAGCCCGTGTGGAACACCAGCGATGTCAATCGGGATTATCCCGCCTCCGCCAAAGCGTATGAACAAGCCGTGCAATACCTGAGACAGCAGAGCAACGTCAACCCTGACAAAGTGGGCATCTATGCCACCAGCGAGAGCACATGGATCAGTGCCTATCTGCTGGAGGACGACCCCAGGCTCGCTTTCCAGATACTGCTCAGCCCCATGGTGAATTCGCCCAGGCATTCCTTGGGTTTTCTTGCGGCCCAGGATTTTGCTCTGGTGGGTGCGAACCCCGGTTACCAATCCATCCTGCGTCGGCTGTTCAGCACCGATGCCGCGCTGTTCGGACTGAACAACATAGACATAGACACCATGCATGCCAGCGCCTACGCGATTCCCACATTCGTCGCCTACGGTTCCAAGGATGTGATGACGGCACAGGTCGAGGGAACTCAGGAGATTCTGAAACTGGCTCACCAGGCCGATAACTGGAATGTCACCGTTCGGAACTATCCCATCGCCAATCATGTCCTGCGACTGGGGGACGAGGCGCAATCAGGCACACCATTGGCGGATCACTACCCGGAGGATGTGACGGATTGGGCGGTCGGACAGGTGCACGGCCTTGAACAGACTTCTGAGCGCGTGGCAGGGGATACGATTCGTCAGTCAATCGCCGTGCCGAGCGACCTGCATGCGCGTCCGACGCTGACCGTGTATATGATTGGCCTGCATGTGGCCGCGCTACTGTCCATGGTGGTGTCGATTATCCTCGCGGTCATCGCATTGGTCACGAAAATCAACCACATGGTCAAGCACAAGGGGCGTGCTCTGGGTTTCGTTCATGGCTTCGGCGGCATACTGCTGCTGATTACCGGCACGACCTTGGCGACACTGCTGCTGTTTGTTTCAGGTTTGGGACAGGTGGTCGTCGGAGTGGTGAAACTTGCCTGGGGTGGCGCACCTGAACCGGCGGGCATGATTTATTGGAGCTGGCCGGTTATTCAGATTGTTTCCACACTGGTGGTGTGGGCTTGGTCAAGGGTTTTCGGCAGGTTATTCGAAGTGGCGTCACTGCGCGGACTGACGAATATTCATCAGAGCAAGGACGATTTGAGTGCCGCTGAGAAACGTGCAATAGCACAGCAGAAGAACAAACCGGTGTTGGCATCGACCCGCTTGGGCAGAGTGCTGTTCGTGGTCACCACGGTGGCGATGTTCTGTATTCTGCTGGTTTTCGCATTCTGGGGATTGTTCGTCTATTAAGCGAAGAAGCGAATCTTGTACGAACGCGCACCGGCAGCTCGCCATGATGTACTGTCTTGAGCTACAGGGAGGTGGGCGGTGTCCACATATCATGACGAGGGAGTGGTGCTCACCACCGCCAAACTCGGCGAAGCGGACCGCATCATCACGATGCTCACCAAGGAGCACGGCAAGATACGGGCGGTCGCTCGCGGTGTCAGACGCAGCAAATCACGCTTCGGAGCGAGGCTGGAACCTTTTATGCGAAGCGATGTATTGATATCTCAGGGCAGAAACCTTGACAGAATTTCACAGGCGGCGAGCATAGCATCCTACGCGGATGCGATCTGCGGTGATTTCGACCTGTATGCCAACGGCTCGGTTATCCTCGAAACGATGAACAAACTGGTCAATACGGAGCACGAATCCGCAACCGAGCAATACATGCTCCTCGTGTCGGCATTGGCATCCCTATCCAGGCATCGTCACGATCCGCATATGATCAGTGCGTCCTATGTCATGCGTTCCCTGGCCCTGGCGGGTTGGCTGCCACGATTCGACTCCTGCGTGGTGTGCGGCAGAAGCGATGGGCTTGAGTTCTTTTCGGTTCCTGCCGGAGGTACGATGTGCGTCAACGATCGCACGCCTGAGGCCAGGGGTATGACCACGCAATGCCGCACACAGCTCAAGGCTTTGGTCGAGGGGAACTGGAAGCTGCTGGATGAAGCATCCCTGCAGCGCTGCGAAAGCGAGGGCGAAGGCGATGCGCGGACGGGTTCATCCCGGCCTAATCCTGATGGCGATGCCCAATGCGCTCGTATTGTTGAGGAATGGGGCGAATATTATCTTGAGCGTCCACTTCGTTCACTGCGCTTGTTAGATTCGTGACCATGAGCTTTGAACAGGTTGACTACACTTCGCTGGATATTCCGGCCGCACCCTTCTCCGAACCATCGCGAATTCCTGATTTTCCCAAGAATGTCGTACCCAGACATGTCGGCGTCATCATGGACGGCAACGGTCGGTGGGCGAAACATCGTGGTCTGGAACGTACGCGTGGTCATCAGGCGGCGGAACCGGTGGTGTTCGACACCATCGCGGGCGCTATCGAAAGCGGTGTGAGATATCTGAGTCTCTATACCTTTTCGACCGAGAACTGGAAGCGCAGTCCTTCCGAGGTGCGATTCCTCATGGGATTCTCGAGGGACATCATCCACAGGCGCGTTGCGCAGATGGACGAATGGGGTGTGAGGGTGCGCTGGTCCGGGCGCAGGCCGAAACTGTGGAAATCGGTGATCGATGAGCTTGAAGTAGCCATGGAACGCACCAAGAACAATTCGGTGATCGATGTGGTGTTCTGCATCAATTATGGTGGTCGTGCGGAAATCGCCGACGCGGCTAGCGCCATCGCCAAAGAGGTGGCCAGCGGCAGAATCAAGGGTGGCAGGGTCACCGAAAAGATGATTGCCGAACACCTGTACAATCCCGATATACCCGATTGCGATTTGGTGATTCGCACATCCGGCGAGCAGCGCACCAGTAATTTCCTGCCGTGGGAAGCCGCGTATGCAGAACTGGATTTCGTGCCCGAACTGTTCCCCGACTGCGGGCGTGACGTGTTGTGGCGCTCCATCGACGATTACATCCATCGTGACCGTCGTTTCGGGGGCGTAAAAGCCTGAGGCCGCCTGTCCTTGGGCAGATATGCGATAACTGCACTAAAAGGACAGCTTTTTCCTGGTATGTACGTGGATTTGCTGTTCTTTTAGTGCAGTTATCTCTGTTGCCGATGTGCTCAGCCTTGCTGGTCGAGGATTTCGTCCACCAATTCGGGTTTTCGGGTGAGCTGGCCGGTGAATCCCGGGCGGATATCGAGTTTCAGCGTCACTCCCGTGCGATACCCCTGTCCGGCGAGCTTCATCGTGGCCTCGCGCACGACCTTGAGCACGTCATCGAGGTCGCCCTCGATATTGGTGAACATGGCGTTGGTCTCATTGGGCAGTCCCGAGTCTCGGATGGTCGCCACCGCCTGCGCAACGTAGGTGGAGAGTTCGTCGCCGACTCCGCTTGGCGCGATGCACAGCGCTGCGACGGTATTGATGTATTGCTTGCCCGAATCCGACGTCTGCTGTTCTTGAGGTGATTCCATTGGTGTCTCCTTGGTGCCCTTGTTCGTTGGTTTCCGCGTGACGATGTGACCGTGTAGCTGTGTTGCTGTGTCACCGTGTGATGAACATCATGCCTGCTATGTAACTGTACGGTGAGCGCTCTGTGATGTCCTCGATGCTAGGCGCGATGCCGTTTCGCCTGCTGCCAGGCTTCGACGAGTTCTCTGGCGGCCTGCTCCGGATCATCCTTGCCTGCGATGGCAGAGATGACGAACCATCCGGCCACCTTGGTTTCGGCCAGCGCGGGCATGTCTGAGGCCGTCACTCCGCCGCCCGCCACCACAGGATAGCTGCTGACCGTAGAGAGCGTCCGGATGCCTTCGATTTCCAGATTGTGAGCCACACCGAGAGCATCCACACCTGCATCAGGTTTGCTGATAGAGGGGTGCACAGGGCCTGCACCGACATAGTCGATGACGCCTTCGGGCAGGAGATTCACGGTGTCGATAAGATGCTCGGTGTTCGCCGACAGCCCCACGATGGCGTCCTCTCCCAGCAGTCGCCGGCAGTACTCGACCCCGATATCAGTCTGACCGACATGCACGCCATCGACTTTGATGCCCTCGCAGCGTGCCTGCCATGCCGCATCGACGCGGTCGTCTATCACCAGCGGAACGGTCGAACTCTTTCCCGCCTCGGCTATCGTATCGGCGATGCCACGTGCCATCTCGATGATGTCGGAGGCATCCGAGTGCTTGGCACGTAATTGCACGAAGCTGATACCGGCCCGCAGCGCGGCGGCGACGACGTCCTCGACCCTCCTTCCGTGGGTGTCATCCGGCCCGAGTACCAGATAGGCGCTCAAATCGAAGTGTTCACGCATCGACGCGTACTCGAATGTCATAGTCACAATCCTTAGTGTCTCGATACATCGTTGTTGCAATCCTTGCTCACTGAGCGCAGTGTGATGAGCGGAGTGTTATGAGCGGAGCCGATTGCGGATTAGGGTTTTTTGGGGCCGAACGACGCTCTGGTCAATCACTCTCGCCGCTCAGTTCAGCAGTATGGGGGCGTTGGCGATGTCCGTGGCGCTGGCGTTCCACAGGCCATCGAGGAATGCGCTCTGGAAGCTTCCTGGTCCTTTGGCGCTCAGTGCGGCCTGTTCGGAGGCGACATTGTAATGGGCCGAGGCTGCGAGGGCGGCCGTCAAAGGGTCGGATACGGCGAGGTATGTGCCGATGACACCACCCAACGAGCAGCCTGCGCCGGTGATTTTGGTCATGAGTTCGCTGCCTCCGGGAAGACGGTATACGAGGCTGCCGTCGGTGATCAGGTCGACTGCTCCTGAGACGGCAACGCAGGCCTTGCCTGAAGCGCTGTGGGACACCAGGTATCGGGCCAGTATCGTCGCGGCGTGCCGGGCGTGCTCGACGTCGTCGACGGATTCCACTCCTGCAGGTCTTGAATCCTGGTTTCCCGAGTGTCCGGCGTCGTCGCCATCCTCGAGTTCCCACATATGCGCCAAAGTGATGATTTCCGAGGCGTTGCCCCGTACCACGGTCGGCGGATACTCCTTGAAGGAGGACAGTATGGCAGTTCGCGTATTGCCTAGTCCTGCCGCTACCGGGTCGAGCACCCATGGGTGCCCTGTCCGAGCGAACTCTTGTGCGATTTCCGGCAGTGCCTGTGCGAAGAAGGGCAGCAGGGTGCCGACGTTGATGTAGCTTGCGCCCGATATCTCGCTGACATCGGCGATATCATCCGGCAGATAGCTCATAGCGGCGCTGCCGCCGACGGCAAGCTGGGCGTTGGCCACCAGGTTGATGGTGACGAAATTGGTGAAGGACTGCGCCAGGGGAGTCTGCTGGCGTACTTGCCGCGCCGCTTCCTGGATGGCCTGACGAAGCGGATGGTCTGCGGCCAACTGCTCGGTGTTCGCCTTGGCTGTCGATGGTGTTTGGGATGGAGTGGTATCAGACATTTCATGTCTCCCTACGATGGTCTTAACCAACAGGTTCGAAGGGACTGACGTGATGCCGTCGTGACATCGTGCCATCTCAACTCTTTCGAGTGCCCCTGCATGTGCTCTTGAACCATAAGAAACGCCTTGGACAGCCCGTACCCGGCCAGAACGCGAGATAACTGCAATAAAAGGACAGTTCCGGACCGCATTTGTCGGTATTTATCTGTCTTTTTATTGCAGTTATCTCGGGATGATGCGGCGGAGGAGGTGTCAGAGTCTCGCTATAGACTCTATCGAGTCAAAACCCTGATAAACCAATCTCAACAGAAGGTGTTCCGTGGCTGAATCCAAACTCGATGCAGTGGTGTCCCTTGCGAAGCGCCGTGGCTTCGTGTTCCCCGCGGGGGAGATCTACGGAGGCACGCGCTCTGCGTGGGATTATGGTCCTCTCGGCGTGGCGCTGAAAGACAATATCAAGCGCGAATGGTGGCGTTCGATGGTTATCACCAGAGGTGACGTTGTCGGCGTCGACACCTCCGTGATTCTCCCTACCCCTGTGTGGGTGGCATCGGGCCATGTGTCCGTGTTCAACGATCCGCTGATCGAGTGCCTCTCCTGCCACAAGCGTCATCGTGCAGACACTTTGGAGGAAGCCTATGAGGAGAAGCACGGGCATGCTCCTGAGAACGGGCTGAAGGATATTCCCTGTCCGGATTGCGGGACGAAGGGCAACTGGACCGAACCACGCGACTTCAACATGATGCTGCAGACGCATCTCGGTCCGGTTCAGGACGACCACAGTCTGCATTATCTTCGTCCTGAAACAGCTCAGGGCATCTTCGTGGACTTCAAGAACGTGATGGGCTCCTCCCGCTCCAAGCCTCCATTCGGCATCGCCAATATGGGCAAGAGCTTCCGCAATGAAATCACCCCGGGCAACTTCATCTTCCGTACCCGCGAGTTCGAGCAGATGGAGATGGAGTTCTTCGTCGAGCCCGGTACCGACGAGGAATGGCATCAGTATTGGATTGACACCCGTACCCGGTGGTACACGGACCTGGGCGTGAACCCGGACAATCTGCGTCACTACGAGCATCCAAAGGAGAAGCTGGCGCATTATGCCAAGCGCACCGTCGACCTGGAGTATCGTTTCGGATTCCAGGGTTCGGAGTGGGGCGAGCTGGAAGGCGTCGCGAACCGTACCGATTTCGATCTGAGCTCGCACGCCGAGCATTCCGGCGAGGACCTCAGCTACTTCAACCAGGCCACCGGAGAGCGCTACGTGCCATACGTCATCGAACCCGCGGCAGGCCTGACCAGGTCTCTGATGGCCTTCTTGGTGGATTCCTATGACGTTGACGAGGCTCCGAACACCAAGGGCGGCGTGGACAAGCGCACGGTGCTGCACCTCGATCCCAGGCTGGCGCCGGTCAAGGCCGCGGTGCTGCCATTGTCCAAGAAGCCTGCACTTCAGGACATCGCCCATAACCTCGCGGCGGATCTTCGGCAGCATGACTGGATGATCGACTATGACGAGGCCGGGGCCATCGGCCGTCGCTACCGTCGTGAGGATGAGATCGGCACCCCGGTGTGCATCACCGTGGACTTCGACACGATCGACGATCAGGCCGTCACCGTACGCGATCGTGACAGCATGGAGCAGCAGCGTATCTCCCTTGACAAGGTCGCTGATTTTGTGAATGACCGCATCAAGGAAAAGCGCGTCAAGTATCCTGAAGGCCCTGCTTCGATAACCGGTGTGCATTCCGCGGATGGGGCCGTGGATGTCAACAAGGAAGCGGGACAGGACGAGTCAGCCCCGGTAAAGGTGGCCGAAGCCGGTGGCAATTACTGATACTGCGAAAACAGTCGGGAACAACGACGTGGATTCGCGCGGAAACGTCGAAGAATCCGATGCGCCCGAGTCGGCCGTGTCGCAAAGTGGAGCGACCCAAGAGCGTCTGACCATTCCCGGTATCAAGCTGGGGAAGCTGGATGTTCCGGTTCCCGTGATGCTGTCGCCTATGGCCGGTGTGACCAATTGGCCTTTCCGCGTGCTCTGCGAACGGTACGGTCCTCAAGGACTGTACGTTGCCGAGATGATCACCGCCAGGGCTTTGGTGGCACGCAATCCGAAGGCTTTCAGACTATGCCGTTTCGCTCCCAGCGAATCCCCGAGATCCTTACAGCTCTACGGAGTGAATCCGGGGATTGTGGAGCAGGCTGCACGAATGGTCGTAGACGGTCATATGGCCGACCATGTCGATCTCAACTTCGGGTGCCCTGTGCCGAAGGTCACCCGTCGCGGAGGCGGCTCGGCCCTGCCCTGGAAGCTTGATGTGTTCGCAGAACTCATTCACCGTGTGGTCTCAGTGTGCGACGCCGCAGGCATTCCGGTGACCGCGAAGATTCGCGTCGGCATCGATCATGAGCATGAGACCTATCTCGACGCCGGGCGCATCGCCCAGGAGGAGGGGTGCGCCGCCGTCAGCCTGCACGCCCGCACGACGGCGGAATACTATGGCGGGCATGCCGATTGGCATAGGATCGCTGAGCTTGCGGACGCGCTGACCATACCGGTATTCGGCAACGGCGACATCTGGGGCGCTCAGGACGCCTTGGATATGATGAAGCAGACCGGATGCGCCGGTGTCGCCATAGGCCGGGGCTGCCAAGGGCGTCCCTGGCTCTTCGCGGACATCAAGAACGCCTTCAACGCCTCCGACGAACGTGTTAACCCAACCCTCGCAGAAGTGGGAGCGGTCATAGAAGAGCACGCCCGGTTGCTCACCGAATTCTATGACGGTGATGAGGTCATGGCCGTTCATGACCTGCGCAAGCACGTCGCCTGGTATCTCAAGGGATTCGCCGTCGGCGGTGCGACGCGCAAGGCCTTCATGCAGTCTGAGAATCTGGAAGACATCGCGAGGAATGTCCGGGAACTTGACCCCAACCTACGCCTCCCCGATGAGATGGCGGACAAGCCCCGTGGGCGGGTACGATATGCCAAAAAAGTTCATCTGCCGTATGGGTGGCTGGATTCTCGTGAATTGTCGAAGGAAGGGCGCGAGGCACTGTTTGGGGATGACCCGATGGATGCGTCCTACTGATGGTGGATTGTGCGGGAAGAACGCGCAAAGCCGGCAAGATGGCAGAAAAACGAAGCAAACACGCGCAAATTTCCATCGAAGCGCGTAAGAACTGCGATAGAGTGAGTCTAACCGTGAGTGACAGGAGCATACTGTGAGCGAGATTGCCCAGACTGACAATTTCAACGACAAGACCAGCATTAAGGTCGTCGGTGTCGGAGGAGCTGGTGGTAATGCGGTCAATCGCATGATCGCTGAGGGGTTGCAGAACGTCCAATTCGTGGCGGTGAATACCGATGCGAAGGATCTGCTGCGTTCGGAAGCCGATGTCAAGATTTCTCTTTCCGACAACAACAGTCGTGGGCTCGGCGCAGGAGCCGATCCCGAGAAGGGCGCCAAAGCAGCCCAGGATCACCAGTCCGATATCGAAGAGGCCATCAAGGGTTCCGACATGGTTTTCGTCACCGCCGGAGAGGGCGGCGGTACCGGTACGGGCGCGAGTCCGCTCGTGGCGCGCGCTGCCCGACAGCTCGGAGCGCTGACCATCGCCGTGGTCACGCGGCCATTCACCTTCGAAGGTCCGCGACGCGCATCCTCGGCCGAGTCGGGTATCGAGAACCTCCGTAAGGAGGTCGATGCACTGATCGTGATTCCGAACGATCGTCTGCTTGACCTCTCGGACCGCACCGTCAGTGTGATCGATGCCTTCAAGACCGCAGATACCGCACTGCTTGCAGGCGTACAGGGCATCACTGATCTCATTACGATGAATTCATACATTCACGTCGATTTCTCCGATGTGACCGCCATCCTCAAGGATGCAGGCACGGCTTTGTTCGGCATCGGAGCCGCACGGGGCGAGGATCGTGCAACGCAGGCGGCCGAGATCGCCATCAGTTCGCCGCTGCTCGAAGAGAGCATCGAAGGTGCGCATGGTGCGTTGATCAATGTCGCAGGTCCTACCGATCTTTCGATGCAGGAGGCTTCGGCGGCCGCCCAGCTTGTTCAGGATGCCATCCATCCCGAGGCACAGATCATCTGGGGCCTTGCGCTTGACGATTCGTATGGGGACGAAGTACGCGTGACCGTCATCGCTGCAGGCTTCGATCCCAACAAGCAGGATGACGACCCACAGCAGTACAGCGGAGCGCGAAGCGCCCAGCGCAACGCCACCGAGGTACCGCCTCTGACGGCTTCCGCTCCTGCCGGTGCTCCTGCGAAGGGCGGCGAGCAGCAGGAGGAAACCGTTTCGGACGAGACCTCAGAGCATGACGTGGTGCAGCAGGCTCCGACCCCGCAAAGTCAGCAGGACCCCGGCGATCTCGATATTCCTGACTTTCTTCGCTGAGACGATTAAGGAGCACACATGGCAGGATTCATGAAGAACGCAATGTCGTACCTTGGTATGGCGGATGTGGTCGACGAAGATGAGCTCGAGCGCGAACAGGAGGATTCGACAGAATCATCCTTCGACTCGGATCATACCGTCACCCCGATTGCTCCTGTCGCCAACTCTTCGGCGTCACGTGAGCCAAGCCCGTTCCAGGGCAGGGTCAACCGCATCACCACCATTCATCCGAAGTCCTATGAGGACGCCCAGTTGGTGGGCAGGGCGTTGCGTGACGGTGTTCCTGTCGTGTTGAATCTCACCGGTGTATCCGAAGCCATTGCATACCGAATCGTCGATTTCTCCGCAGGCGTGGTCTTCGGCGTCCGCGGGTCGATCGAGCGGGTGACGCCAAGAGTATTCCTCCTGAGCCCGGCCCAGGTCAATATCAAGGTCGAAGAACCGCAGCGGCAGTCGCCTTCCCACGACTTGTTCGCTGAATAGGCGGTGAAGGAATTGCATTCATCGCAACGTGAATGCAACCGCTTCACGGTGATGTTGCTGTTCTGAATCAGTTGCCTTGCGATACCGTGCTTCCGTGTGCATAGCAACGCTGAGCCAGTGAGCAGCGAAGCTCTCATCGGCATAGCACCTCCCGCAGGGGAGTCGAACGGAGCATGTCGACTTGCGCAGGAGGTCGTTCCCCGCATGGTGCCTTTCGGCTCGCTCCAAGCAAGTATTGGTAGGCTTGTCGAATGATTCTCTTACTGATTCGTCTGATTGTGGATTGGGTCATCAGCGCCTATCTCTTCATTCTCATATGCCGTATGATTCTCGATTGGATTTTCGTTCTTTCGCCGCGTTGGTATCCACGTGGATTCGTCGCCACCTTGATCTCGCTGGTGTATAAGCTCACCGACCCGCCGCTGCGTTGGCTGCGACGCTACATTCGGCCTTTGCCGTTGGGTGCGATCCAGCTGGATCTGAGCTTTATGGTGCTGTACTTCGTGTTAATTGTGTTGCGAGTACTCATATAACCGCCGATGGTTGGTACCTACGGCGAGTGCGCGTGCTAGCATTCTGAGAAGGAAACCAACAATGCGAGCGCATGTTGCCCGAAAGGGGTGGAATTTCAATGGTCCTATTGACGCCGAAAGACATAAGGGAGCGCTACATCCCGGTAGTCAGGTTTAAAGAAGGCTTCGACAAGGATGCAGTCGACGACTTCCTGGACGAGGTTGCCGAGACTGTGGAGGTGCTTGGCCGTCAAGCCATGCAGAACGATGCATCGACTCAGTCACTCGGCCCTGACGTTGCCAAGCTGAACTCGAAGATCTCCGAGTTGACCGCACAGGTCGAATCACTGCAAAAGGAGAACGCGACTCTTAAGGCTGCTCCGAGCAAGTCCGACGGTGCTTCCGATGCAAGCGGAAAACTTGCCGAGGCGGAGCAGCGGGTACAGACGCTGGCCACGCAGAACGAGCAGCTCAAGCAGCAGGTCGATCAGCTGAACAATCAGATTGATCAGCTTACGGCTCAGGCGGCCAAAGGCAATGACGCCGAGGCTCTGGCCAACCAGCTTACCGCCGTTCAGCAGGAGCGCGACTCCTTCCGCAGCCGTGGCGAAGGTCTGCAACAGCAGCTTTCCGCCGCACAGCAGCAGGTCGTCCAGCTCCAGCAGCAGCTTTCGCAACAGTCCGGTGCAAGCCAGAATCTTACGAAGCAGCTCGAGGAGTCGAAGCAGCGCGAGGAGCAGCTCCGTCAGCAGGTCTCCAAGATGGAGCCTTCCACGGAAACGGGCAGCCTCAAGAAGATCGCAGGTGCGGGAGCGGATGCGAATTCCGAGCCCGAGCGCGCGACCGCCATGTTGACGCTGGCCATGCAGCTGCACGACCAGTATGTCGACAAGGGCAAGGCCAAGGGCGCCGAGCTGATCGCCGACGGACAGGCCAAGCATGACGAGAGTGTCGCCAAGGCTGACGAGTACTCCAACCGGACGCATGTGGCGGCCGATGAGTACGCCAAGCGTACGCACACGGATGCCGACAACTACTCCACACGCGTGCACTCCGAGGCCGATGCCTATTCGACGAAGACCCGCTCCGATGCCGATGTCTACAGCAAGCACACTCGCGCGGAAGCCGACACTTACGAGTCGGAAGTCCAGAAGCGTGCTCAGCAGTACGACAAGGAAACTCGTACGGGAGCCGATCAGTACGCGGCCGATGTCAAGGACAAGCTCGTCACCCAGTCCAAGGTCATCGAGGGCAACATCCAGGGCCTCAAGCAGTTCGAGGCGGAGTACAGGAGCAGGCTTACCGAGTTCCTCGGCCAGCTGGTCTCCCAGGTTTCCGATACCAACTCCTATCAGGGTGTTGAAGGGTCGAATGACTCGAAGCACTGATTTTCTATCATCGAGGTTATGATTGATGTCTCTTCAGGGAGATGATGCAAGGCGGCTGCGCACTCGCGTGGCCGTCTTTGCGTGCGTAACGGCCGTTGCGCTGGGTGTGGACCAGATTACCAAGGCACTGGCTTTGACGAAGCTGTCGGACGGCAGGTCGGTGGGTGTCCTTCCCGGCTTCCTCTCGCTGAGACTGTTGCGTAACCCCGGTGCTTCATTGGGCCTGGGGTCCGGTGCCACATGGGTTATTTCCGTGGTGGCGATTGCGGCCTGCATCGCCTTCGTCGTGATGCTGATGCGCACCACCTCGATGCGGTGGACGGTGCTGCTGGCTCTGGCCTTTTCGGGCGCGATGGGTAATCTCATCGACAGAATCGTGTACGCCGACGGCTTTCTCAACGGCAAGGTCGTGGACTTTCTGGACTATGGGTGGTCAATCGGCAATGTTGCCGACATTGTGCTCATGGTGGCAGGAATCGGCATTGTGGTGCTGCTGTTCATGGGTTTTCCCTTCAACGATGACAGCGAAGGCTCCGAGGATGAACCGGCCGAGGCAGGGGACGGGCAGATGCAGCCTGATGGTCGATGAGCAGACTTCTTCCCGCTCCTGACGCTTTGGTGGGCAGACGCATTGATGTTGCCTTGTCGAAAATGCTCGGCATATCAAGGGCGAAAGCCGGTGAACTCATCGATTCGGGTCAGGCGAGACTGCTTGGTCGAGAAATATCAAAGTCCACCGGCCTTCGTGAGGGAGACCTTATCGACCTCGACCTCGAAGAGCCGCCCGAACAGGTGGAGCCGATTGCCGAAGGTATGTCCATAGCCTACGAGGATGAGGACATCGTGGTCGTGGACAAGCCTGTGGGTGTCGCCGCCCATGCTTCCGTAGGGTGGACAGGGCCGACGGTGCTGGGCAGTCTGCTGGAGCGCGGGGTGCATATCACCAGTTACGGTGCGGCAGGGCGGCAGGGCATCGTAAGCCGCCTGGACGTCGGTACCAGCGGTCTGATGCTGGTGTGCAAATCCGAACTGGCGTACAAGGAGATGCGCAGACAGTTCTCCGAGCATGAGGTCGTGAAAACCTATCACGCTCTGGTGCAGGGGAATCTGCGAGAGGATAAGGCCACGATAGATGCGCCGATAGGGCGTGCCAAGGTTTCCGACTTTCGTTTCACCGTCACGCCGGCCGGCAAGGCGGCCGTCACGCACTGGGATGTGCTTGAACGATTCGGTGAGGCGACGCTGGTGAGCGTGAATCTAGAAACGGGAAGAACGCACCAGATACGCGTGCATTTCTCCTCTATCGGTCATCCGCTCGTAGGAGACCACATGTATGGGGCCAATCCGCAACTTGCTCAACGGCTCGGTCTTGAACGGCAGTGGCTCCATGCGATGAGGCTCGAATTCCGTCATCCGCGCACGCATCTGTGGACGCGCGTCGACTCCAGCTATCCCGCCGACCTGCAACAGGCGCTTACCGCCATCAGCAAAACCCCGCACGCTGAGAATCGCGGCTGATTCCCCTGTTCTCGGCCATCGGGGCACGCCTGGCGACATGGCACGACCGCTGGAGTTCCCTATGCAGATTGGGTGAGGCTGTTAGATTAGAAGCATGACTTCCTCCGTCGATTCCAGTTTTGTTCATCTGCACACGCATACCCACTACTCGATGCTTGACGGTGCATCACGGATTCCCGACCTGGTCGAACAGGTCAAGAATCTGGGGCAGCCTGCCGTGGCGATTACCGACCACGGCAACATGCACGGTGCCTACGAGATGTGGAGCACAGCCGTCCGAGCCGGGGTCAAGCCGATTATCGGCATCGAGGCATATGTCACGCCAGAGACGGCCCGTCAGGACAGAACTCGCGTACGTTGGGGCACCGAGGCCCAGCGTTCCGATGACGTCTCCGGCGGCGGTTTCATTACCCATATGACGCTGCTGGCCAGCAACGATGAGGGGCTGGTCAACCTGATGAAGGCCTCCTCGATAGCCAACCTCGAAGGCTTGGTGGGCAAATGGCCGCGTATGGACAAGGAAGTGCTGTCGCAGCATGCCAAAGGTGTTATCGCCACCACGGGATGCCCTTCGGGCATCGTGCAGACCCGTCTGCGCCTTGGGCAGTACGACGAGGCGCTGCGTGCGGCTTCGGAGTTCCAGGACATCTTCGGCAAGGAGAACTACTATGTCGAGCTGATGGACCACGGCCTGGAAATCGAAAGTCGAGTCACCAAGGACCTGCTGCGGCTGGCCAAGCAGCTTGACGCGCCGCTGCTCGCCACGAACGACTCCCACTATGTTCACGAACAGGATGCGTCGGCTCAGGATGCTCTGCTGTGCATCAATTCCGGTTCACGCCTGGACGAGCCGGGACGATTCAAATTCGACGGCAGCGGATACTACATCAAATCGGCTCAGGAGATGCGCGAGCTCTTCAAGGAGTTCCCCGAAGCCTGCGACCATACGCTGGATATAGCCGAACGTTGCAATGTGATGTTCGACGATCACGAGGATGGCGCGTTCATGCCGCGTTTCGATTGCCCGGAAGGATGGGACGAGACCTCGCTCTTCCTGCACCTCGTCGAGGAGGGGCTGGAGGAGCGCTATCCGGACGGCGTGCCTCAGAGCGTCGTGCAGCAGGCGGATTACGAATGCGGCGTGATTTGCCAGATGCAGTTCGCCGGGTACTTCCTGGTGGTGGCCGATTACATCAACTGGGCCAAGGAGAACGGCATCATGGTAGGCCCTGGTCGTGGTTCCGCCGCAGGGTCGATGGTGGCCTATGCGATGGGCATCACCGAACTGGACCCGATTAAGCATGGTCTGATTTTCGAACGATTCCTGAACCCGGAACGTGTCTCGCTGCCTGATATCGATGTGGACTTCGACCCCGAGGGCCGTATGCGCGTGCTCGGATATGTGGCGAGAAAATACGGCAGCGACAAGGTCGCGCAATGCGTGACCTATGGCACGATCAAGACCAAGCAGGCTTTGAAGGACTCGGCGCGCATCATGGATTACGAGTTCTCGATGGGCGACCGCGTCACCAAGGCGCTGCCGCCGTCGGTCAACGGCAAGGATATGAGTCTGAAGGAGATTTTCGACGCCACATCCAAACGGTATCCCGAAGCCCGAGAATTCCGCGACCTATATGACTCGGACCCTGACGTGAAACGCATCACCGAAGAGGCCAAAGGCATCGAAGGCATGATTCGGCAGACCGGAGTGCATGCCTGTGCGACGATCATGGCCTCGAACCCGATCACCGACACCTCGCCGTTGATGGAGCGCAATGACGGCACCGTCACGACCACCTTCGAATACCACACTTGCGAAACTCTGGGCCTGGTCAAGATGGATTTCCTCGGGCTCTCCAATCTCACGGTTATCCGTGACACCATCAAGAACATCGAGCGCAACGGCAAGGAGCCGATTACCATTCAGCAGATACCGCTGGACGACAGGGAAACCTATCAGCTGCTGTCGCGCGGAGACACCCTGGGCGTCTTCCAGCTCGATGGCGATGGCATGCGCTCGCTGCTCAAGACCTTGCGACCCGACAACTTCAACGACATCTCCGCGTTGATTGCTCTGTACCGCCCGGGACCTATGGATATGAACTCGCATACCAACTACGCCAAGCGCAAGAACGGTCTGCAGAAGATTGAGCCCATCCATCCAGAGGTGGCGGAACCGTTGAAGGACGTGCTTGACGAGACCTACGGCCTGATCGTCTACCAGGAGCAGGTGCAGTCCGCAGCACGAATCCTGGCCGGATACTCTCTCGGCAAGGCAGACGTGCTGCGACGTGCGATGGGTAAGAAGAAGCCCGAGGTGCTGGCCAAGGAACGTGTGCCCTTCTTCGCCGGAATGAAGGAGCATGGATACTCGGAACAGGCGGCACAGGCCGTCTGGGATATTCTGGTGCCCTTCTCCGGTTACGCCTTCAACAAGGCGCACTCCGCCGCATACGGCATGATTTCCTATTGGACCGCCTATCTCAAAACGCATTATCCAGTGGAATTCATGGCGGCGCTGCTGCAGAACGAACGCACGAACAAGGACAAGACCGCTCTCTACCTCGGCGAAGCCCGACGTATGGGCATCCAGGTTCTGCCTCCCGACGTGAACGAATCCGTGTCCGAATATTCGGCAGTCGGTGATGTGGTGCGTTTCGGGCTGGGAGCCATCCGAAACGTCGGCGACAAGGTGGTTGCGGATATCGTCTCCGAACGTGAAGGCGCGCACGGCCGCTATGTCAACTTCGTGGACTTCGTGCGCCGCGTCTCGCTGAACGTGCTGAACAGACGCTCGCTGGAATCATTGATCAAGGCCGGGGCATTCGACGCAATCGACCCGAATCGTCGCGCTCTGTACCAGATTCATGAAGTGGCGATCGACTCCCTGGTGCCGCTCAAGCGCAAGCAGGCCGAAGGCCAGTTCGACCTTTTCGCGGATGCCGGTGACGACTCGGCTGATGACGCGATGGGCGATGCTGCCGTCACTGTGCCCGACATCGACGAGTGGGACAAATCCACCAAACTGAACTTCGAGCGCGAGATGCTCGGCCTCTACGTCTCCGACCATCCCCTCAGCGGCATGACTTCGGTGCTGGCCGGACTGCGTGACATGTCCATCGCGCAGCTCATCGACAGGGCGAAGACCATGGGGGACGGGCAGATCATCACCATCGCCGGCTTGATTACCGGCGTCGATAGACGTGTGTCCAAGAAAGGCAACGCCTGGGCCATCGTGACCGTCGAGGATTTGGAAAGCTCCATCCAATGCATGTTCTTCGGCAAGGTGTACGAGGCGAATGCGATGGATTTGGCCGTGGACACCGTGGTGCGCATTCGTGGCCAGATCGAGGTGCGTGACGAGACCGTGTCGATGCGTGCCACCGAGATGGAGAAACCCACACTGGAATCGGTGGATGAGCGTCCACTGGTGATAGCACTGCCACCTGTGGCGCTTGACACCGCCAGAATGGGGCAGCTCAGCGATATCCTGCGCTCGCATCCGGGGTATTGCGAGGTGAAACTGCTTGTCCCTGACGCACAGGGGAATGCCACGGTGATGACGTTCGGCGATGGTTTCCGAATTAAGCGGGATACGAGCCTGTTCGCGGAAATCAAGACGATTTTCGGGCCGTCATGCCTCACGGCTGCGTGACGGCAGGCATATTTCGCAAACTGTGTTCATGTGCAACTGTGCTTATGTGCAACTGTGCTTATGTGCAACTGTGCATATAAGTACGCCAAGATGCTGAATTCCTTGGTTTAGCATGCTTGTTTGCACAGTTTCGGTGTGGAGGATTCGGGTATCTCACGATGTGGGTACAGGGGAGGTTCCGAGCCCTAGTAGTCATTGGTAGAATCTACCATCGGAACCATGACGGACAATCTCATGAGAACCATTGATCTGCGCGGGCGTAAGCTCACACGCTCCGAACTCCTCCAGGCCATGCCACGTGCCCAGATGGGCACTTCCGAAGCCAGCGAACTGGTGCAGCCGATTCTCGATGAGGTGCATCAACGCGGTGCCGCGGCCCTCAGGGATTTCGCCGAACGTTTCGACGGTGTGCGTCCCACCCAATTGCGCGTCCCCAAAGAGGCCATGCAGCAGGCACTCGCAGAACTCGACCCCGAGGTGAGGGCGGCCATCGAGGAATCGGTGCGCCGGTCACGTGCGGTCAGCCAGTCACAGGTCCCGAAGGATTTCCATACCGATTTGGGGCAGGGCGCCCGAGTCAGCGAACGGTGGATACCGATTCAACGTGTCGGCTTGTACGTTCCCGGGGGCAAGGCCGTATATCCAAGCTCGGTGATTATGAACGTCGTGCCCGCACAGGCGGCGGGCGTCGAATCACTGGCCATCGCCACGCCTCCTTCAAAGACATCTGCAGAAGGTCTGCCCAACGCCACCATCCTCGCGACTTGCGCGATTCTGGGTGTTGACGAGGTCTACGCCGTAGGCGGCGCACAGGCCATCGCCATGTTCGCATACGGGGCGAAGGGCTCCGAGCCTCAGGATGGCGAGGTGCTGTGCGACCCGGTCGATAAGATTACCGGACCGGGCAACATCTTCGTGGCTACCGCCAAGCGTCTGGTCTCCGGTATCGTCGGCATCGATGCAGTGGCGGGGCCGACTGAAATCGCCATCGTCGCCGATGCCGGTGCCAATCCTGAGTGGCTTGCCGCCGACCTCATCGGTCAGGCCGAGCATGATGAACTCGCCGGTTCGGTGCTCATCACCGACGACGAGGAGCTTGCCGCCAAGGTTCAGCAAAGCCTCCTCGCACGCGTCCATCGCACCGAGCACGCCCAACGAGTCACCACATCGCTTGAAGGCAGCCAGTCGGGCATCATCCTCACCGACGATATCGACCATTCCATCGATGTCGCCAACGCCTATGCCGCCGAACATCTTGAGATTCAGACCAAGGACGCCGACGCGGTCATCGCCCGAATCGCCAATGCCGGAGCCATCTTCCGAGGCCCGTATTCTCCGGTGCCGCTCGGGGATTACATGTCCGGCTCCAACCATGTGCTGCCTACCGGTGGAACCGCACGATTCGCCAGCGGTCTGGGTGTGCACACCTTCATGAAGCCCGTTGAAGTCATCGAATATGACGAAGAGGGATTGAAGACGCTTGCCGCGCGTATCAACGCCTTTGCGGTAAGCGAGGATTTGCCGGGCCACGGGGAGTGCGTGCTCAGCCGATTCGTCGACGACCCGTATGATAAGCCGACGCTTCGCCAGCAGGAGCAGGAAGCCGGTCTGCTATGAGTGCCATCCCCGCAAGCATCCCTCTGCGCAACGACCTGCTGGGGGAGGAGCCTTACGGCGCTCCGCAGCTTGACGTGCCGGTCTGTCTGAACGTCAACGAGAACCCCTACCGGCTCGAAGCGAGCGTTGTGGAGAGCATCGCCAAGCGCGTCGCGGAAATCGCCCCTACGCTGAACCGGTACCCGGACAGGGAGCATATCGAACTTCGACAGGCTTTCAGCGATTATCTGGCGAAGGAATCCGGCGCACGTCTGCGCGTGGAGCAGCTGTGGGGTGCCAACGGTTCGAATGAGATCATGCTGCAGCTGTTCCAGGCCTTCGGAGGACCTGGACGCACGGCGCTGGGTTGCGACCCGACGTATTCGATGTACCCCGAGTACGCTCGCGACACCTTCACCACATGGAAGCTGGCTCATCGCAACGAGGATTTCACTCTGGATGTCGCGGGCACCATTGCGGCGATCAATGAGTACGGCCCCTCGATGGTGCTGGTGACCAGCCCAAACAATCCGACGGGAACCGTGCTGCCTCACGAGCAGATCGAAGCATTGCTCGACGCGTGCGAACATGCCGCGGTCAGCGGGGCTCCTGAAGGGGCCCATCCGATTCTGGTGGTCGATGAAGCATACATCGAGTTCCGTGACCCTGGTACGCCTTCTGCTGTGGCGTTGGTGTCGAAACACAGGAATCTGGCGGTCAGCAGGACCATGTCGAAGGCCTTCGCCTTTGCCGGAGCCCGCGTAGGGTATCTTGCCGCCGACGAGGGAATCATCGACGCGGTGCGTATCGTGCGTATGCCCTACCACCTGAGTGCGGTCACTCAGGCCGCCGCGCTGGCGGCTTTCGAGCATACGGACGAGCAGCTCAGTACCGTCGAGCATCTGAGGCAGACCAGAGAACGGACTGCTTCATGGCTTGCTCAGCAGCGTTATCACGGCGCCAATCTTCGGGTTGCTCCGTCAGGGTCGAACTTCGTGCTGTTCGGTACCTTCGACAATCGTGAAGCCATCTTCCAGGAGCTGCTTGACCGCGGCGTGCTGATTCGTGTTGTCGGCCCGGAAGGCTGGCTGCGCGTATGCATGGGTACAGACGAGGAGATGGCCCGCTTCCGCAAGGCCTTCACCGAAGTGCTCGGTCTCTAAGCCTCTGAACCGTTAAGCGGGAAGCCCAGTGGGCTTCCCGTAGGCGAAGTGAGCGCCCGCCAAGGGCGCGAAGAATCGCTGAAAGCGATTAATCAACGAGGTTCAAGCGGAAACTGTCACATGAAACCTGCATGGGCTAGGCGAGGTGAGCGCCCGCCAAGGCCGAGCCGTCAGAAGGGATGCCCTGTGGGTATCCCTTAGGCTCGGTGAGCAGCCGAACCGTTATGGCCGAAGCACTGTGTGCTTCGGCTAGGTGAGGTGAGCAGCCGCAAAGGCTGCGAAGGTAATCGCTTCGGCGATTACGAAGGCTGCGAAGTCAATCGCTGCAGCGATTGTAAAGAAGCGCGCAGCGCTTGCCACACGTCGCAATACGTAACGCAACCTCTCACAATCTAACGCAACCCCTCGCTGTGCTTTGTCCTGCAGCTACATTCCCCGGTAACTGCCATCTTCATCGAATGAATACCCAATGCTGTGAATTTCCGTAACTTTGCTGTTGCCATGCAACATCAGATTGTGTGGTCTTTCGATTCTTCTTGCCTGTCAGTGCGGTCAAATAAGTTGTTGATTATCAGCCCGAATACCACTGTCAGAATGGACGTCACCACCGAGCACAGTAACGCGGTCTGCCATGCGGCAAAGAGTGAGTACATGAGTACGAATAGTACGAGCACGCTGAGCGCTTCGACGGCGAATTCGTGGAGTACGGGGTGCGTGCGTTTATCGCTGAATAGTTTCGCCAAGCGGTCGGTGATGTAGGTGGAGAAGAACCAGACCAAAAAATGCCTAGAATGCCTGTTGCCGCACGCCATCCGTAGACCCAGGAGTTCAGTTCTGCGAAGGGGAACAAGCGATGAACGGCAAAGACCCCAAGAAAAAAGGGCAACGCTGTGCCTAGCAGTACGGAACCCAGGAACCCGAATAGGCTCATCCAGTCCAAGAACCCCAAGGAGTCAGGGTGTTGTTTGCCGTTCATCATCAACTCGCTTTCATCTGCGCTTCTTCAAGGAAAGGCTCAGCCGATAAGGCTTTCTGCAGCTCAACATCATGCAGGGCTCCCCATAGGCGCCCAGTCCTAGATAATCCGACTCTAGATAAGCAGACCACACCGGTCTTGCATGTCTTAGAGGAAATTCGCAATTATCCCGTGTGCGGTCGGGGTCTGGCAGGAGACCTTGATAATTCGTGGAGTGCATCTGATAAAGATGAAATCTGCACAGCAAAGTTAAACGTCATGTATGATGTTACTCATCATGTTCGTCGCATGTTCCTCCCGCTGATTCCAGGCGTTCCGCTGGGTTAAGAACGGTCGCGGGGGGGGGTGCTGTTTTCGCTTAGGTGGGTGGTGCTCTTATGGGTCGGTTGCGTACGTTTGTTGCATGTTGTCGTCATCTGGAGCGCAGCGAGGGAAAACGCCCTGGCGATTACAAGAGGAAACTCCTGACCTGCATTGCTTTCGCTTTTGCTATGTTCGTGCTCATTGCAGGAATACTCGTATCGACGCCGGTGCATGAAGCGGTTGCTGATGCGAATGATTATGGACCTGATGGCTATTTCAGTGCTTTGAAAGATACCGATGGCGATGGCAAGGTGATGCCTGTTGTTGATAAAGACAACGAGACGCCTGATGTGCCTCAGGATGGGTGGATTAATGTCAGAAGAATCATGTTTGGGAAAACGGCTTCTAGCGAGACCTATGACAGTCTGACATTGTCTGGTGGGTACAAGACGCTGGGGCTCGGTGCTATATCGAGTATTCCTGATGCCGGATATGTAGGTTTGCAGTCCGCTACGACATCGTTGCTATCTGATGAAGTGTTGTTGGCTGCGGACCATATGAGCACGAATGGCTTCCGGTTCCAACCCTGGAAGGCTTGTAGTTCCCAAGACTGCAATTATTATGATTATTCCAGTGGAAAGTCAAATACTGCAGTGGTTTCTGACAGCGTTGCAGACAGGAATTACTCGCAGTCCGAGAAAGACTCCATCATCAACAGAAGTGTGGAGGGTGTTTGCACTTCCTCCAATGGATGTGGTTCTGGTAGCTATACCGCACAACGGCTGTCGGTTTATGCCTATAAGGTCTTTCCGTTGTCGACTGGTGATATATCAGTGTATTTCAACATTCCCCCCGCAGATACTCAGAGCGAATATGCCAATCGCAACATTGACGGAGGCAACGAAAGATTGTGGCTACGCTCCGCTAACCACACTGGGGCCAATTACACTGTAAACGTTTATGCAAGAGGAGAGATGTTTACGGGCTACATGGCGCCGGAAGCTGCGTTGCGGCCGGCTTTTCGTTTGAAGTTGGACAATCTGTTGTTGTCTGCGCATAGTGAGAATCAGACTCAGGTGTTGGATGATGATGATTCGTTGAGGTTGACATTTGCTGATGAGAATTGGTCTCTGAAAGACTCAAAGCTTGACTCAGTTCCTGGCACGTTGATGGTTGATGCCGACGAGGACGCTTCGATAGATGGATATGGTTGGAAGGCCGTTGACCCTACTGCTGAGGATGGTTCGGTGTTCGCTTCGGGCTTCAGCGAGGATGGGAATATCGACACTTCTGTTTTCCCGGCAGGCAAGGTTCTGGACTTTTATTTTTGGGGTCAGGAGAATGGGAGCGCCGAGAAGGGGTGGTCGAATCGTGCGACAACCGCCAACCGTGTGACCATCAAAGATGGTAAAGAGTATGTTCCACGCTCATTCGGTATTTCACTGACAGGCCAGACTTCGGGCACGTTGACGGCATACCGTATCGGCGAGTATGACGAGACTTTGTTCACGCAGACTGGAGCGTTGAAGAGTGTGCGTTTGGATACTCCCGAGGATTTGGGCACGGTGTTGAAGACGGCTGCTGAAACTGCTGGTGGAGCTGATGTGGATGCGGATAACCCGATTGGCTGGGTGGCGTCCAGGTGGCTTGGGTATCCGACTGACCCTGCTAGTGAGGATGTGACTTCGGCGTTCAGTCCGTATGCGGGTCAGTTGCAGTTGTTTGCTCAGGCGCTGGCTGAGGATGCGAGTGGATTGACTGCTGAGCCGGTGCCGTTGAATGGTTTGGACGCTCCTGTTGACAGTCCCGTGACCTTGCCGGTGTCTGGTCCTGGCTTGTATCTGATTGTCGATTCCAGTGGCACGTCCCTGCCGATTATCGTGGGCACGAAGGTATTCAACGAGGCGATGGAGGACGTGGTCGAGGACGGGATGGTGGATTTCGCTGACGCTGGGGTGAAGGGTAAGCCTCGATTGGGCCAGGCGGCGTTGAAGACCACGGTGACGGATATTGCGAAGCGGATAGTGAACGATGCGGGTATGGATGGCTTCGATGTGGGCTCCGAGGTGGAGTTTGAGGTTGCGCTTCGGGTGCCTGATTTGAGTGGGTTGTCGAATGTGTCGTATGACTCGTATGTGTTCGATGTGGCTGATGAGGCGGCGTCGGGGTTGACGTTGCCTGCCGATGGGTCGGGGGTTGAGGTGTTCGTGGATGCGCTCTCGCCCACGGAGCCGCAGACTTTGCCGCCCTCGTCGATTGCGGTGTCTGGTGACACGTTGAGTGTGGACGGGTTGAAGGCCGTATTCGCGGAGTCGAGTGGTTCTGGTGTGCGGAACCAGGATGCTGTGCCTGTGGATTCGTTGATTCGCATCCGCTATAGGGCGGTGTTGAATGCGTCGGCTGTGGTGTCGTCTCCTGTTGAGGGGGAGTCGTTGAAGCCGAATGTGAATGCCGTGACCCTGACCCGCTCCTATACGGACAGTGCGACTGAAGGTTGGACGGATAACGGCGATGGCACGGAGTCCAAGAGTGCCACGGCGAACGTGTATTCGTTCACGGTGGATGTGGTGAAGCTGGATAAGGATGACCGGTCGACGACGCTTGGTGGTGTGGGGTTCGAGGTGTCCCGTGACGGGGAGCCGTTGAGGTTCGAGAAGGTGGTTGATGGTGTGTACCGTCTGGCGGTGTCCGGTGAGGGTGGTGCCACGCAGGCCGTGACGACGCATACTGACGGCACGTTGTCGTTGCAGGGTGTGGAGGCTCGTGAGCTGTCCTTCAAGGAGACGAAGGCTCCGTCGGGCTATTTCAGGGTGTCGGATTTCACGGTGGATATCCGTCCCGTGTGGAATGAGGATGCCACGCAGGTCACGAAGGTCACGTATGCCACGGCGGGTACGAACCTCGCCTACGTGTCTAAGGATGGCAGGCAAGTCACGGTCCTTGACCCGGCGTGGAGCCTGGCGAACCTGCCCTACACGGGTGGTATGGGTATTCTCATCCTGCTCATCGTCGGAGGTCTGATGCTCGTGTTCGCCGTCCGCCCTTATGTCCTCTCCAAGCGGGCGGAACGCGACGCGAACCTGGTCTAGCTGTTCCGGCCTGGGCCTTAAACGGAGATAACTGCACTAAAAGGACAGCAATTTGGTGATACTTCACCGGAAAAGCTGTCCTTTTAGTGCAGTTATCTTCTACACGGCCAGATATCCGGTGTGGCTCACGATTTTAACCGCTCTCCCAGGAATGTCGGCTTGACGGGGATAAGGTGGATGCTCTGACTCTAGATATGACTGTGATTCTATGAGAACGCCAACGTCGCCTGTAGCCATGAGTCGTTATGCTGAGTATCAGATACCTTCCACTAAGGAGAAACCATGGATAGAACAGCCTCGATAACACGGGCTACCAGCGAGTCCCAGGTCGAATTGAGCCTGAACCTCGATGGCACTGGCAAAACGCAGATTGATACCAGCGTGCCGTTCTATAACCATATGATGACCGCTCTGGGCAAGCATTCGCTTATCGATTTGACCATCAAGGCCACTGGGGACACCGACATCGACGCCCATCACACGGTCGAGGACATCGCCATAGTGTTCGGTGAAGCCTTGAAGCAGGCTTTGGGTGACAAGCGGGGGATTCGACGCTTCGCTGATGCCACCGTGCCGTTGGATGAGGCACTGGCCACGGCGGTAGTGGATATTTCGGGTCGCCCATATGCTGTGTGCACGGGGGAGCCTGAGGGCTTCGAATACGCCATGATTGGCGGCCATTTCACGGGGTCGCTGGTTCGTCACGTCATGGAGTCCATCGCCTTCCATGCCGGTATCTGCCTGCACCTGACGCTGCATTCCGGACGCGACCCCCACCACATCGCGGAAGCCGAATTCAAGGCTCTCGCCCGTGCATTGCGTGGAGCGGTCGAACTCGACCCAAGGGTTTCGGGCATTCCCAGCACCAAGGGTGCGCTGTGAGCAATAGCGACGATAAGCGGCGTGACGATGCATTCGAGTCAGGTGATGAGTATCGTCTGAGCGATGAGGAAATCAACGCTGCGATAGCAGGTTTCGAGCGGGAGATGAATGCTGAGGAGGGCTTTGCCTCGGGGAAGGCCTCCACTTCCTCTGATGCCGACAATGCGACCTTGGGCAGCTCCGGTGAGGGGGCTGCGAAAGATGCGAATCAATCCGCCTCCGCAGATGCCTCTCATGAGGGCGATGCGGGGAACCCATCATCGGCGGATGCCGAACATCCGGACGTTGGGTTGGACTTCGACGACGAGCTGGAAGGGCTTATCGGCAACAAAGCGAAGATAGCTACGATTATCACCAGGCTGTCGTCGGCGGAGTTGCTTGCCGCCTTCTGTCACCTGGCAGGCGTGTCGGCATCATGCGTCGATACACCTGAAGGCGCGTTTGCAGTGCTCAAGGACCTTACCGGAGATGAGCCTGAAAGCGCCGTGGGTGATCTGACATCCGTGATTTCAGGACTGTCTGCGGTGCTGGCGGTGAATCGCGCCGACAAGCTTGAAGCCACGCTTTGGCTGAACGGAGCATCGGGAGAGACCTTCTCGCCACCTGTGCTGTTCGCATCGACATCCTCATGCGTGGAGGATCTGCTCATCGGCGCATCCACGCTCAGCATGGTTCAGGTCGACGGTTATGCTGTGACCGACACTGCGAATTTGAACGATGAGTCGGCCATGGAAATCATCAATCGTCACACAAGACCCGGTTTCTCGGAACGCGGCGCATCTTCAGAGGATGAGTGAGCAAGGAGATATCAATGACTTCAATAGTGGTGTTTGACTATGGATTCGGCAATGTTCGCTCGATGCTCAGAGCTGTGTACAATCTGGGAGCCGATGTGACACTGACTTCGGATTATCGTGCGTCCTTGGAGGCCGACGGTCTGGTGGTGCCCGGGGTGGGGGCTTTTGCCGCCTGCATGGAGGGGCTTCGTTCGGTGCGTGGCGATCGGGTGATTCAGGACCGCCTGCAGGCCGGAAGGCCGGTGCTCGGCGTCTGCGTCGGCGAACAGATCATGTTCGAATCCGGTACGGAGCATGACGAAAACGCCCAGGGACTTGGACTTATAGGGGGAGAGGTCACCGCCCTCGATGCGGATGTGGTGCCGCATATGGGTTGGAACACCGTCACTGCAGGGCACGGTAGCCGCCTGCTGGCGGGCATCGAGTCGGAACGCTTCTATTTCGTACATTCCTACGCGGCGATGGGTGCCAAGGACAAGGATGTTCCCAACGTCGACTTTTCGAGCGGTGACGGTATCGGGGACGGAAACGGGAAGGGTACGGTCACCTGGTGCGATTATGGCCGCAGCCATTTCGTGGCTGCGTATGAGCGCGGGCCTCTGAGCGCCACCCAGTTCCATCCGGAGAAATCCGCCCAGGCAGGGGCTCAGTTGTTGCGAAACTGGATTGGTACCTTCCCCGACTGCGGGTGATTGCGCCGATGGAGGGGAAGTGCCGATGTTCGGCTTAGAATATTGTGAGCATTTGTGGAAAGGACTGTGATATGTTGACGCTTCTCCCCGCTGTCGATGTTCGTGACGGCAAAGCCGTTCGTCTTCGTCAGGGCGAATCCGGTTCGGAAACCGATTACGGCAGCCCTCTGGAAGCGGCTCGGACGTGGCTGCGCAGTGGCGCCGAATGGATTCATCTGGTCGATTTGGATGCAGCCTTCGGTACAGGAGACAACCGTGCGGAGCTCAGAAGCATCGTGTCTGAGCTCGGCGATCAGGTGCATATCGAGATGAGTGGCGGTGTCCGGGATGATGACAGTCTCCAGGCCGCTCTCGATGCGGGTGCATCGCGTGTGAATATCGGCACCGCGGCTTTGGAAAATCCTGAATGGACAGCCAAGGTCATCGGTCGATATGGCGACCGGGTCGCCATCGGGCTGGATGTCCGCGGGCATACCTTGGCTGCGCGAGGATGGACCCGCGAAGGGGGAGATCTCTTCGAGACGATGAAGGCCCTCGATGACGTCGGCTGCTCGCGCTATGTCGTCACCGACGTGACGCGGGACGGCATGATGCAGGGTCCTAACATCGATCTGCTCAGGGAAGTCGCGGAGCGCAGCGAGGCGAAGATCACCGCGTCCGGTGGTATCTCCACTCTGGATGATCTTCGCGCGATCACTGAACTCAACGACCTGGGCGTCGACTCTGCCATACTCGGCAAATCACTGTATGCAGGAGCCTTCACATTGGAGCAGGCCTTGGAAGCGGTCGGAGTGTGAGGAATCGCACGAAGCCCCGCTCAAGGTTTCGGCAACACACCGTTTGATGGTATTGCACAGGAAATAAACTCGTGAAAGCATGGCAGGTATGGATAAACAGCAGGAGTTTGCGCTTCGCACAGTAGAGGAACGCGACGTACGTTTTATTCGCCTTTGGTTCACCGATGTGCTGGGAACCTTGAAATCAGTGGCTATCGCTCCGGCGGAACTCGAAGCTGCCTTCGAGGAGGGACTGGGCTTCGACGGGTCGGCGATTGAGGGCATGACCAGGGTCTCCGAGGACGACATGATCGTTCAGCCGGACCCTTCGACCTTCCAGATTCTTCCTTGGCGCGGCGGCCCACAGGGCACGGCCCGAATGTTCTGCGACATCATGACGCCCGAGGGCGACCCCAGCCTCGGTGACCCTAGACGGGTGCTGAAACGTGCACTAGAAAAGGCAAAGGACAAGGGCTTCACCTTCTATGTGCACCCGGAAATAGAATTCTATCTCTTTGAAAGCCAGAGCGACTGGTCTCAGGTCCCTACTCCCATCGACGAGGGTGGATACTTCGACCATGTCCCGCGAAGCCCTGGGATGGATTTCCGCCGTGCGACGGTCAACATGCTCGAACAGATGGGCATCTCGGTGGAGTACTCGCATCATGAGGCCGGACCTGGGCAGAACGAGATTGATTTGCGTTATGCGGATGCCTTGACGACCGCCGACAACATCATGACCTTCCGTACCGTGGTCAAAGAGGTGTCGTTGGAGCGCGGCATCCATGCGAGCTTCATGCCCAAACCCTTGGCCAATCAGCCGGGTTCCGGGATGCATACCCATCTCAGTCTGTTCGAGGGGGATGCGAACGCTTTCTACGAGGCCGGTCAGGAATTCAACATGTCTCTGACGGCTCGTCAGTTCGCGGCGGGCATCCTGTATCACGCAGCCGAAATCACCGCGGTCACCGATCAGTATGTCAATTCGTACAAGCGCCTTTGGGGCGGCAACGAGGCCCCGAGCTATATCTGCTGGGGTCACAACAACCGCTCGGCGCTGCTGCGCATCCCGCAGTACAAGCCGGGCAAGGGCAACTCCGCTCGTATGGAGTTCCGTGCGCTCGACCCGGTCACGAACCCATATCTGGCGTATTCGGTGCTCCTGGCTGCCGGTCTTGACGGCATCGAACAGCAGATGACGCTTGGGGAGCCGACCAGTGATGACGTTTGGGAGCTCACCGATGCAGAGCGTCAGGCGATGGGCATTCAACCGCTGCCGGACTCGCTCGACTCCGCGTTGAAAATCATGGAGAAATCGGACTTCGTGGCCAATGTGCTCGGCGAGCATGCCTTCGAATACTTCCTGCGCAACAAGCGCAAGGAATGGGAAGAATATCGTTTGCAGGTAACGCCATATGAATTGCAGAAATATCTGCCCCGCCTCTGAACCACGACACGTCACGCAGAGCACACCGACTCTGCGTGACGTGTTCACGCATATGTTGCAGGTCATGGGCCCAAGTCATTGGTGGCCGGCGGAGACCCGCTTCGAAATCATGGTCGGTGCCGTGCTCACGCAGAACACGGCTTGGGGCAATGTCGCACGGTCATTGGACCAGTTGAGGGTTGCGGATGCACTGAATCCCCATGTGCTGCGTTCCATGGATAATACACGCCTGCAAGCGCTCATCAGACCTTCGGGTTTTCAGCAGAACAAGTCCCGCACTTTGCAATCCCTATGTGACTGGTTTGGAAGCCGATACGAATACGACCCTGAGCGCGCCAGCGGCCGTTCGGATGACGAGTTGCGTTCCGAACTTCTGCAACTCTTCGGCATCGGAGGCGAAACGGCTGACGACATGCTGCTCTATGTGTTCGACCGTAGAGTCTTCATCGCCGATACCTATGCCAGGCGCCTGTGCACATTCCTGGGATTCGATGTGGCGAAGGGCTATGAGGCTTTCAGGTCGCAGATGATGCCGCTGATAGAGGCCGATTCGTTTACTCTGGAGGAATTGCAGGAGTTCCACGGGCTCATCGATGAATTCGGCAAGTCCCATCGCAGCGTCGAGACCATGCAATCCTCTTTTCTGACCTCAATGTCAGGGCACGCGGCGGTGTAACTGCGGGTATACATACGATTGTGTAGTGATTTCGAAGTATTCAGGCAAAAATCACGTTGTAATTTCAAGGAATACCAGGCTGAATACTCGCAGTCTTGTAATAAATCCCTACACAAACAATAATGCCCTGTCGAAAATACCTTTTCGACAGGGCAAGGATACGATTCGACGCCTAGTGGTGCATCGGAACGAGGGCGCTATCTGCTATTCGCGCGGGTTGCCGAACCA
The DNA here is from genome assembly GCF_000738005.1 of Bifidobacterium crudilactis. NCBI lineage: Bacteria > Bacillati > Actinomycetota > Actinomycetes > Bifidobacteriales > Bifidobacteriaceae > Bifidobacterium > Bifidobacterium crudilactis. The sequence continues at coordinate 1,246,327 of NZ_JHAL01000002.1, read as the reverse complement.
ATTCGCGTAGATAATCGAAAAATTGCGGTTTCCGTAACTGGAGCAGGCGTTGCCTTCGCCGGTCCCTGCGCGCAGAGCCGCAGCATTCGGCTGATACGGGGTGTAGATGTACAGCAATGCCGTGGCACGGTTCTCGATGAACACCTTGGAAGAACCGCAGGACTTCGTGGGACTGTACTGAATCGTGTTGAGCTGCTGCTCATGGTACGAGTAGCGGTCCTGATGAGCCTGATAGTACTTGAAGCGGCTGGCCGCACCGTAGACCTGATTGAAGAATCCCGCATATGCGGGGTCGCAATCCGCATCATCTGGGCAGGATAGTCCCATGGCCGATTTGTATTGCCAATCGGAGGGGGCGGTGGCGGTGACCAGATGCTGTTCCTTCTGCAGCAGAGTCAGCAGTGTGCGCTGGCTGATGCCGCAGGCTTTCGCCACCGAGTCGATGATGGTTGCCGCGCTTTGCTTGGATGCGCCCGTGTAGGCCTTGCACAGGTCATCGGCAGCCTTGTTCTGGGTGTCGACGGTGTAGTTCTTCAGACACGAGCTGCCGTTGCACGAGGCGCCCTGCTCATTGAGGAAGGTCTGCACATCGGATGCATCCATGGCAGCCGAGTCGAAGAAGCGCTCGTCGGTGATGATGTTGCCGGGATTGAAGGCGTACTCTCTGGTGAGCTGCTGTTGGCGCTCCTGGGCGTCATGAACCTCGGTGAGATACTGCGCGAAACGAATCGCACCCATCGTCAGCGTCATCACCAGCAGCACCACCAGCGTTGCCGCGACGGATGCCACTATGCGCTGCGGAGCGGACCACCGTCTCCAACGCTTTGTCACCATCCTGCCAATGGTGGAGCCACCGGAGCGTCTTCCTGTTGCGCGGGAGCTTTTTCCCGAGTTGTGCTTGCCGTTGCGTCTACCGGTCATTGGTCGACAACCTCTTCCCGAACATGATGTGCCTCGTCCTGATTTCGCGCACTCGGATTCCCTGCTGGCACCATCGTAAAACAGCCGTACCGATGTTCGCCTGTGAGGAAGTCAGCCCGCAATCACCTTGCGTATGCGTTGGATGCTGACAGGGCCTGAACTTCCCAACTCCTGTGCCCAAAGCGAGACATAGAATTCCTCGAGCATCCAGCGGGCCTGCGTGGATTGCTCCACCATGCGCTCGCGAAGCGGACCGGCAGGTTCCTTCCGGGCTCTCAGGCTTGCATCCGAGACGAGTTGTTCGGCCTCCTCCGCCTGCCAGGCCCAGCGGACGTCCCGGGCCTTGTCGGCCTTAGCCTTCTGCAGTCGCATGAGGTCGGCCCGAAGATATTTCTCGAGCAGCGGCAGAGAGCCGGCAGGCGTCTGCGACAGGAAGCCCTGGTGCACCAGAGTGTCGATATGTGTTTTGATCCATTGCAGGACTGCAAGCAGCGGCAGGTCGGCGGGTCCTGAAACCGCAGAGTCGACCTGGGCGAAGGTTCTGAGTATGACCACCGTATCCTGCGTGACTGCGTACACCGTGTCTTCAAACACTTCGCTGATGTCGCTGACTGCCTGCTGCAATGCGGCGTCGTCGGGAAGCCTCTGAATCTCGGGCAACAGACGCTTGACGGCGGCCAGTTGCAGGTCTTCGACAAGTGACTTGGTGCTGGGGTAGGGAGCGGAGGCCATCATCAGGGATTCGGCGCCCAGCCAGCGGGAGGTGACCCGCTCGGTAGGCATTCTGAGCAGGTCGAGAGCCCCTTGCCAAAGCATGGAGGAGTGGGATTGCGTTGTCGCACCGGCCTTGTGAAGAAGTTTGCTCTGTTCCACGGGCTTTCCTGCCGCGGCCGCTTTCTCGGCTTTCCCCTTCACCTGTCTGCGTGCGGAATCCTCCGCCTGCTTGGCGAATTGCAGCTGCAGGTCGTGCAGTGATTTTGACGTGCCGAGAACGGTGTTTGACGACTTGCCATGGTGCCGACCTTTGCCCTGATGCGGTTTTTCAACGCTGAAGGTCATCCTGGTGTAGGCGGGCAGTTTGTCAAGCTGCTCCTGATTGAAGACGCCGGGATGGAGCTGTGCCCCGACCACGGCTATCGCGGCGCTGGTGAAAGCCTGCGAGAAATCAGGCCACGGCTGCATGTCGTCGGCCTCACCGCTCACGGCTTTGGTGCCGGGCAGCTCGGGGTAGTGTGCATCAATCCAAGCTCTGATGGCCTTTGCCGTATCCGGCGCGGGAACGAACTGCACGCGCAGGGCCTTGGGCAAGGATTTGATCGTGCTCACGATCAGCTCGTCCAACATGCCGGGCACATTCCAGCTGAACGGCGCTTCCGGCAGCCGCGACAGGTACTTCAGCGGTATATGCACGGTTACGCCGTCGTTCTGGGCCTGCGGATCGTAGATGTAGCTGAGTTTGAGAGCGACGGTGGTGCCATCGGATGCGACGGTGTGCCAGTGATCGGGATAGTCGTCGAGACTGATCTCCGTGCTTTCCCGAAGCCGCTCGACCTCGTCGGGGTCGAAGTCCAGCAGATGCGGTTGCCGCTCGTGCTCCGACTTCCACCAGTGCGCCAGGGCAGCCAGCGAGGTGGCCTCAGCAGGCAGGACGCGATCATAGAAATCGAAGAGATCCTCATCGCTGACGGCATCGACTATGCGTCTGGTGCGACTGGCATCGTCACCCGCCTGGTCAAGAATCGCCCTGTTGGCCTCAACGAAGTCATCATAGGAGAAGCGCTGCTGAATATCGCCTTCGACCAGTCCCTGACGTATCAGCATGTCCCGGGCCTCCACCGGATTGATGGACCCCCATTGCACACTGCGGTCCTGGACGATGGGCAGGCCGTAGAGCAGCACTTTCGACGTGGCAACAGCCGAACCGCGGGAGGCGGACCAATGGGCATCGGCATAGGTGGTCCGAGTCAGGGAACCTGCCAGGGATTCCGCCCAGGCAGGGTCTATGGCCGCCGCATACCGAGCCCATAGGCGTGAGGTCTCCACCAGTCCTGTGACCATAACCCAATCGGGTGTGGTTTTGGATACTCCGGAGGCGGGGAAGAGGGCGAAACGCGTCCCTCTCGCGCCCTGGTAGTCGTTTCGTGCAAGCTTCGAGGCTCGTTTCATGGCTCGCGCACGCGCAGCGCCCTTGAGGCCGGTGAAATCCGAAGCCTTGCTTTCATGGACCACCTGCATGCCGATATTGGACAGCAGGCCGGAAAGCATGGCGCGGTGAATGCCCTGGTCATCCCATGAGCATGTCAGGCTGTGCGCCGCCTGCTGATTCTGAGGCAAAGCTTGGACCTCGGGGGCCGGACGTTGCGAGGGGAGGACCTCTCCCACCCGGAATTTGAATTCTCGGGTCATATCATGCAATTGGCGGACGAGGTCACGCCATTGGCGCATACGGATATAACTCATGTATTCGCTGCTGCACAGTTTGCGCAACGTGGAATTGCTGCGCTCGCCGTCCGCCTGGAAGAAACGGTCCCAGATGTTCAGCGCGGTCATGAAATCGCTGCGTTCGTCGGCGTAGCGGTTATGGCACCGATCGGCTTCCTCGCGGTGCTCTTCAGGGCGTTCACGGGGATCCTGCAGACTGAGGAACGCCACGATCACCAGAACGCAGGCAAGCACATTCGGGGTATTTCGTGAGGCTTCGATAACCATTCGGCCAAGCCGTACATCAATCGGGATGCGGGCCAGCTGCCTGCCCGTCTTGGTCAGGTGCACCTCGCCTCGGCGTCGCGATATGGCGCCCAATTCGGTGAGCTCGTTGAACCCATCGGAAACCGCACGCATGTCGGGCTGGTCGATGAACCCGAAATCAGCGACGTCCTGGGCGGTGCGGGCTACGCCCACCGACAGCATATGCAGTACCACCGCGCCCAAGGAGGTGCGGAGAATCTCCGGCTCGGTGAAGCGTGGACGACCGTCATAATCGTCTTTGCCGTAGAGCCGAACGGCGATGCCGTCCGCCAGTCGGCCGCATCGGCCTGCCCGCTGGTCCGCGCTGGCCTGCGAGATGTCTTCAATCGGCAGTCGCTGCACTTTCGCGGCCTTGGAATAACGGCTGATGCGTGCGGTTCCCGGGTCCACCACATAGCGAATCCCCGGAACGGTCAGAGAGGTCTCGGCGACGTTCGTGGCGATGACGATGCGCTGATGCTGATGGTGTTCGAAAACCTTATGCTGTTCCTTGGATGACAGCCTGGCGAAGAGCGGCATGATCTCGATGGCATCAGAACGGCTCATATCGTTCGCGCGCTCGCCGAAATGCCGGCGCAGGGAGTGCTCGTAATCATGGATATCGCGTTCTCCGGCGGCGAATACCAGAACATCCCTGGGGCCGCGCTCGTGCTGTGAATGAGTGATCAGCTCGGAACAGGCTCGCGCCACCGCTTCGGGCATGTCCAGGGAATTCTCCCTGTCGTTGACGTTGTCGCCGCCGTGCCTCGATGAAACGGTGAAACCGGGCACCTCCTGCATCAAGGCGGGGAGACCGTCCGTCGGCTCATACACGATCTGTACGGGGTAGGTGCGGCCGGAAACCTCGATTACCGGTACGTCCTTGTGCAGCGCCCTGGAGAAGTGCTCGCTGAACTTCAGGGAGTCGATGGTGGCCGAGGTGATGATGAGTTTGAGGTCCGGACGTTTGGGCAGCAAGGTGGTCAGATATCCGAGCAGGAAATCGATGTTCAGACTGCGTTCATGCGCCTCGTCGATGACGATCGTGTCGTAGGCCATGAGTTTCGGGTCACGCTGAATCTGAGCCAGCAGAATGCCATCGGTGACGACGCGCAGTCGTGTCTTCGACGAGCTCTCATCGGTGAAACGGACCTGGAAGCCAACCTCATCACCAAGCTTGCTGTGCAGTTCAGAGGCGATACGTTCCGCCACGCTTCTTGCGGCGATTCTCCGTGGTTGGGTGTGGACGATCTGGTGGCCATGCGTGCCTCGTCCCATCTGCATCAGTATTTTCGGGATCTGGGTGGTTTTTCCTGAACCCGTCTGACCTGAGATGATCACGACTTGGGATCGTCGAATCGCAGCCTCGATATCTTCTTTGGCTGCGCTGACCGGGAGTTCTTGGGGGTAATCGAAAATCATGGAATATTGTTCAGTCCTGTGCCGTATCGGCCGTTGAGTTGTGAGGCTCGGCGTTGTGAGGCTCCGGAGTGTGGGTTTCCGCAGTGCGAGGCTCCGCGTCGTGAACGCCCTTCGAACCATGCTCCGATGCCTCGTCGGAGAGCATGGGCCGGATGACTTCGATGACGCGGAATCCCTTCGAGGAAGCGATTTTCCCCACGCTCCAGGTGGAGGTGTCGGCCTCTTCTGCGGTGGGGTGTCCAACGCCGTCGCCTGACTCTTCCTGGCTGTTGCCCGAGGGCGTGTTGAGAGTGCCTGACAGCCATGTGATCAGCGAATCGGCACCGAGATTCTTCTGGACCACCAGATAGGCTCTGCCGCCGGGATTGAGTCTGTGCAGGTAGGTCATCAGCAAGGTGTGCAGAGCCTCTTTGCCGATGCGTATAGGAGGATTCGACCAGATGAGATCGAATCCCAGGGATTCGGGCAGATTATCCGCCGTGCGGGCCGTGATATTCGGCAGGCCGAGATTCGATGCGTTCTCTGCGGTCAGCGACACCGCACGCTCGTTGATGTCAATCGCGTGGATGGAGGCCTTGGGGGATTCCAAGGACAAGGTCAAGGCAATCGGACCCCAGCCGCAACCCAGGTCGAGGAACGTTCCTGTTTCAGGAGGCTGCGGCGCGTGCCGAAGCAGTACCGAAGTGCCTAGGTCCAGACGTCCTGATGAGAACACGCCATTGGAAACGGTGGCCTGCACCTCATGGCCTCTCAGAGTTATATGAAGCGTTCTGCGAATATCCTCGGATTGAGGATTCGCGGAGAAATACTGATCCTGTGCACTCACTTGCTTCTTGTCCTTCTGCCTACGTTCCCTGGGCTCTCTGCCCGTCGCAACATGTCGCCAGCCATCATCCCTCGCACGCAGCCTCATGTCCGGTGATTGCCCAATCCTGCCCTCAGCCTAAACCCTCGGCGAATGTCTGCTCACCAGATAATAATAAAAGGCCATAACCACACAGAGAACTCCTACAATTAAGAACTCCCTAAATAGAGGTGCCATTGACTCAACGTTTGCCAGCCGATTCCTTCGTGCAGGACCTAGACCATAGTACAGAAGATAGTGCTGTCGCGGATTATGCCTCGACCGAACAGGCGGGGTCTTCCATCGGTGCCGATGGTGATGTCCGTAGACAGGGCGATGCTCTGCAGTCACAATCCGAAGTGTTGCTCGATGGCGACACCGGCGGAGGCAGTGAACGCTCTCAGCAGGAATGGCTTGAGCGTGAGCATCGCAACGAGCTCAAGCATGTGGCCGGTCTGGGTGAGCTGCAGGACGTCACCGAAGTCGAATACCGGCAGTTGCGATTGGAACGTGTCGTGCTTGTCGGTGTGTGGTCGAGTGCGTCTTCCACGTTGGAACAGGCGGAGGAGTCTCTCAGGGAGTTGGCGGCTTTGGCGGAAACCGCCGGTGCCGATGTGCTCGACGGACTGCTGCAGCACAGAAACGTTCCGGACAGAGCGACCTATGTCGGTTCGGGCAAAGCCTATGAGCTGGCTGGCATCGTGGCCAAGCTCGAGGCGGATACCATCATCGTGGACGATGACCTTCCTCCCTCCCAGCGGCGAGCTCTCGAGGATGCCACCAAAGTCAAGGTGGTCGATCGTACAGCGGTAATTCTCGATATATTCGCCCAGCATGCGACCAGCAGGGAAGGCAAGGCTCAGGTCGAGCTGGCTCAGTTGGAATACATGCTTCCGCGACTTCGCGGATGGGGAGCCTCATTGTCGCGTCAGGCAGGAGGCCAGGCGGCAGGTCAGGCAGGTGGTATCGGTTCGCGCGGCCCAGGCGAGACGAAAATCGAAATGGACCGCAGAGTGATTCGCACGCGCATAGCCAAACTGCGCAGACAGATACGGCAGATGGCTCCGGCCCGCGATGTGAAACGTGGGTCAAGAAGACGTTTCGGCATGCCGACCGTTGCGGTGGTGGGGTATACGAATGCGGGTAAGTCGTCCCTGACGAACCGGCTGACCGGCTCGGGGGAGTTGGTTGAGAATGCGCTCTTCGCCACCCTCGACACCGCCGTACGAGGTGCCAAAACCCAGGATGGGCGATATTACGCCTATGTGGACACCGTCGGTTTCGTGCGTCGTCTGCCCACGCAGCTGGTCGAGGCTTTCAAGTCCACGTTGGAGGAAGTGGCGGATGCGGATCTCATCATCCATGTGGTTGACGGATCTCACCCCGATCCTTTCGGTCAGGTCGATGCGGTGAACGCGGTTCTCGCCGATATTCCAGGTGCCGAGTCGATTCCACGAATCATGGTGTTCAACAAGGCCGATCGCATCACCGCCGTCGAGGCGGAACGTCTGCGTCAGTTGGATTCCGAGGCTTTTGTGGTTTCCGCACAGTCCGGCCAGGGACTCGACTCCTTGCGGCAGGCGGTGGAGGCGAAGCTTCCCGTTCCCGATGTGCATGTTCATGCTCTGCTGCCCTACACGAGCGGCTCTTTGGTGTCGAGAATTCGGGAATACGGGACTGTCAACTCCGTGGAATACACCGATGAGGGCATAGTGATGGATGCGAATGTGGACAGTCGGACGGCGGCCATGGTCGTCGATCAGGCGGTCGATTAGACCGGGTCGTCACGCACGTCGGCACAAGGATGCCGTGCGTCGGAGCTTGACGGCATGCATGGATTGGTAAACGTCATCTAGTGAAGATACAGTAAGTAAGTATTGTGGATTTCGACCTGTCCAATTCATGGGTCATTGCTAAGAGAGGTCTGTATTTATGGTGAATTCACCTATCAAGCCAACAAAGCTCGCCATCATCGGTGCCGGTGCAGTAGGTTCGACGATGGCTTTCGCTGCCGCACAACGGGGCATTGCACGCGAGATCGTGTTGGAGGACATCAACGCAAAGCGAGTCGAGGCCGAGGTTCTCGACATGCAGCATGGTTCCAGCTTCTATCCGACCGTCTCGATCAATGGCTCCGACGATGTGGAGATCTGCCGTGACGCGGACATCGTGGTGATCACCGCGGGTGCACGCCAGAAGCCGGGGCAGTCACGTCTCGATCTTGCAGGTGCGACGATCAACATCATGAAGTCCATCATCCCGAACATCGTCAAAGTCGCTCCCAACGCCGTATACATGCTGGTGACCAATCCCGTCGATGTGGTCACCTACGTTTCCATGAAGCTTTCGGGTCTACCGGCAAATCAGATGTTCGGCTCGGGCACGAATCTGGATTCCGCGCGTCTGCGCTTCCTGATCGCCCAGGAGACCGGTGTCAACGTCAAGAACGTTCACGCCTACATCGCCGGCGAGCATGGCGATTCCGAAGTTCCGCTGTGGTCTTCGGCAACCATCGGTGGCGTTCCCATGTGCGACTGGAAAGAGCTCCCGGGCCGCGATCCTCTTAATGAGGCCAAGCGCGAGGAGATTCACCAGGAGGTCAAGAACGCGGCCTACCGCATCATCGAGGGCAAGGGCGCCACGAACTACGCCATCGCCATGTCCGGTGTGGATATCATCGAGTCCATCATGAACGACACCAACAGGATTCTTCCTGTGAGCTCCTTGCTTGATGACTTCCACGGCATCTCCGATGTGTGCATGTCCGTTCCGAGCGTGCTGAACCGCAAGGGCGTGAACACCCGCATCAACACGCCGCTCAGCGACGGTGAGCTTGCCTCGCTGACCCGTTCTGCGGAGACCTTGAAGGAAACCGCAAGCAACTTCGGATTCTGATTCCACAACCACGGTAGCCGCGCATCGCGTGACACGGCAGAAAGACCACCCGGGAGCATCCGGGTGGTCTTTCTGCATGGTGGGGACTCATATATGAGGCGATACCTGCACTGCAAGGACAGCTTTTCGGAGACATCATTACCAAATCGCTGTCCTTGTAGTGCAGGTATCGTATTGGGTGCTTGTGAGCCGTTCGGAAGATGAGTCTATCGTCGAAGTCGTCGATACAGTAGAGTCGCAGGTATGGATGAGACAGAGGATCTTCGTCACCAGGTGGAGCAGAACGCTCGTCCGGAGGGCGGTCCAGCAGAGGTCGGCCCAGCCGATTCGGAGGAGGCGATGACAACGGCACCACGGGGTTCCGAGAACAACCAGACAGATGCATCTTCACAGGAAGGTCAGGGCTTTGGACATCGGCGCAGGCTCGCACTTACACTGTCCTTCACGGCGGTGGTTCTTGTCGCAGAGATCATAGGCGCCTATATCACCGGGAGTCTGGCATTGTTGGTCGATGCCGGTCATATGCTCACCGATGTGGCCGTGTTGACCGCTTCACTGGTGACGGCAATCTTGATGACGAAACGTCCGACCAGCAGCAAGACCTGGGGCTGGGCACGGCTTGAGGTAATCACCGCAGCTGCGGGCGCAACGGTACTGCTGGGTGTGGGATGCTACGCGCTGGTCGAAGCGGTTATTCGTCTGCTGAGTCCTGAGCAACAGGCGGTGCAGGACCTTGGTCTGCTGTTGGGCTTCGGCATTTTGGGTCTGGCTTCCAATATCGCCTCGATTATTATTCTGGCCTCGCAGCACAACGACAATATGAATATGCGGGCGGCATTTCTGGAGGTTATGAACGACGCCTTGGGTTCGGTCGCGGTCGTGATATCCGCCGTGGTGATGCTAACGACGGGATGGGGAGGGTTTGACGCCATCGCAGGAGCGGCGATAGCGGCCCTCATCGTGCCTAGATCGGTCAAATTGCTTTTGGAGAGCCTGCGGGTGCTGTTGGAGGAGACGCCGAAGGGCCTGGATCTGAATGCGGTCAAGGAGCATCTGGAATCCGTGAACCATGTGGTTCTGGTCCACGATCTGCATGCCGGAACCGTTGCCTCGGGGCTTCCCAGGTTGACGGCTCATGTCGTTGTGGACTCCGGACTGAATATGCAGGACGCCGGTAGGGTTCTGGCTTCGATGCAGGATTGCCTACGCGAACACTTTCCGATCAGCATCGAGCACACGACATTCCAATTGGAACCTGAAGGATATCGTGAACGTCACGAGAGCTCGTTGCATGACGCCAACGATGCGCAGTAGCGAGTACTCCGTGATTCGTGCTGGTGTCCTGTCGCGGCTACTGTGGTCACTTTCCGGATTGGGATAGTTAACTGCATCACATGCACAGTAATCGGTGAAAAATTCAAGGAAATACTGTCCTTGTGATGCAGTTATCGTGATTGCATCTTGAACAAGCGTGCCACTCAGACTTTTCTGAGAACCGTGACCACTTTCCCCATAATCGAAGCGTGGGTGCCGTCGATGGGGGAATAGGCGGGATTGTGGGGAATCAGCCAGGTGTGGCCATGTTCTTGTCTAAAGGTTTTCACCGTGGCTTCATCATCGAGCAGGGCTGCGACGATGTCGCCGTTCTGTGCGGTCTGCTGCTCGCGGACGACGACGAAGTCGCCGTCACAGATAGCCGCGTCAATCATCGAATCGCCATGCACCTCGAGCATGAAGAGCTGGCCGGTTCCCGTCAGACGTTCGGGCAGCCTCATCACATCCTCAACATGCTGCTCTGCGGTGATGGGTGCGCCCGCCGCGATTCTTCCCACCAGCGGAACATCGTGTGATTCGAGGAGGGAAGGGTTCGTGTCGAGATGCTGAACGGGGAAAGGTACCACCGTGCTGCTGTGAGAAGACGATGGGGAATCGTCCCCGTTGCTGTTCGCGGCATCCGCCTCGGGGCGGAAAGCATTCGGTGAATCTTCAATCAGTTCGATGGCGCGCCCCTTGTTGGCGCTCATGCGAATACAGCCCTTCTCCTCGAGGACTTCCAACTGATGCTTCACGGAGGAGGGGCTTTTCAGCCCGGCGACCTCGCCTATCTCACGGAAGGACGGTGCGAAACCGCGTGCCTTGATATGCGTGCGGATAGCGTCGAGCACCTTGCGCTGTCGTTCGGTGAGGTCATCCGAATACGCGGACGAGCTATCACCTTTCGGTGGAAAAGGGATGGTGCTCACAGCAAGTCCTTTCGGTCGTTTTTCACAGTCTATCGTGTCGAGAGTGTGAAATCAAACATATGTTCGAAAAACCGCTTGCAATGATCTTGCTTCTATGCAACAATCAGAACAGATGTTCGATAGAACAGATGTTCGAACTGAATTCGTCGGTGATGGTACCGGCGAAGGACGAGCGGGAGAACGGTGTCGCCAGACAGGCGGGCCAGCAAGAAGGCGGTGTTGACAATGAGTGTTGCAATAAGCGGTGTGCGAATGATCGGACAAAGCGGTTCTGCTCAGCACTCGCATATGAGGCTCACGCTGCGCGGCAAGGTGACCGCAGCAGCCGTTGCTCTGTGCATGGCCGCGGGCGTCGTCGCGCTGGCAAGTCCCGAACGCGCGGATTCGGCCAGTGGAGCCGTTGCCGTCACCTCCTATACCGTCCAACCGGGGGACACGCTATGGGCGTACGCCTCGCGTATCACTCCACAAGGCGAAGATGTATCAGAGACGGTCAACGAACTCGTCGACCTGAACAACCTTGAATCCACGGCTCTTGTTGCAGGGCAGCGTCTTATCGTTCCTTCCGAGTAACTGAAGGCTCTTGGGCCTTGGTTCGTTCGTCTTCGGTCAATTTCGGATGGTGACACGAGTATTGGGGTGTTCGTACCGTGGTCCGGAAGCATCGAGGACGTTCTGAGTGGGGGTGTCGGCTGGCGCTCTCGCCCTCACGATTTCCCTCGCGCAAAGCTTGTGCATCTATCAGGGATGGCGTGGCAGGCTTCGATGGATGGTGATGCGGTGGCGTGGATTCCTGCCGTCAGGCTATAGTCTGTGCTATGCATTGTCCCTTTTGCCAGCACGCAGACACCAAAGTGATCGATACCCGTATCAGTGATGACGGTTACTCCATCAGACGACGTAGAGAATGTCCTGTCTGCTCGAAGCGATTCACCACCGTCGAAACGACCATGCTCCTGGTAAAGAAGCGTTCCGGGAATGCCGAACCGTTCAACAGAGACAAGGTCATTTCTGGTGTGCGCAAGGCTTGCCAGGGTCGTCCTATCAACGAGGACGATTTGAAATCCCTAGGTCAGAAGGTTGAAGAAGACCTCCGCTCGAGGGGCATGGCGGAGATTCACTCGGACGAGGTCGGCAGGTCGATACTCGGACCCTTGAAGGAACTCGACGAGGTGGCGTATCTGCGTTTCGCCAGCGTGTACCAGCAATTCAACGGGCTTGACGATTTCGAACATGCCATTGCGGAATTGAGAAGCGAAGACCGTCACGCCGCCTAAGCGTTGAGCGCACCGCCGCCGACGGCCCGGTGTCTGACTGCGGCCGGTTAAGCCGGAGTCAGACGACACCGTGACTCAGAAGATGCGGACTTCCACGGTTCCTTTGATTTCATGCAGGGCCTTGATGGTCTCCTTGCTCGGCATCATCGACAAATCGGTGACGACATAGCCCAATTCGCCTTCCGTGGCCAGAGACTGAGCGGTGATATTGATGTTCTCGGCACCAAGGACCTGGTTGAGCTGAGCCAGCACGCCAGGGAAGTTCTGATGCAGATGGGCGATGCGGACCGCGCCGGAATTGGGTGAAAGAGTCAACTGCGGCATGTTGACGGACAGGGTCGTCGAACCCTTCTCCCAGTAATCCTGCAGGCGCTGCGATACGAAGTGTCCGATGGATTCCTGAGCCTCGAGCGTCGATCCTCCGATATGCGGGGTGAGGATGATATTGTCCTCGTTCGCCAGGTCCGAGGTGAAGGAATCTCCGCTCTTACGCGGTTCGACCGGAAAGACGTCGACGGCCGCTCCTGAGAGGTGACCGGAATCGAGATGCCGTTTCAAGGCATCCAGGTCCGCCACGAAACCGCGCGAGAGGTTGATGAAGATGGCCCCCTCCTTCATATGCGCGAATTGATCCTCGCCGAAGAAGCCCGTATTGGATTTGCGTCCATCCACATGGATGGTGACGGCATCGGCCTGAACGAGCATCTCTTCCAGACTGGATGCTCTATGGGCGTTGCCCAGGGCGAGTTTCTCCTCCAGGTCGTAGAAGATGACGCGCATGCCGAGAGCTTCGGCGAGCACGGAAAGCTGTGAACCGATGTTGCCGTATCCGACAATGCCCAGGGTCTTGCCTCTGACTTCGTGCGATCCGCTGGCGGATTTGTCCCAGACGCCGTGACGCATATGGTGCGTATGCGCAGGGATGCGCCTCATCAGGCAGATGATGTCGCATATGACCAATTCGACCACGGAACGGGTGTTCGAATATGGCGCGTTGAACACCGTGACACCCTGATCGGCGGCTGCTGCCAGATCCACCTGGTTGGTGCCGATGCAGAAGCATCCGATTGCGGTGAGTTGCGGGCATGCGTTGAGCACCGTGTGCGTGACGTTGGTCTTGGACCGTATGCCAAGAAGATCCACTCCGTCGAGGGCTTCGATAAGTTCGGATTCGGAGAGGGCACCCTTCATCGTGATGACTTCGAAGCCGTGCTTACGCAACGACTGTGCGGCAAAGGGATGAATGTTTTCCAGTAACAGTGCTTTAGGCATGCTACTCACTGTATAGCGGAAGGTCGTCAGCGTCATCTCGTGTACGAATAATGACCAGGGATTGCGTGGGTCGTGTCATGGCCACATACAGATCCGATGCCGCGACAAGGCGGGATGGGGCGTTCGCCGATATGCTTCCCGGTTGAACGAGCACGACCGCGTCATACTCCATGCCTTTGACCTCGAGTGCATCACAGAGGTTGATCTGCCGGTTCCATCGGTTCTGGGCGGCCAGGCGGGTGTATTCGTGTTCGCCAAGACGCTCTCTGAGGAAGGGTTGCAATGCCGATCGCAGACGCGGCAGCAATTCGCTGTCGGCGATGACGGCGATCCGCCCTGATCCGTCCTGTGACAGATATTCGCTCGCCATCGAAGCGACCTCGTCGCAGGTGGTCGCCAGCAATCCTTCGATGTCATTGACGTGGAGGTGCCTTACTGATTGAGGGAGCTCGCGTACGGCGTTTACCGTGGAGATGTACAGCCCCTCGGATTGCGCGAAGCTCGATGCCAGGTCGCTGACTTCCCGAGGATTGCGGTAGTTGATCGTCAATTCGTTCAGGTCCCAGCCATCGTTGCCGAAGAGACGGTCCATGGTCCGCTCCCACGAGCGCGATCCCCCCAATGATGAGGTCTGCGCCACGTCTCCGACAATCGTGAAGGAGCGGGACGGGCACCTGCGTATCAGCATGCGCCAGTCCATGGCGGTCAGCTCCTGCGCTTCGTCCACGACGACGTGACCATAGGTCCATGCTCTGTCGGAAGCCGCTCGTTGGGACAGCAGTTCAGGGTCGTCGCTTTGCATCTGGTCGAGCAGCATCTGCGAAGTCACCAACCCGGTTCCTATGCCGTTCTGTGCGAGCGTGTCTTTGGCGAACTGTTCGTCATTGCGCTGCTGTTCCTGTCTGGCGGCGGATGCTGCACTGAGTTTCGGGTCGTCGCCGAGCAATTCCATGGCCTCGTCAAGCAGGGGAACGTCGGATGTGGTCATTGGCGAATCCGCATCGCGGTGCAGTGTTTCCAGTTCATCGGCGCTCAGCCATGGTGCATATCGGGCCAGACGCTGCGTATCCGCCCACATGCGGCTGATGAGCCAGATGGCGTTCATCGGGAGCCATGCGAGGTTGAGGGTGCGCTTGATGTCGTCGTTCATGCGCAGCATGGATGTCGCCTGCGAAAGCTCCGACTGCTCTGGAGTGTAATCCAGCTGTTCGCCGTACCGTTCCGTCAGCAGGTGCATCATCGTGCGGATGAAGGTCTTTCTGGCCTCGTTGTGGGGTTGACGGCTTCTGCGGGCGTTGTCCTGTGCCTCTCGAATATCCGTGGCCAGGACCGGAACCGCGATGCCGTTGATATGCACGGTGGGCAGCTTCGCCGGTATTCGGATGCGCGCATTGATGGCGTTCTCCACTGCGCGGGCCATTCGGTGATCGCCCTTGAGCTGTGCCGCTTTAGGACCGTCGTGGCGCTCCACGACGATGCCGGGGATGAGGTCGGCGATGGTTCTGCTGACCACTCCGGTTTCTCCCAGGGAAGGCAATACCTGGTCTATGTAGTGCAGGAATGTGCTGCTGGGGCCCACTACGAGCACCCCGGATCGTTCGAGTGTGCTGCGGTGCGTGTACAGCAAATAGGCGGCGCGATGCAGGGCAACGGCCGTTTTCCCGGTTCCGGGCCCTCCTTGTACGACGACGGCCCGGCCCATGGGGGCGCGGATGATGCGATCCTGTTCGGCCTGAATGGTGGCGACGATGTCGGTCATCTTGCCGGTGCGTTTGGAGCTCAGCGACGCGAGCAAGGCACCTTCACCGGTCAGTGTTCCGGATTGCGAAGCCTGGGAGACCTGGGGTGCCTTGAGATCGAGCACTTCGTCCTCAAGGCCGACGACGGTGCGAAAGTTCAGGGTGATGTGTCTGCGCATCACGATGTCGCCGTGGTTCGATGGCGTTGCCTCGTAGAACGGTCTGGCCGCATCCGCTCGCCAGTCGGTGAGTATGGGTTCGTGCTCATCGGTGGAGAGCCCTATGCGGCCGATGTACCGCGATGTTCCGGTGGAAGCGTCGAGTCTGCCGAATACCAGGCGATCCTCAACGGCGCGTAATTGCGTGAGACGATCCTCATACATCGTTGCGAAGGAATCGCGTTCGGTGCGCTGCGTCGGTGAACCGTGCGATCCGGCTGCTCTGACGGTGTCCAGGCGCGCGCGCGTCTGCGAACGCAGGGTGTCCAGACGTTGGTAGGCGCGATCTGTTGCACGTTGTTCTTCTTGTAGTTGTGAAGAGTATCTCGACATGCATATCCGTTTCTAAGGTCCTCAAACTGAGCACTCCAATATACCTCGAAGCCTCTACGTGACAAGGGCTTTACGGCCCACGCCGTGCTTCACCGGCATTCGAAAAATAAGTCTTATGTGGGAATCGTGAGGTGAATCACCTGCAGCTTAGGCAAGAAGTGGGTAAGAATGGGGAACTATGGGGTAAAGTGGGGAAACAGTCAGACCAGCGAACGAAGCGTACAGCGCATTGGTGAAGGAGGTGGGTCATGCTGAGTGCCGACGAAGCAGAGCAGAAACCCACCGAAACCCAGTCGGAAGCAGGGATGGAGGACCTCCCTCCCTTGTTGCTGGGAACCTATACGCCGAAGGTCGATGACAAAGGTCGTCTGGCATTGCCTGCCAAACTCCGGACGCAATTGGGGCCTGGCCTGGTGATGGCCAGAGGTCAGGAACGTTGCATCTACCTGCTGCCACAGCGGGAATTCCGACGTGTCGCCGTGCAGATTCAACGCACATCCATGGGAAACAAGGCAGCCAGGGAGTATCTGCGGGTGTTCCTCTCGGGCGCGGTGGAGCAGAAGCCCGACAAGCAGGGCCGCGTGCTGGTGCCGCAGATGCTGCGCGACTACGCGCATCTCAGCGACGACGTCGTGGTGATCGGTGTCGGCACCCGTGCCGAGATCTGGGACACCGCGGCTTGGGAATCCTATTTGGAGAGCAAGGAACAAGGCTATTCCGATATTGCCGACGATGTCTTGCCGGGGGTGGATTTCTGATGAGCGAACTCAATGCCATACATCAGCCCGTGTTGCTCGATGACTGCGTCTCCTTGGTATCGGGTGCATTGCAACGCGAGCATTCCACCGTTGTCGATTGCACACTTGGACTCGCCGGCCATGCCACGGCTTTCCTCGCAGCCTGCCCGAAGGCTTCCCTCATCGGTATCGACAGGGATGCCGAGGCTTTGGACCTCGCAACGCGTCGAGTCGCTCAGGAAGGCTTTGCGGAGCGCTTCACGCCGGTCCACGCCGCATTCGATGAATTCGCCGAAGTACTTGATGGTCTGGGCAAAGAACGCGTCGAGGCGGTGTTCATGGACCTGGGCCTGTCGAGTCTGCAGATAGACGAACGTGAACGCGGCTTCACATATGCGCAGGATGCACCTCTGGATATGCGCATGGATACTTCGCAGGAGCTGACTGCCGAGCAGATTCTTCGTGATTACGATGTCTCGCGCCTTGCCTTCATTTTCCATGAATACGGTGAGGAACGTTTCAGTCGGCCCATCGCCAAAGCCATCGTGCGTCAGCGAGAGGAACATCCCATCACCAGTTCCAGACAACTCAGCGAACTCGTGGATCGCGTGGTCCCCAAAGCCCGAAGGCCCGCAGGGAATCCGGCGAAGCGCGTATTCCAGGCGCTGCGCATCGAAGTCAACGGTGAGCTGTCGAAATTGTCCCGCACCTTACCCCAGATTGCCACTCGACTCAGTGTCGGAGGGCGCCTGGTCGTCGAATCCTACCATTCCCTGGAGGATCGAACCGTCAAACGCTTCATGGTCAAGGGGATGAAAGCGGACGTGCCGCCAGGTCTGCCCGTAATACCTGACGACGCCCAGCCGATTTTCCGTGATCTGACCCACGGTGCGATACAAGCCGACGAGGAAGAAATCGGCAGGAATCCGCGCTCCGCTTCGGTACGGCTCAGAGCGGTGGAGCTGACCAGAGAACTGCCGGAGCGGTGGGTCAGGATTTTCGACGAGGAATCGCGTGAGACCGAGCCTCACCAGGAGCATTCACGAGAGCATCGCCAATCATCAGGAAGAAGGAGATAGACATGCCTGCAGTACAACGCTCAGTGCGTTCGGGCGCGGCGCCGGATAAGCGCCGTCCTCAGGCGCAGCCTTCATCCACGCGGCCCGAACTGCATGTGGTTGCGGGCAGACGCAACGGAGGCGATGTCGTCAGGGACGGAGCCAGACGGCTGCTGGTGTGGACGAGGACGCGAAGAGCGCCCCTTTTCCACATCGTGGTGGCCATGTGCATCCTCGGCGGCAGCCTGGTGGTGTCGCTGATGTTGCGTACCCAGATGATCGAGAACTCCTTCGAGGCCACCACCACCCAGCAGTCCATCAGTCGACTCAATCAGGACATTCAGGATGACCAGAGCAAACTGGACGAGTTGCAGGCATCATTGCCCGACAGAGCGGAGAAGATGGGCATGATTCCCCAGAAAGGGTCTATCAGCATAGATCTTCAGGGATACTCAGCCACCGATGACGGCAAGGGGCAGCAATGATTCGATCGGGCCTCGCGTTCTGGAAACGCTGCAGTGCCTTCGGCAAACGCGTTATCGTGGTCAGCTTCGTTCTGGCCTTCATCGCATCAACCGCGATGGCGAAGCTCGCCTACATTCAATTGCTCGATGGAAAAGGCACCGCCGAGGCGGCGACTGCTAGCAGAACCACCACCAAGGTGCTGCAGGCATCGCGAGGAAAGGTGACCGACACCAACGGCATCGTTCTTGCGCAAAGCGTCGAGCGGTACACCATCATCGGCAATCCTAAATTCGCCGCATCCTTCGAACCGACCACCTGCACCGCCAAAACCACGTCCAACTGCCATAGCATCGACGGCAAGCCCGTCGGCGCGACAGGCCCTGCCGCCGTCGCCAGGCTGTTGGCCCCGATACTCGGTATGGATGCACTGCAACTGGGCGCGATGCTGACGGGGACGAACCAATACGTCGTCATCAAGAAAGATGTGGTGCCATCCGTCAAACGCAGCATCGACAAGTTGAATCTCGGAGGCATCATCAGTTCCGAGCTCAGCAGCGAACGCACCTATCCCAACGGCACGCTTATGGGTTCCCTGCTCGGGGGAGTGGATACGGACGACAATGGTGTTTCGGGCATTGAGAAGATGGAGAACAGCGCTCTGACGGGTGTCAACGGATACCAGATATATCAGCGCGGAGCCAACGGACAGCAGATTCCCGGCACGGAAACCGAGTCGAAGGATGCGGTGGACGGGTCGACCGTCAAGCTCTCTCTCGACAGGGATGTGCAGTGGTATGTCGAGAAGGCGCTGAAGGAAGGTCAAGAGAAATACAAGGCCAAATGGGCCATAGCCGTGGTCCAACGCGTTTCCGATGCGAAGATTCTTGCCCTCGCGGGAACGGACCAGGTCCAGGCCGGCAGCGCCCAGGCCAAGATGAATCCGTCTTTGGCGGTGACCGAGACCTTCGAACCTGGTTCGGTCGGCAAAATCATCTCGCTTGCCGGTATGCTGCAGGAGGGCACCCACAAAATCACCGACGAATTCAGCGTTCCCTACAGCATCAACGTCGAAGGACAGCAGTACCACGATTCCGAGTCGCACGGTACCGAGCGCTGGACGCTGGCGGGTATTCTCCAGAACTCATCCAATGTTGGCATGGTCATGGCAGGCGACCAATACACCACCGCGCAACGATACGGGTATCTGACGAAATTCGGTATCGGGCAGCCGTCGGGCATGGGTCTGACGGGTGAATCTCAAGGTCTGTTGAGTTCTTCCGACAAGTGGGACAAGCGCACGCGCAACACCGTGCTGTTCGGGCAAGGATACGCGACCAATGCGCTGCAGATAACCAATGCCGTGGCTACCATCGCCAACAAGGGCGTCAAACAGCAGCAGTCGATTATCGATTCCGTGACCAGTGCCGACGGCAAGGTCACCAAGCCCAAGACCTCATCGGAACAGGTGGTGAACTCCACGGTCTCCGCCGAGGTGCTCAACGCCATGGAGTCCGTCGCCGAGAACTACAAAAGCGTGGCATCCGTCGACGGATATCGTGTGGCCGCCAAGACGGGTACCGCCGAAGTCGCTGGTTCGAGCGGCGGATTGACTTCCATCGTGGCCGATTGGGTCGGTGTGCTTCCCGCCGATAATCCGCAGTATGTGGTTACCGTCGTGATGAAGGACCCGCAAGGGACTTACGGTGGTTTGACGGCGGGGCCGGTGTTCGCCAATATTGGTGAATTCCTTATGCAGAAATACGAGGTCCCCACGTCGACCCCGCGCAATGATGCTATTCCGGTAAATTGGTGATGAAAGTCCGCTTCACGGACAGGTCATGGGGTGTGGCGCTGTGAAGCGGATACGAATGCGGTGATCACGGACATGGGCCGTGGGCGCCGCGGCGAAGACGAGAGGCGA
This sequence comes from Bifidobacterium crudilactis, assembly GCF_000738005.1. Taxonomy (NCBI): domain Bacteria; kingdom Bacillati; phylum Actinomycetota; class Actinomycetes; order Bifidobacteriales; family Bifidobacteriaceae; genus Bifidobacterium; species Bifidobacterium crudilactis. Next base: position 1,226,255 of record NZ_JHAL01000002.1, on the reverse strand, counting down.
AACGATGACTGCATTGGGCGAATCACTCGCACAGCGCATGACACTGGGCTACCTCTGCACACAGTATGGGCTGATTGCATCTCCGCGCTTCTCGGAACCGGTTACCGTCACGTCGATTGCAGACGACATTGATTCGATTCGCCCGGGGTCCCTTCTGCTGACCACGGGTCAGCATGTGGATGCGCAGCTGCTCGCTGACGCCGAAATGCGCGGTGCCTATGCGATTCTGGCTCCTGCCGAAGCGAAAGAGAGTCTGGAATCGCCGGATATACCCGTGCTCTTCGGGGATCTGGATACCAAACAGGTTGCTGAGCTGGCCGCGGACATAGCCGGAAAACCCTCGGAATCATTGGCGGTGTTCGTCGTCTATGGCGAGGATGCCTCCGCGTCGGTGAAGGTGCTCGCGGAATTCCTGCATGTGCTGGGCAATCCTGTCGGTGTGGTCAGCGCCACCGGCTCCTTCTCCCTGGACAGGCAGCTGGATATTCACTATCCGCTCAGTGCGCTCGACATGCAGCGGCTGCTGTCGGTGTGTGTCGAGGACGGTGCTTCCGCAATCGCCATATGCGCCGACTCCCGGACATTGCAGAAGGATGCCTTGCACGCGGTCGAGGTCGATGTGCTCAGTCTGGCCCAGCGGACAACGCTCCGTCGTGGACAGCAGGATGTCCTGGCTCAGCAGGCCTCGAGAATATATGGTTTTGCGTTGGGGGACCGCACCGGCGTCGCGGCAAGAAATGAGGATTCCGACACGCTTGCTGTGCAGTCGAACGTGTTCCAGGACGATGATTCGACGATGAGATTGTCGTTGAGCATTGCGATGGTGATGTCCGCAGGAGTGAAGAAGAACAATATACGAAGCGCTCTACGCGTTTCAAGGGAGTTGTCGTAAGGTGCAGACGATGAATCAGGACAAGACTGTCGGCATGATGCCGATGACCTTGCAGGAAATCGCGCAGGCGGTTCGAGGCCGTGTGCTTGTTGGGGGAACTTCAGCCGACTCGCCGTCAGACTTGTCTGACGAGACGGGGAAGATGGCGACAAGCGTATTCAGCGACTCGCGACAGCTGCGCGAGGGGTCGGTGTTCGTGGCCATCCCGGGTGAACGTGTAGACGGGCATCGCTTTGTCCCTCGTATCGCGCAATCGGGAGCCGTTGCCGCGATAGTGGAGCACCCGGTCGATGAGGCTTCGGTTCCTCAAATCGTCGTCGAGCAGAGCGTCAAGGCGCTGGGGCTGCTCGCCAGACACAACATCGACAGACGTCGTGAATCAGGCGAGCCCTTCACCATCGTGGGTATCACCGGGTCGGTCGGCAAGACCACGACCAAGGATTTGCTGTCCTCCATGCTCGGACGTCTGGGAAACACCATAGCGCCGGTAGGTTCGTTCAACAATGAAATCGGACTGCCTCTGACGGCGTTGAAGGTCAACTCCGGGACGCGCTTCTTCGTTGCCGAGATGGGGGCGTCCCACATCGGTGAAATCGCGTATCTGACATCGATTGCACCGCCCGATATCTCGATTGCCCTCAAAGTGGGGGTCGCGCACCTGGGTGAATTCGGCTCCGTGGAGAATATCGCCAAGGCGAAAAGCGAAATCGTCCAAGGTCTGCTGCCTGACGGCGTGGCCGTATTGAACGCCAACGACCCGCGAGTGGCTGCCATGACCCGTTTCGCTCCGGGCAAGGTGCTCTGGTTCGGTCTGCCCGCCGACGAGGGCCGAACCGAGTTGTTCAACAACGGGCAGACTCTTGATATGACTGCGGAGGACATCAGTGTGGATGCCTTGGACCACCCGACCTTCACGCTGCATGATCGGGACGAGCAGGTCGGTGTCACCTTGGCCATCAGTGGTGAGCATAACGTCATGAACGCCTTGGCGGCGGCGACGGTAGCCCACGACCTTGGCCTCTCCTTGCAGGACATCGCGGCATCGCTGGCCGCCCAACGACATATCAGTCCGCACCGCATGGCGATGTCCACCGTGCATAACAGCGGCGTGAGTTTCACGCTTATCGATGACTCCTTCAACGCGAATCCGGATTCCACAAGAGCAGGCCTGCGGGCGCTTGGCGCCTGGGGTGCGAATGACACCGAGAAGCCCTATCGCGTGGCGGTTCTCGGAGCGATGCTCGAGCTGGGAAGCGAGGAAATCGCGCTTCACAGACAGATAGGCGAGGAGTGCGCCAATCTCGGCATGGATGCACTTATCGCCGTCGGCGGCAGCGAAGAACTGGCTCCCTTGGCTTCGGCATTGGCGGAGGGTGCTTCCTCCGTGAACGCCGGCCAGAGCGCTTCCCCGTCCGGGGACGGAATGCAGGTTCTGCTGGCCGAAGATGCGGGCAAGGCGGATGAGATGATCACCGGTCTCGCCGAGCGGCATCCTCGTATGGTGGTGCTGCTCAAAGGTTCCCACGTTTCCGGTCTGAGCGCATTGGCCGAGCGATGGGAGCATGAAAGCGACGATGGCGTTTCGGCGTCTGAGAACGACGGCGAGGTGCTGCGTTGATTTCACTCATTATCGGTATGCTGGTCTCCTTTGTGGTGACCATCGTCGGTACTCCTCTGCTGATTCGTCTGGTCCACAAACTCAATTACGGGCAGTACATCCGACAGGACGGGCCGAAATCCCACCAAGTCAAACGCGGCACACCGATTATGGGTGGTGTCGTCATCAACCTGGCCATTGTGCTGGGCTGGGGAAGTTCTGCGCTGTACCGCTACTGCTCACGAGGCGACCTGCCCTCATCATCCGCGATGCTGGTATTGTTCGCCATGCTGTCGATGGGTCTGCTCGGCTTCATCGACGACTTCGCCAAAGTCCGCAAAAAACAGAATCTCGGACTCTCCGTTGGCGCGAAATTCGCAGGGCAGTTCATTCTGGCCACGATTTACGCGCTGCTGTCCCTGATGGTTCCGACCAAGTCGGGTTTCCCGAGTGCACAGGCGGGCATAGCCTTTATCGAGAAGCCCTTCCTTTCCTTCGACTTCGCAGGACGGGTGCTGGCTGCGGTGCTGTTCGTGTTGTGGGTCAATCTGCTGATGACGGCGTGGTCCAACGCGGTCAACCTCACCGACGGTCTTGACGGCCTGGCGGCAGGCAGTTCGATGATCGCCTTCGTGGGCTACGGTCTGATCGCGTTCTGGGAAAGCTATCACATTAAGGGAGGCACCCATACCGGCTACTCCTATGCGGTGTCCGACCCTCTGGACCTGTCGATCATCGCCGTGTGCGCGGCTGTGGCATGTTTCGGATTCCTCTGGTACAACACGAATCCGGCCTCTATTTTCATGGGAGATACCGGTTCCCTGTCATTGGGAGGACTGTTCGCCGCGCTGTCCATTGCGACGCATACCGAGGTGCTTGCAGTGATCATCGGCGGACTGTTCGTCATCGAAACATTGTCGGATGTGATTCAGGTCGGTTTCTTCAAGATGACGCACAAGCGTGTGTTCAAGATGGCTCCGATTCACCACCATTTCGAGTTGAAAGGCTGGCACGAGTCAAAGGTCGTGGTTCGATTCTGGATGATCGAACTGCTGCTGGTCTTGGTCGGTCTGGTGGTGTTCTACGGAGATTGGGTTGCCCGTTCGGGTCTGATCGGTTGAGCGTGAAGAGAGTCGAGGCATGATGTTGGATATCGCTAAGGCAACGGTTCTGGTTGCAGGCATGGGAGTTTCCGGACGCAGCGCCTGCGAGGTGCTCGCAGGACGTGCGGAACGTGTGATCAGTGTGGATGAAGGCACATCCGAAGCCGACCTCCACTCCTTTGATAATGTCGACTGGTCGGGAATCGACCTCGTGATGAGCTCGCCTGTATTCAATCCACGGACGCCTTTCATTCTTGAAGCCCAGCGTAGGAACATCCCCGTCGTCAGCGAGGTCGAACTGGCGTGGATGCTTCGTGTGGAATCCCGGTCGAGCAATCGGCCCGCTCCATGGATAGGCATTACGGGAACGAACGGGAAGACCTCGACCACTGAAATGACGTCAGCCATGCTCTGCGATGCGGGGGAGGTCGCTCCGGCGGTGGGCAACATCGGCAAAGCCGTGTCCCATGCCGCAGTCGATTCGCAGAATCAGGCACTCTGCGTCGAACTGAGTTCGTTCCAACTGCATTTCACGCAATCGATGCGACTGGAATGCGCGGCAATCACCAATCTGGCCGACGACCATCTCGATTGGCATGGAGGTTTCGCCAATTACGCCGCCGACAAGGCCAAGGTCTACCGAGGCGTCGAGAAGGCATTGGTGTACAACGCCGACGACCCTCGGGTGACCGAGCTTGCACGGGAGGCGAAAGCCTCTCCCGCATGCAGGAAAGTCGGTTTTACCCTCAAACAACCTCAGCCTGGACAGCTGGGCATCGTGGAATCTCGGATAGTCGACCATTCCGGATTGACCGAAGGAAGCGACGCGCAGGCCGTAAGCCTATGCAGCATCCAAGAGTTGAGGCATCTATGCGAACCCGACGGCACGGTATACCCGCATCTGCTCGCGGACGCGCTCTGTGCGCTGGCGCTGGCTCTCGGACATGGTGTTCCGGTACGGCAGGCATTGGAAGGACTCAAATCCTTCAAACCGGGCGGGCATCGCATCCAGACAGTGGCACGGTATCTTCCGGCCCACGACGCTTCAGCATCGGATATCGGGGCGGATGCCGAAGCACAGCATGACGATGCGGCAGCCACGCGGCGCGAAATCCGATTCGTGGACGATTCCAAAGCCACGAACGCCCATGCGGCAGGAGCTTCGCTTTCCAGTTTCCCAGATGCTTCGGTGGTCTGGATAGCCGGTGGGCTAGCCAAGGGCGGGCATTTCGACGAGCTCGTTTCGACGTATGCCGGGAAGATGACGGCTGCGGTGATCATAGGGGTAGACCAGCGTCCTCTTCTGGATGCCTTCGCAAGCGAAGCCCCGCAGATTCCCCTGAGTGTGATTCCCGCGGAACCACGAGATACGGTGATGCAGCGGGCGGTGGAGGCGGCTGCAGATGCGGCTCATCCGGGGGATGTGGTGCTGATGGCCCCGGCTTGTGCATCCATGGACCAGTTCGTATCGTATGCGGACCGTGGGGAACAGTTCGCTCGTCAGGCCAAGGCCTGGATCGAAGGTCAGCAGACGGTTCGCCATGCTTGATTCCAAAGGGCGCCAGAAAAAGCCCAGACGTGCTCAATCACTCGTTTCCGGACACTCTGCGGCAAACGGTGCCGCCGAAAGGTCTCGTAGCGCAACGAAGGCACGTTCCAAGCGTTCCGGCGTCGGCAAGGTCTCGGCAGCAGCAGGTCTGTCTGCAGGAGGAAAAGGTCGACCGGCGAACACCTCCTACGTCGGTTGGCGCAATATATTCAATCCTGTCTGGTGTTACAACGGCTTCATCACCTCGGTCGGGGCACTCACGGTGTTCGGGTTGCTGATGGTCTTCTCCAGTTCATCGGTGGAGATGGTCGCCGACGGGGAATCGCCTTGGACACAGGTCCTCAGTCAGGCCTTGTACGGTTTTCTCGGTGTGATCGTGGCGCTGATCGCGATGCATCTGCCGTTGGTGCTGTACAAGCGTGCCTCCTTCGGCTTCCTGTTGTTCGGCTTCATGCTTCAGGCCTTGACCTTCAGTCCTTTGGGCATCAGCGTCAACGGCAATTCAGGATGGATTGGCTTCGGGCCGATCAGCTTCCAGCCCGCGGAGATTCTCAAGCTTGCTCTATGCCTGTGGCTTCCTATAGCCCTTGGCTCATCTCAGAAGCGAGTGAAGAGCGAAGGCCCGTTGAAAGCCTATTGGGTTCCGGCCCTGGGCTTTATTCTCGCCTTCGGGCTGATTATGGTGGGCAAGGACCTTGGTACGGCCATGATTATCGTGCTCATCGGTGTGGTCGCCTTCCTTCTGGGAGGATTCCCGATCCGTTGGCTGCTCTCGATCGGTGCCGTCGGTGCCGTCGGCATCGTGGGTGTTTTCGTGCTCGGGAACAACAACAGGATGAGCCGTATCCTCGCGGCATACCAGCCATGCTCCGCATCCGATGCGCAGGGCGTGTGCTACCAGTCCATTCATGGTCTCTACGCGATGGCTTCGGGCGGTTTGACCGGTGTGGGGCTGGGCAATTCCAGAGAGAAATGGAACTATCTGCCCGAGGCGCACAATGATTTCATCTTCGCCGTCATCGGCGAGGAGCTTGGTTTCATCGGTGCCTGCATGGTGATTCTCGCTTTCATCGTCATGGGGTGGTGCTTGGTGCGTGTGGCGTGGCTTTCACGTGACGGCTATGCCCGGATGGTCATGGTCGGCATCGCCGCCTGGATCGTAGGCCAGGCGATGATCAACATCTGCGTCGTTCTTGGCATACTGCCGGTTATGGGGCTGCCGCTGCCTTTCGTTTCCGCCGGAGGAACGGCTTTGATTATGTGTCTGATTTCGGCGGGTGTTGCTGCCAGAATGATGCGGAGTCTGCCGGAGATACGGGGTGCCGTCACCGAGGCCTGAGCGTATTTCCGCTTGTTGTGTCGTCACTAGTCGGGTATGAGGGGATATGCTCGGAGGTATGGGAAAACGAGAAGAGCAGATTCATGTCGTGTTGGCCGGAGGCGGTACAGCCGGGCATGTCAATCCATTGCTGAGTGTTGCGGATGCGATTCGCGCACAACGACCAAACTCGTCGATTACGGTTGTTGGTACTGAAAGCGGTTTGGAACGCGATCTGGTTCCACAGGCAGGATACGAGTTGGAGACCGTGGAGAAGGTTCCTTTTCCCCGTGCGTTGAACGCCGCGGCCTTTGCTTTTCCGGGCAAGTGGTTTTCCGAGCTGCGCAAGGCCAAGGATATCCTCAGACGTCATCACGCCGATGTGGTGGTCGGATTCGGCGGATACGCCTCCGCTCCCGTGTACCGCGCCGCGAAAAGTCTGCATATCCCCATCGCGATTCATGAGCAGAACGCCAAGGCGGGCATGGCGAACAAACTCGGTGCGAAATGGGCGGACTACGTCGGCACCGTTTATGACGGCACCGGACTGCAAGTGAAACAAGGAGCGACCATTGAACGTGTGGGACTTCCGCTGCGTCCCTCGATTGCCCGTCTGTGCAAGGGATTGGATTCTCCACGTCTTGCACGCGTCGAAGCGGCATCGACCCTGGGCATCGACCCGACAAGACCGCTTATCCTCATTACCGGAGGTTCTCTCGGAGCCGCAAGCATCAATGCCGCGGTCGCAGGCGCCTCGGTTGAACTGCTGCGCAGGGCACAGATCATTCATCTCACCGGCAAGGGGAAGCTTGCGGAGGTCAGACGAATCGTGTCCGAGCATGCAGGCCCGGAAGTACTGAACGACCTGAGCCTGCAACATCTTGGGCAAGGTGATTACCACACCGTTGAATATCTGGAGCGTATGGACCTCGCCTTCGCCAGCGCGGACCTGACCATCTGCCGGGCCGGAGCCGGAACGGTCGCAGAATTGGCTGCAGTCGGTATGCCAGCGATTTACGTGCCACTACCCTTCGGCAACGGCGAGCAGCGCTTCAACGCTCAGCCGCTGGTCGAAGCGGGAGGCGGACTGCTGGTCGACGATGCCGATTTCACCAGCGATTGGGTCGCCGCGCATGTGGTGGAACTCATGGAGGACAATCAGCAGTTGCAGGGTCTTGCCGAAGCTGCCTGGAAGTTCGGCACACGGGATGCTGCCGACAAAGTGGCCAAGCGCGTACTTGCGCTTGCCGATGGCATGACCATAATGGAGTAAATACTGTTTTCAAGGAGCTGTCTGCTGTGTCGGAACATGAAATGACCCATGCCTCGCATTCGGTCGCGGGCGTCGGGCAGAACGAATCTGCCGCTGAAGTGATTCTTGATCCGACGGTATCGGCGTTCGCCGGGTACCACGAAGGATTGAAAGGTCTGGGCAACACCCATTTCATCGGCATCGGTGGCGCAGGTATGAGCGTCCTTGCCGAGATGCTCCATGAGAACGGCGTCAGCGTAGATGGTTCCGACCGTCTGGAAAGCTCGAAGACCGAGCGCCTGCAGGCACTCGGTATCCATGTGGAGATCGGGCAGCGGGCGGAGAACGTTGCGTCCGCGGACACGGTTGTATGGTCGAGCGCCATCAAGGCCGACAATCCCGAACTGCAGGAAGCTGCACTTCGAGGAAAACGCCTGGTACATCGAAGCGATATCCTCGCTCTGCTGCTCAGCACCAGCATCGGTGTGACCGTGGCCGGAGCGCACGGCAAAACCACCACCAGCGCCTTGATTGCCCATATCCTTACGCATGGCGGCGAAGGCGACCTGGCCGACCCCAGCTACGCCGTCGGCGGCACGATTCAGGGGCCCCAGTCGTCCCTTGACGGAGGCCATGCGGGAACGGGCAAGGTACTGGTAGCTGAGGCCGATGAATCCGACGGCAGCTTCTGCAAATATCATCCAAGCGTTGCGGTCATCACCAACGTGGAGGCCGATCATCTGGACCACTATGGGGATGCCGAGCATTTCAGAGCCGCCTTCGTGGATCATGCGCATCATGCTCGCGACCATGTGGTGATCTGTGCGGATGACGAGGGTGCCCTCGCCGTACTCAGGGCGATGGACCCCGATTCAGCACGCCAAGCCGTGGCATACTCCACACATGACAAGGATGAGCTTGGAGATATCAACGGTGCTCATCTGGCTCGTATCGAATCCGAAAGCGAGCATGCCGACTCCGGTGAGGAACGGTTCACGCTTCATCTCCCGGGGGATATGCTGACAGACGGTCGCGATGCAGACGTGAGCGTGAAGCTGGTGATTCCAGGCCTGCACAATGCCAGGAACGCCAGTGCGGCGATTGTGGCGTGCACCCTTCTTGGTATGAATCCTCAGAAAGCCGCTGATGCGGCGTCATCCTTCCTTGGAGCGGATCGAAGGTTCCAGCTGAGGGGCACGGTGGGAGGAGTCAGCGTCGTCGACGACTATTCGCATCATCCCACGGAGATAGCCGCCTTGCTGGATGCTGCAAGAAGACGATACCCTCATTCGACCCTGCGGGTATTGTTCCAGCCGCATCTTTTTTCACGTACCGCATTCTTTACCGATGCGTTCGCGGCATCCTTGTCCAAGGCCGACGATGTGATCGTCACTGGCATCTTCCCAGCGAGGGAACGGCAGGAGGATTTTCCGCAGACCAAGGCATCGGTGATCGTGCGTGCTGCCGCGGCGCTGCCTCATGAGCCTCCAACAGGGTGGATACAAGCCGTCGATGATATGGATCAGGCGGCCGTGATGCTGGCAACCCGTGCCAGAAGTGGCGATGTACTGTTCACCGTCGGCGCCGGAGACATCACGCAGGTCGTTCCTGTCATACTCCATGCACTGGAAGCGAGGTGTCAGGGCAACAGGATTTCAGGTGAAGGGGATTCCCGAGCAGATGGTCTTGGCCAGCCAGCTGAAGGTGTGCGACGATGACTCGTCGCATATCTTCGAACAGCGACGCTTCGAACGGTGACGCTTCGGATGGCAAAACTTCGAACGACAATGCCGTGAATGGCGGTGCATCCAAGCGGACGGCCCCTCGGAAAGCCCATTCTCGCACACCTAGGCGCGCGGCGAGCTCGGATGCCGTGAAGTCGCCCACAGAGAAGGTGTCCCAAGGGAGCAACAGCCGCAAGCATGGGTCCGAAGGCAAGCGTGACGCCCGCATCGCGAGCAGCGGCAACAGTCGGTCGAAGGGTATTGACTCCAAAGCGGATGGTTTTGTGGATGCGCGTCGCATGCGCAGCAACAAGGATGTGAATACCAGACTGTCACAGGCGGGTGTCTCCGATGAAGGCGTATTCACCCGTCCCAAGGTCATTGATTTCACCCAGAGGCTGCGTGAGAAGAGGCAGGCCAATGCTCATGTGGTGATGAAGCGTGTGCTGATCGTGGTATCGACCGTCGCGCTCCTGTGCGCGTTGCTGTGGTTTCTCCTGCTGTCTCCCGTATTCCTGCTGAACGCATCCTCCATCAAGGTCAGCGGAACCAACACCTGGGTCAGTGCTTCACGTATCGAAGACATCGCGAAGCAGCAGTTGGGCACATCGCTGTTCATCGTTTCCACAGGGGATATGGAGGAGCAGATCGGTGAATTGCCCGGGGTCACTTCAGCCACCGTTCATAAGGATTTTCCCGATGGCGTCAACATCGATGTGAATGCCCAACGTCCTGCGGCTGTCCTCAAGGATGCCAAAGGTGCTCTGACGGCGGTGGACAAAAAGGCACGGGTGCTCAACGCCGTGGGAGCGTCCGTTGATGGTATTCCGATTATCGAGGTGTCGAGCGTCGGCAAAGGCACCGATGATGCAGCGGTGAAACAGGCCTTGAAGGTGCTGGCGGTGCTGCCCGAGTCGATGCGCAAGCAGATTACCAAGGTCTCCGCGAGCACTCAGGATTCGATTACCACGGAAATCAGCAATGGACAGTATGTCATCGTCTGGGGGGATTCGTCGCAGATTGCCTTGAAGAAGGCCGTGGTCGATAAAATCATCAATGACCCCACGAAAATCGGAGACAAGCACCAGGTCGATGTCTCCGCACCTCTCAGGCCGATTATCAAGTAGCCAAGAAGCCGGTCGACGGCGCATACCGTATGTCAGAATGTGCTCGGATCTGCCATTGCAGAACAACAATCCAACAATCTCACACATATTCGAGCAGCACTCATGCCGAATCTCGAAACGCTGACGTTTGTGTAGGGATTTCGGAGCATACAACGCCTATCTATGGCGGAAAGTGGTGCATTGGCAAGGCGAATATGCCGGGTTCGCTTGAAAATCCCTACACAAGCGGGAACAACCTCCAGATGAAGCCCGAAAATCACCAAAAGTATGCAACTGAGGATCTACGACCAATCCTCAACATCGTTGACTCGTCCGAAAACAATTGTCTGCGCAGGAATCGGCAATCCGGGCACCCTGTTATCTATGCATCCGGTCATCAGCTAATCCTCTCGCTTGTTGGCATGATGGGAGGGAGCATCATCGGTGTCAAGCATGATGGTTACAGGACCGTCGTTTTGCAGTTCCACGAGCATATGCGCACCGAAAACCCCTCTGCGCACGGCAATTCCCAACCTCTCAAGCCCTAGGTTGAATTTCGCCCAAATCTGTTCGGCATGTTCCGGTCGACCGGCATGCATGAAACTTGGTCGGTTGCCTTTGCGGGTGTCGGCATACAGCGTGAATTGGGACACCGACAGCACAGAGCCTCCGGTCTGAAGCAGGGAACGGTTCATCTTGCCCTCCGAATCCTCGAAGATGCGCAGATTTGCAACCTTGTGAACCATCCATGCGATTTCCGCATCGGTGTCGGAGTCCTGAACTCCGACCAGAAGCAGCAATCCGGAATCAATGGACTGGGATTCTTCGGACCTTTCCGCCGCTGCTTCGGCCGTGGCCGAAACAGCGACATCGGTATCGGCATCGTTCTGAACGACCGTCACTCGAGCGGACCGCACGCGCTGCAGCAGGATTCTCATACCTCAAGGGTAGTCGTGCCGGTGGCACCCGGAATCCTTCGGGTATCATCGTGAGCATGTCGATGTTCCTGAGTGTTCTGAGTGCCGCCGTTCTGGCCTTGTTGCCCATAGTGAATCCGGTGGGCGCTCTGGCCACCTATGCGGGTCTGACCGCCGGGTACGAGCGGGCAGATGTGCGCAGACAAGGATTGAAAACAGGTATCAACGTGTTCGTCATTCTCGCAGTGTTTGCGGTGCTCGGTTCCTTGATTCTCAGTGTCTTCGGGCTGAGTCTTCCCGCGATTCAGATAGCCGGGGGTTTCGTCGTCGCCCATTCCGGTCTCGGGATGCTGAACCCGACGCACCCGCTCTCCAAAAGCGAGCACGACCATGCGAAGATCAAGGACGATATTTCCTTCACGCCCATGGCTCTGCCGTTGATAGCAGGTCCCGGTGCAATCGGCGAAGTGATTGCGCTGGCTGCAAGGTATCCGAACCCGACAGAACGTGTTGCGATCGTCGTGGCCGTAGCGATCATCGCCGTGGCCATCGCCGCGCTGCTGATGTGGGGGACCCCTTTGGTCGACAAGCTCGGTCCGACGGGCATCGGCGCACTGGTCCGTGTCATCGGGTTTCTGATTCTATGCATCGGAGTCGAACTGATGATTCACGGCGTGATGACACTGCATCTGTGACAGCTGCTCCGAACGGATTGCTGCGCTAAAAGGAGATTCCCATATGGGTGTATACGCTGTGCAGTTCGGAACCTTCGATGCGGGTGGCATGAACCGAGCGTTCATAGAATTCTGCCGCTTCGTCAACCCCGCCGATGATCGTATAGGCGTAGCCTTCCGATTTCATCGTCAGCAGGGCGTTTATCAGCAGTATCCGGCCGATGCCTTTTCCGCGATGATCATGATGCACTCCGGTGGGGCCGAAGAAGGCTTTGGCGGTGGCGTTGAACGCGCAGAAGCCCACGACACGGCCGTCCAGGAGTGCCACATAGCTGTCGGATGGAGTGCTGTACAGTGAACGACGTGTTTCCGATGCCCAGAAGCCTCCGAACTCGCTCCTGACGAAGTCCGCCACGGCATCGCCGAGAATGCCGGGAGTGCGTACGATTCGATACCGGTCCTCGTCCGGAACCGCGCTGTTGATGACCAGGTTGTTGAAAACGCTGTCGTCGTTGAGATTGACCAGCATGTCAAACATCGTCGTGTGTCCTTTCCGGACTGGCATCAGGCTTGTTGGAGCTTGTCTCCCGTATCGTTTCGGTACCCGCGAGGTGCCGATGACGGACATCGTCCCGGCCGGCCGCGTTGTCAGACGAGTATACGCCCTGACCGTTGCGCTGCATGCGATGCCGCAGAATGCATGGCGACTGTGTGTCCTCGCGGCTCGTCGCACGGCATACCGCCCGGAGTGACGGCACATTGGGTGAGTGGCTCGATGAGACGATGGTGATGCACAGTTCCTCGATGCTGGCGAAGGATGCAACAAGGCAGGTCAGAACGGCCCAAGTCGCGGAGCCGGAGAGCAGTATGGCCGGAGGAGTGAAGAACACAACGATTCCGCTGATTTTATTCATCCGAGTATGTATGAATGCCAGGGTCCGGTACTTGTACCAGCCAAGGCCTGCGGTAGTGAGCTTGATGAAGGCTAGGGCGCAGAACCAAGCCGTCAGCCAGGATGGCCAGGGGAAGATACGCAGGAATGAAGCCATGCTTGCCAGTATGAACAGCGTGTCTGCACCGCTGTCCAGCAGCGCGCCCATAGATGATTCGAGATGACGGCGGCGTGCGACGTAGCCGTCCAGAACGTCGCTGATTCCTGCGACTGCGTATACGCAGAGCCACAGTCGAGTGTCACCGGTGATCAGGGGGAGTGCCGCTGCGCAGAGTATGCGCATTGCACTCAGCAGATTCGGGAGAGAGCGCATCGTCATGGCGTCCCCTAAACTTGTGGGTCATTGTGTGGGTCCATTGTGTGGGTCATTGTGGGCAAAGGGCTCGTGTGAACAACGATACAGGGGATAGTGCAGGCTTGTCTCGAAGACCGAGTCCTAACTGCTGATGCGTGCTTGTGGTGTCGGCACCGGAAGCGAATACGGTATTTGACTTAAACGATAATCATTATCTATAGTGATTGAATCATCGGTCTTCCTGATGACATGCCAATCGCAGCAAGCAGGCACAACGTCAGCGCCGCAACCGGTTGGTACAACGAATACCACTATATAGAAACGAGTATGAACGTGACTGACCCGAATCTCAGCCCGTCCACCGACCCTTCTCCCAATCCGTCCTCGACTCCTCCGGGGAATGGCCCAGACATGACTCCTGCCGGATTCACCGTTCCCGAGTCGCCATCCGGCTCGGAAAAGACAAGGAGCGTCACCGTCCTTCGCAAATGGTTCCCCATCCTCGTCTCCTTCGGTGCGGGGCTGCTTGCCATGGCGCTCGTCATCGCAGGTTTCGGCTTGTTCAAGGCTCCCTCCGGGGGCGCTGGTACCTCAGGAGGCGTCTCGCAGGCGAAAGACGCCACTGACACCTGCAGCACGACAATCAGCGTCGTGGCATCCGTGAATCAATGGGGTTCACTGGCCAAAGAGCTGGGCGGCAGTTGTGTCGAGGTGACATCGCTCATCAACAGCACTTCCGCGGACCCGCATGGTTATGAGGCGACCGCAGCTGACATGGCCAAGTTGCTGGCGGCGGATATCGTCATCGTCAACGGCGCCGGCTACGACGGATGGGCGGCGAACACACAGTTCGGCAAAAAACAGACCATCATCAACATCGGTGATCTCATGGGCATCACCGTCACCGAGGAACACGAGCACGAGGAGCACGAAGAGAACGGGCATCATCATCACGGTTCCACCAATCCGCATCTCTGGTTCAGTCCTGAGGCGGTGCTGAAAGCTTCCGGGAGCATCGTCGACGCTTATCAGGCTACGGCAGGGAAGGAGAGCGATACCGCCGCCACAGTGCAACGGCACGCGAACACGTGGAATGCCGACTATGCTGAGTTCGTGGCATTGGTGAACAAGGCGCGTAGTGAAGGAATCCAGCGACGCTACGTCGCCACAGAGTCGATCATCAGCTACCTGCTGGAATACGTCGGGGCTGTGGACAATACGCCGGCTGCCTACACGAAGTCGATGAACAGCGAGGCTGAACCCACTGCGGCCGATTTGAACGAGGCTATGGCGCAGGTGTCATCGGACACCACCGATCTGCTGATCGTCAACCCCCAGGCGATGAGCGGGTTCGCCGAGAAACTCGACGATGCGGCCAAGAACAGCGACAAGACGATCATCTCCGTCACAGAGCAACTTCCGGAACGGCACGACACGCTGCTGGCTTGGCTGACCACAATCACTCATCAGGTGCTGGCGAACGATGTATACAACGGATGGTTCCTCACGCAGGAGGTGAAGGACCGCTCGCTTGCCGATTACGCCAACGAATGGCAGTCGGTGTACCCACTGCTCAAGAATGGCAGCCTGAAGCCTGTGATGGAGGCCAAGGCCAAAACAGGAGATATGACCGTCGACGAGTACACCAGGTATTACGACAAGGGATATGCAAGCGATGTGGAAAGCATTACCATCACCGGCGACAGCATCACCTTCGTTCGTGGCAGCGCGAGTGTGACCGCGACCTACGAATATTCCGGCTATCGTATACTCGACTACACCAAGGGCAACAGAGGCGTCCGCTATCTCTTCACGGCAAGCGGAGACCTTCCCAAGGGGGCTCCGAAAGCCGTGCAGTTCTCGGATCATGGAATCAGTGCCGAGAAATCAGCGCATTTCCACATTTTCATGGACGACAGTCAGGAACAGGCCATCAAGGAGATGGATAACTGGCCCACCTTCTATCCCGCCAGTCTGAACACTGAACAAGTGGTGGAGGAGATGCTGGCCCACTGAGCGCAGCGAATATGTGGTGATGGCCCTGTATGAATGGCCCTGTATGAATGGCACAGTGTCAATTCCACGGTGAATGGCACCGTGCTAATCACACGATGCACATGGATGCGAGCTTGGTGATGTAGGAACAGACAGTGGCCGACCGGCACCTGCGCTTCGATATAGTGCGTTGCGGTGCGCTCGACCGGGATTGCCGGTCCGCTACTGTTCCCTCTCAGGCAGTGGGCCTGACGGTGTCGCGTCCTGCGGTGCTAGGTCCACTCCGGTTTGCTTGCGCAGCATCGCCTAATGCCGACGGTCCTGTTTGTTCCTTTTGAGCGCGTTGATGCTCCAGAGTCCAAGTGCTCCGATCAACATGCCGATGACCAGGATGAGCGGCCAACGCCAGTCGATCGAAAGCCAGGAGTCATGCTGCCCGCTGCTTTGGTTATTGATGGCGAGCGGGTTGGTGAGGAAGTCGTATATGGCGTTTTTGTCGGTTGCAGGATTCCTCGTATTCGCGAGTATCCGTGAGAAGTTGTTGGAATAGTCCGTTGTCTGGTTGAGGGACTTGGTTGCCTGATCGAGGGTTTTGTTCGTCGTGGTTTGAATCGTGCTGGTCGCGGTGGTGGTGTCGTTGATGGTTTTCACAAGACTGTCGAAATCAGCTGAGTTGTCGGTGATGAGCTGTGCATTCGCAGCGGTTTGAGAAGCGCTTTGCGACGAGCTGTCGATGAGTTGGCTGATGGTGTTGTACAGGTCGCTGGTATTGGTGTCGTCGTAGTAGATTTCGGCTTTTCCGGGCTGCTGATTGTTCCATATCTGTGAGCTGGCTACGTTCTGCGCGGATTGCTGCTGCTTCCATGCTGAGTCGCTGTCGGAAATGTATTGAAGCGCTTTCTGGTACCAGTCGTCGAGTTTGCTCTGTGTGCCGTCGGTGTCGCTAATCGTCGTGTTGAGCGTGGTGACGGCATTGCGCAGTGTGTCTTGAGCCTGCGTTGCCTGATTCAGTGTGGTGAAGATGCTGGAGAGGGTGGACGCACCGAGCTGTTGGTAGCTGTCCACGTCCTGCTGACCGAGCTGCGCACTCAGGCTGAATCCGTCGACGGTGTTGTAGAGGTTGTATATCGACTTGCATGAGTGGTCGTTGAACTGATTGACGGTACCACCGGTGGTGCATGCCTGACTTGGAGTGTTGGTGAAGTCCGTCGCGGTGTCGCCGGGTGCCGCATAGAGCACCCGTGTCAGGCTGGTCGCGGTGTCGAGATTGCTGAGCAGTTGCGTGACAGGAGCGAAGTTGCTGCTATCCCAGACATTCGTTTCCTTTGCCGCTGTGGTGGGCTCGATGATCACATAGCTTTGCATCGGTTGCTGTTGTGTGGTTGGCGTGCGGTTGTTCTGGGTGAAGGTCAGGACGCTCTGCGGTGCATCTGCTGGAACGGTGATGGTGTAATTGAGGCTGAGCTTCAGCGTATCGCTGCCATTTGCCGATATCTGATTGGGGGTGTTGCCTGTGTTGCTTTCACCTGTATTGACGATGGTGAGTGCCGTCTGGGTTGATGCTTGAGCGTTCGCCGGTGTGAATTGAAGATTGTCGCAGGTCATGGAGCATCCCAGGTCCGCCGCTGATTGTGGACCGATCACCTGGATCACGGTTGATGACGGGTTGTCGACCGTGATGGTGGTGGTGCTGTTCGCCGGCACGGTGACATCCACATGTTTCGAGATCTGCCGTGCTTCGCCGGTGTTGTTCGTGGTCGCGGGGATGAGTTTCGGCAGGTCGGTTGCAGGTGAATCCGCGCAGATTCGCTGCGAGCTACGGTAACGCAGAAGTAGTGAGAGCTCGTCGTTGTATCGATCGATTTTGTCCTGACTGAGACTTGAACCGTTGAGACCGGCGAAGAGCTCGTGCGCCTGCTGTCGTACGGTGACATCGTCCGATGAACCGAGTGTCGAGCACACGGATTGCTCAAGATTGTTCACATAGGTGGTGTTGACGGTGTTGTCATGAGTGTTGAGCGAGTGGGTCAGTTTTGCGGCTAATGCGCTTCGCGCCTTCTGGTTGGTCTGCGATGGCGTTGTGGAATCTGATTGTCGTGTGTTGGCAAGGTCGTCGAGTTCGCTCTGGCTGTTGATGAGGGGGAGTTGATCGGCTGGGGTCTCTGGATAGAAGTATTCGTGGAGAATCTGCTGCTCCAATGCCCGCAGATTTGGAATCATGCCGGAATCAGTGGTATTCGCGCATCCATCCGAGGATTCCAGGGTGCATGATTGCTGCTGTAGCCTCTCGGTGGTGGTGTGGATTGCCGTGTTGTAGGCATTGGTGATCGACGTCAGTGAGTTCGGGTCGTTGTCGTTGCTGAAACCCGACCACTGTTGGTTCCCCGCAAGCAGATTCTGCGTGGATGCATTGAAGGCGTTCTCGTAGAACTCCCCATCTGCTGAGTGCTGTTGGGAGAGGGCTGTGTTTGCGTTGGAAAGATTCGTAGAGTTCAGTAATGCCTGTGATGCGTTCCATGTGTCGAAGAAAGAGGTCACCTGGGGGAGCTCGGCTGACATTGTGCTGGCGGAGCTTTGAAGCGTCTGCGTGGTCGCCTGTGTGAAGCCGTTCTGCTGATTGATCCAGGACCTGTTCATGTCCCGCAATCCGGTGGTTTGGATGGAGGCGCCTTGATATGCCTTGACGGTGGTGGATAGCGGCGTGCTGATGTCATTCTTCATGGTGTCGGTCAAAGCATGCTGGTCGTTCACCACGGTGGTCATATTGGTCTGTGCGTCGGCCACGCTCCCGGCGACGCTTGCATAGTACATACGCACCACACGAGTGTTGAAGTCGCGCAAGGTGTTGTTGAGTTTGGACTGTACGGTGTTGCGAGACGAGACCGACTGATCGGCTGAGACCTTGTAGTCGACACGTGATTTGGTGGGATTGAGATCCTGCAGCGTGAGAATATCGTGTGAGAACGATTGGGGCAGATATACGACGCCTTGTATGCTGCCGTCGGCGAATGCCTTATCCGCAACGTTGCGGGAGACCATCTGCCACTGGTAGGTGCTGTCATCCTGCACGACGTGCGCGAACTGCTCACCGAAGTCATATGTGGCGTTATTGAATTTTCCCCCGGTGTCTTCATTGACCAAGGCGATGGTCGGGTGGTTGTATGTTTGCCCGTTCCCATTGCTGCCCGTCAGCGTCATCGCAGCAAGCAGCCCGATGGCGAGAACCAGGAGAACGGTTCCTGCGAGAGGTAGACGAATGTGCGGTTTCTTGGAGGGGCCGTTGCCGAGGCCTGAAATACGATTACTGGTGTTGTTGCCAAATTTCATGTGATTCCCCCGCCTGGCTTAAACCCTTCTGTCACTAACCTATCGCTTGAATGCGACGCATTGCATCATTCGGGGCGCTCGTGCGCCTGCTGACGGTGTTGAAAAGTAAGTGCAGATTGCGTTTGGAGAGATTCGGTTGAGCGCGGTATTGTTGGGCGTGTTGCATGGGGTGGGGGAGGCTTCTTATCAGCAAGGTCAACTGTCTGTTGTGTGGCAAGCGTTGCTTGGCCGCCGCCTTTTCCGCCCTGGCATTCGTCGTGGTGTCGAGTGTGATCGGGCCGGTCGCGTTCGCAACGACTTCCGGCACGGAAAATCAACCGACTCCTGATGGTGCCGGTGACGGTGGTCTGTCGCTGAACACCAACGCATTGCAGAATGCGCAACTCAACGTCGGAGGAGACAGAAGCTTCCCGATTACAGTCCTCCTCTTCTCGCCCGAGTTGAATGACCTCGCCGCACGTCAACGGCACGAAGGGCTTCAAGCGCAAACATTCAGGCACACCATTCAATTCTCGACCACGGCGAGCCGTCCGACGGATGAGTCTGCTCTCGATCAGGTTCGCCAAAGTCTGTTTCGCGATTATGAGCAGTCGGATGCTGCTGCATCGCACTCCATATCTGTGCGGCAGGATTCAGGTTCCGGAGTCTGGGTATTTGCCCTGTCGGGTCTCGGGTTGGCTGCGGGAGCACTGATGGTGGGCGGATATCTGGGTCGGCGACGAGCGAGGAGACGCTATGAGTGATACAAGCCACATCGACATATCCGTTGAGGTGCAAGATGAACAATTCGACATGCGGGTTCCTCGAGAAGTTACTTTCGGGCGTCTCGGAACGCTTATTGTGCAGAGCCTGCGTGAAGAGGGCGTGGTGGTGCCTTCGCCGTGGGAACTCAAGATAGAGCAGAAGGATTTTTCCTTGGAATCCAGTGATTGGGTCAGTGATTTTGCGGTTGCCGATGGCGATATGTTCGTTGTCGAGCCAAATATGCAGGAGAGGAAGCAATGAAAATCTCGAATGGTGCCGACACCGTCGATCTCGAACGTGATGCGGACACGATCGTCGTACGCTTGACGAGCGCGCAATTCGATGTGCACTCCCTTGATACCATCACGCAATACATGAACATGGAACTCGGCGACGACCACGAGTTCGCCGCGCGAGTCACCTGCGCCGTCCCACCGGAGTCCATCAGCCTGACGCAGGCGGCGCATCAGGCATCGACCCCGGTGCAGCGACTTCAACTGGCCCAGCAGGTGCTTTCCTGCGCGGCCAACGCGGAGCATAAATTCGTCTTGGCTTTTCTCCATCCACAGAACATATACATCGTTGGTGGCAGCGCGATCCTCGCCTATCACGGCCTGTTGCATCTGGTGACACCTCAGACATGCACCGATGACCAATATTTGAGCCAGGTGAAAGCCTTGGTCCTGAGTGTGTTTCATCCCGACACCGTATTCAGCGAGCTGACCGTTGCGGCAGGGGCGGTGCAGGATGATTTGTCCTCGAAGGTACTGGAGTGTACATCGCTTGCAGAGTTGCGCGATTTCATAGATGCACGCCTCGTAGAAGCAATACGCGATCAGCGGTCCTCGAAGAGTTTGGTGAATAAGAAAGCGATGATTGCCACGGTGGCGGTGTCCGTGGTTGCCGTGCTTCTTTCATTGGTTTTCGGATGGTGTACGTTCCGGGCATACAGCACCACCATCCCACTTCAGGAGGCGGTAATCAGCGCACACGAGGATTTTCTGAACCAGAGTTACGATCAAACCCAGCATGACCTTCAAGGGTATGCACCTTCGCAACTTCCCAAATCGGCACGGTACATACTAGCGGCGAGTGCGATCAATCTCGCCGATCTCACCATGACGCAGAAGCAGACGCTGCTCCACACACTATCTCCGAAAACCGACGACAATACCTTGAATTACTGGGTGTATACGGGTCGTGGCGACTTTGCCCATGCGCTGAATCTGGCGCAGAATCTTGGTGATGACCAGCTCACGCTTCTCGCCTATATCAACCAGTATCAGGTGGCCAAGCTTGACGGCAGCATGGATGGCGCCACCAAACAGAAAACCTTGAGCGATCTGGAGAAGAAGATCAACGATCTCACCGCCAAGGTGAGTGGGTCCAAGGATTCATCGGCTCAGTGACAGCTTGCCGTGGAGCGGTGAGAAAGGTAGTTGCTATGGCATCGGCTAAGCGTATCGATAACAGGGTGCAGTCGGGAAAGCTCCTGTTCGCCGTGTTCCTTCTTGAGAGCACGCTTCGCAGAATCGCGTTGACGCGTGATCACCCTTCGGCAGATGTCGCCGGATTGAGATGCTCGGCAACCGCAGATGGATTGGAGATAGACGGAACCCAGGTGTCCTCAGGAGTGGTGGATGTGGAGGGCCACGCTCTCCTGATCGCCGATATGGCGCGAGTAAGCACGCAGTACGTGGTCTTCAACCCCGATGATGACGTGCTCTTCGGCAATGAAGCGGAGGCGGACGTTCGTACCGGGGACGATTCGAAGGTCATCGTGCATGGTAGTGCTCTCGTTGTGTATGCGGGTAGCCGTTTCACCTATCTCAATGACGACAGCATCGAGGATCATGTGGTGTTGACCGATTGCCCCGTGGGGACCAGGGTGTTGACTCCCGACTTTCTGCTGGAACGAAGGGAGGACCAGTGGAGACTGTCTTCCTTCGATGGTGCACTCAACATCAATGCACAGACGGTGTTGGAACAGCACGAGCATAATGTGGTGCCGTCCGACTTTCCTGATTATCTGCGCTCTCCGCGGGTGAATCTCGAAGTGCCAACAGATAAGATCACGGTGAATTCGATGCCCCGTGCGACGTCCTTTGACAGGAACGGGCTGCTGAAAAGCATTCTTCCGCCGTTGGCCATGGTCGCGGCAAGTGTCGCGATGAGCGTGTTCTCCGGTCGTGACCCGCTCATGATGATGGGCATGGGTTTTGTGAGTCTCGTGACCGCGGTATTCACCTGTACCCAATATTTTGCCGACAAGAAGGAAACGCGTGCCCACAACGCGGATATGAGCCGCAACTACGATCAGTATCTGCTGAGCACCGTCGCGGGATTGCAACGACTGCATGACCGGGAACGGTTTGTGCTCGATTACAGGTATCCGTCGCCCGCGCACATCCAGACCATGATTCGCCAGTATGATATACGGACCTATGAGAGGATGCTGAACAGCAAGGACTTTCTCAGGGTCTCCTTCGGGCAGGGTGACGTGCCAAGCGGGCTGAACGTGCAGACGAATACGAATTCCGGTCTCGAATTGGACTCGCATGCCGATAATCGTGCGCGAAACATCGCTGCTCGCTTCGCCGTCCAGCATGACGCTCCGATCGCCGTCGATCTGGCTGACACCACGCTCGGTCTGGTGGGAAGCGATCAAGTCACGACAACGGCTGTAGCCAACCTGTTGCTGCAGATAGCCTTTTTCCATTCTTATCATGACGTGAATTTCGTGACGTTGGTGTCGCAGGAGGATTATCGGCAGGTATGGTCGGCTTGGCGTTTTCTACCTCACCTGAAAATGCAGCGTATCAACACCCGCGGTGTGGTGCACAACGCCCGCACGCGGGATATGGTGCTGAACTCCTTCCTGCAGACGGTCAAACAGCGTCGAATCTCTTTGAGGGAGGCAGGAAAAGAGCCCGTGTCCTTCTCTCCGCATTTTGTGCTGAGCATCATGGACGACTCCTATCTGGCCGGGCACGGGCTTAATGAGTTTTTGGCGGAGGACATGAGTTCGCTCGGAGTCAGCGTCATCTGGTGCAAGGAGGACAAGGGTCTGCTTCCGGAAACTGTCGATACCTTGGTGGAATACACCAATCAGGGTGCCGGGCATGTCGTCAACGATCACGGACAATACGTGAATATCGCGTTCAGACCATATGAGCCGCTTGAGCAGGTCGAGTCGAGCGTGCGTAGATTATCGAATCTGCATCATCGTGAAGTGGAAAAGAACGCCATTCCGACCGTCGTCGATTTTATGGGGCTATACAAGGCTCGAACGGTCGAGGATCTTCATGTCCTGCAACGCTGGCAAGGTGCTAACACCGCACAATCCTTGGCTGTGCCTTTGGGTATGCGGGGCAAGGACGACATCGAGGAACTGAATCTCCACGAACGAGCGCACGGACCTCATGGATTGATAGCAGGGACGACGGGTTCGGGGAAGTCGGAGATACTGCAATCGTATATCCTCTCATTGGCTGTGAATTTCGCGCCTGAGGACGTCGGATTCCTCACCATAGATTTCAAGGGCGGCGGTATGGCCAACCTCTTCCGCGACCTCCCTCACCTCATGGGGGCCATCACCAACCTCGATGGTGCCGGCACGGTCCGAGCCCTGGCATCCATCGACGCCGAGCTGAAGAAGCGACAGCGGCTGTTCACCCGGTATCATGTCAACTCCATCAACGGATACACCACCCTGTACAAGCTGGGGCAAACGGTCAAGGCGGATCCCGAGCACGTGCATGATGAAGAGTCGCGGTATCCGGTTGAGCCTCTGCCGCATGTGTTCCTGATCTGCGATGAGTTCGCGGAACTCAAGAGCAATCAGCCCGAGTTCATCGACGCGCTGGTATCGACCGCCCGCATCGGCCGTTCATTGGGCGTGCATCTCATATTGGCAACGCAGAAACCGTCGGGTGTGGTGACCGACCAGATTTGGTCGAACTCGCGGTTCAAAATCGCCTTGAAAGTGGCCGACACTTCGGATTCCAACGAAATCATCAAGACGCCGGATGCGGCATCGATCAGTGAACCTGGTCGTGCGTACCTGCAGGTCGGCAACAATGAGATTTATGAACTCTTCCAATCGGCCTGGTCCGGGGCGACTTATGAGCCGAACAAGTCAGAGGCACGGCTCGCGGATGAACGCGTCTACCGCATCAATGAACTTGGCCAATATGAACTGATGAGCCAAGACCTTTCGCAGGACGGGCGAGATCAGCGTGTCTCCGATGAGCCGGAAGCCGCTCCGGAGCCCACTACGCAGTTGGATGCGGTGGTGACTTATCTGGCGCAGGTGGCGCAACGGCAACATGCGACGATTCCCGCAAGACCGTGGCTCCCTGCGTTGTCGCAGCATTACGTCCTGCCCGGCACCGGTGCCGACGTCGGCGAGCATGGCACTCTGCCGTCCTTAAGCACTCCGATAGGCATATTGGACATCCCCTGGAAGCAGCAGCAACATCCATTCATGTTCGACGTGGACCACCAGTCGCATACAGCGGTATTCGGAGCCTCCGGTTACGGCAAAACCATGCTGGTGACCACACTGCTGTTGGGATTGTCCCAAAGGTATACCCCCGACGAACTCCGCCTGATGCTGTTCGATTTCTCGCACAACGGCTTGTTGCCGCTGCAGGGGCTGCCTCATACCGCCGACCGTATAGGCCTCGATGAGGTTGAAAAGCTGCGCAAGGCGCTCCACCGCGTTCGCGAAACGATAGAGAACCGCAATGCCATATTCAAAAAGCAGGGCGCAGCATCCCTGGAACAGTACGAGCAGCGCACGGGGACGCGTATGCCCCGGCTCATCGTGGTCGTTGACGGTTACGATGCCTTGGGGCAGGACACTCTGCACGATGATATTGACGGATTGCTGACCTCGGTGCTTCGCGAGGGTGCGGCGGTAGGGATGTATCTCATCGTCACCGCGAACAGGGTGAACGCCATCCGTTCGAGCCTGTTGGCCAATATTCCCACACGTATCGCTTTGTATCTTAACGACGAATACGATGTTCAGGCTCTCTTCGGCCGAAGCAGACAGATGCAGGCCGACATTCCCGGTCGTGCCCAGATGCTTGTTGACGGAACGCCGACGCTTATGCAGTGCTATCTGCCGATTGACGCCGAAAACGATACCTTGATGCTCTCGCAGTTGGAACTCGAGGTAGAGCATATTGATCAGGAATGGTCCGGAGCGAGGCCGGAGGCGATTCCGATGGTGCCGGAACAGCTTGGTGTCGAACTGTTCAACCGGAGGGACGACGTGAGTGCAATGCGTGCGGCAGGAGGCATCCCACTCGGACTCGCGTATGGCGACGCCAAGGTTCGCGGTATCGAGATGCACGGAGATGCGCCACTGACGCTCATGGCCTATGCCGACGAGGATCAGCTCGCCTTGTGGCAGAGGATCGTTGAATCCGCGCTCGCCGCTTCGGGGGAGAAGGTCGAGGTTGTTGACCTTCAAGAGCAATTTGCACAGGACAAAGGCAGCGCTCGCGCCGATGTGCAAGGGTTCACCATGCATACTTCGGTCGATGATGTGCAGGACATTCTTATGCTGCTCTCCACGTACGAGATGCTCGCCGCGGAAAAGCGCACCGGTGATCCGATGACGCTTGTCATCGCAGATCTCGCCTCTTTTGTATCGGCCAGCGGACTGAATGCCGATGATGTGACCGGCAATATCCGGTTATGGCACAGAGCAGGGCTCCACCTTATGGTGTTTTCCCCGCATAGTTATATCGCGAAAAGCTACGACCCCATGGCCAAAGCGATCCGGGCGATCAAGTGGGAAGGAGTGGTTTCCGCACGCGTCTATGATTCGGCGTTGCTGCAGGCTTCAGGTGCTTACGCGGAGCCGGTGTTGGCGGGGAATGAGAGCTATGCCGCCTACAAGGGCGGCGTGGCGTTCACGAAGATCAGACTTCCCCAAGACGACTAAAACCATGTGTCATTAGGCTTCTGATGGATAGGTCTGTATACTGAATGGTGAGGTGCGCTTGTGCACCAAAGATCGTTGTGGGGGGAAAGGTCGCATTATGTCATCAAGAGTGTTGTCCACCGAAGAGGCCCAGCAGGCCATCGCCGCGTTGGAATCGTTGATTACCGGCGGATTCATGGATCAGATCAGCCAGATGAACACCCAGGGACAGACCTTGTCTGAGCCCAATGTGTGGGACGGGCCTTTGGCTGAGCAATTCCGTGGGGATACATGGCCCGCCGTGCACGCCTCATTGATCAAGGCGCAACAGGAGCTCGAAGATCTCCGTGGCCAGTTGCAGCAGATCAGCCAGAATATCTTCAGCGCTGGTGGCCAGAATTAGTACTCGTTGATGAGAACGATATGACGCTTCCAGTGTGCATGCGCATGGTGGAAGCGTTTTTTGTGCCGGGCTGATATCGGTAAGGGGCGTGGGTGTGGCCGAGAATGAGAAATGGTTCGATTATAGTGACGATGCTGATGGGCTGAAGCCTTCGCCAGCGGTCACCTTCAATATGGCCAATGCGAATGCGTTGAAGGATGCGGCGAACGCCGCGGCTGCGGCCCTCGACGGCCAAGCCTCAACGCGTGAAGGGTATCGTGCCACCGGAGCAAGCGAATTCCAAGGGTATTATGCCGATCTATTCTCGCAGAACGGTGGGATGCAACAGGCGGATTGGACTAATCTATCTGCAGCTCTTCGCGCTGTATCCACGGATGTGACCTCGCTGATCGATGCGGTCAACGCAGAGAACAAGCGCCGCGCCGATGGCAACGCGGAGATAGCGAAAATTCGCAAAGCCAACGAGGAT